>PLRW01000009.1 GCA_003164955.1 Actinomycetota bacterium
GAGCGCGAACTTGGTGGCGCTGTAGCTGCGCAAAACAACAGCCCGCCCGCTCAGACGCTCAACTGGCATTGCGTTGTGGACAGCCGGCAGGACACCGCCGGATGAACAATGACGTTCACCAACCCCAGCGCGACTGATGTCACGGTCGGCAGCTACACGGTGGTCTTCTTCAATGCCAGCGGTGCGGAGACCGGCAGCCTTATCGTTCAGCTACCGAGGGGGGAATCACCATGAGCGCACAGGAAGACATCTCGGCCAGTGGCAGGGCAGCGACGGACCTCAAGGAGGGTGACCGGATCGTTCTGGGCACTGAGTTCCTGGTTCGGGAAGCGACTTGCACCGTCACCCGATTTACCCGGAGCGCGATTAGTGGCCGCGTGCAGCTCGGGATTGACGAACGGTTCATGATCACGGTCGCAGGCGACAAGCTCTTTGAGCTGGCGTCATAGCCACGGTTCAATGGCGATGGGTTAAGGGCAATGGGGTCAAAGGCGCATAGGCCTATTGCCATCTAGCGGGCGGCCACTTAGAGTATGCGCTGGTCAGCGGCGTCGGATCGGTGCGCGTGCAGGGAAGGAACAAAGAGGATTATGAAGAAGATCATCATCACCGCTGCTGCCTCGGTGGCGCTGGTCGCGGCCCTGGTCGCGCCCGCGTCAGCACAGGCGGCCACCAGAACACCAGGCAACGGCCAGTGCACAGGTACATGGTCGAATGCCGTTGCTAATATCTCCTTCCAGCGGTCTCAAAACGGCTGGCTCACCTGGGGCTTCGTCCTGACGAAGACGGCAACCAAGGACCTGGGGCCGGAAGTCACCGTGGCCATAACATATGCATCCGTCAACGGGAAGGCTATCAATCCGCCTTACAGCGCCCACAAAGAAAAGTTGCCCTATAACTTCCACGCCAGGCTGCTCAAGTACAACATATACCACAGTAATCGCACCGGGACGATCAAGACGGGCGACGACATCGCGTTCCTCTGGCTCATCAAGGGGTCGACCGGTGCTGAGGCCGACCGAGACATAGAATGCAAGGTGCCTAACCCTGGTACAGGCTGAGGGAGCTCACCATGCGAATCGTGCGATCAGATGGCAGTAGTAGAGATATAGCAGGTAACAACGGCGGGGGTTTATTTAGGAAGCCAGAGGTACCGTTTAAAGGTACGGTTAAGCTATACGATAGAGATACAGACTCAGGTGTTATCACGCCCGATGATCTGCCACACGACGTGTGGTTTAGCGGCAACTACAGTGAGTTTTCGGCAGGCGACCGGGTAGAGTTCGACATGTACTTGGAGAGGCCACAGTCCGAGCACGAGTACATGGTAATTGGCCGCATGCAGAAGATTGATGGGGAGGGCATGCCAATTACGGGCACACCAGACCATTTCATCACCGTTCTCGCGGAACGGCTGGCCGCGATCGTCCCGGACGGGTTTTACGTGACCGCCGAAGACGGCGGACTGCGTTACTCCGGGGATGAGGGAAGGTTCCCCGGCCAGCAGAACACCTATGACATCGGCCAGGTGCGGGTGGACCTTCCCAGTTATTTCGGGGTGCACGCGACTGAGGAGGAAAAGGAACAAACTATCTACTTCGCCGAACGGGTTCTCGATGAGCTGCAAGATTATGTCAGCGAGGCTACTCATATG
Organism: Actinomycetota bacterium; assembly: GCA_003164955.1. Lineage (GTDB taxonomy): Bacteria > Actinomycetota > Actinomycetes > Streptosporangiales > Streptosporangiaceae > Bog-532. The sequence goes on from PLRW01000009.1 coordinate 1,655, forward strand.
CCCTGGCCGGGCACGACCAGACAACCCAGCCCGCACAGCCGGATAGCCGGGGGTCAACTGTACCTGTGGTATGGCAACGATGATAACGATTACGCTATCGCAGTTCTGGCCTGTGAACCCATCGCGCTTCACTAGCCCAGATCATTCACGCGGGCGGAGGGCTGGTCAGGGACGGCGGTTGAACCGCTGAACAGTTCGCGATTTTAGGGTCGGGGTATGACGGTGGCCCGGCTGGCGGGCCGGTGGCCGGGGGTTCCACAGGCCCCGGGGTTGCTCCTTCGGTATCGCAGGGGTGGCTTGCTGGCGGTCAGGGTGCGTGGGGCAGGGCGGTGATCCGGGTCCAGGCGGTGGCGATGGCCTGTGCCCAGGGCCAGGTGGCGGGGATTTTCAGGTGCCGACGGCGGCCGCCGCGGACCAGTTTCCCGGCGGTGTGCAGGATCCGGTAACGCAGGGTCTTTGGTTCTGCTCTGGCCAGGTCGCCGTCCAGGGCGAGCAGCCGCAGCCAGGACAGCAAGGCCGCGGCGATTAAGGCGGCGGCCAGCCACGCGGAGTTCATCGCGAAATCATGCGAGGGGAACCGGCCGATCCCGCAGTCCTTCCCGGTGCGGATGCAGTCCTCCACCCGCGCGTGCACCCGGTGGGTGGCGTCGATGTAGGCGAGCTGGGCCCGCCAGCCGCGCAGCTGAGCGGGCACGTTCGACACCCAGAGGGTGTAACGCCAGCCGTCGCCGGTCTCGAACAGGGTCAGCTGGGCGCCGGGATGCGGCCGCTCCCGGCGGGCGAAGACCCGCATGCTGGCGGGCCAGCCGTCCAGCTGGTCGCCGTGAGGGCCTTCGCGCAGCAGCCCGGTCAGCTCGGTGACGTGGGCTTCTTCGATCCAGCACCGTGCATGCCCGCAGGACCGGTCCGGGCAGGCGGCAGCGGTCCGGCGCTCGCGCACCTCGCAGCGCTGGTCGATGGCGATCTGCCAGGCCTGCGCCGGGACCAGGCGGATCGCGGCCCGCTCACGGGCGCCGAGTTCCCAGCCGACGGAGTAGGTCAGCTGATGCCCGGGCCGGGACGCCAGCTGATCGAGGCGGGTGATCAGCCCATGGCTGGCCCCGGCCCCATCCGCGGTGACCATCAGCCGCCGCCGGAACGCAGGCGGCAGCGCCGCGATCGCGTCACCGAGCACCTGCAGGTGATCAGCGGTCGTGTTCGATCCGGCGCTGCCGCGGCGCATCATCGCGGCCAGCGGCTCATCGGTGTTATCGCAGTACGCCAGCAACGGATGATGGCCATAACCTTTGAAATTCGGCTCAGCCCCGGCCTTGTCCGAGTGCGCCGGGACGACGGTGGCATCCAGCCGGATGCACGTCACCCCCTCCAGCGTCCTGTCCGCGATCGCGATACCGGGGATGGCGCCATGACGGGCCCCGATCCCCGCCCACGCCGACCGCCGGGCGGCATTCACCGCCCTGGTGATCCGCGCTTGCGCCCGCGGCCCGCCCGAGGCGATCTCATCCAGCAACCGCCAGGCCGTGGGCACCGAGGCGACCGGGCCGAGCAACTGCTCCTGATGCCGGACCACAGCGAAGTCGCTGATCACCTCCGCGCCGCCAGCGATCGCGGCGGCCAGGTCGGCCAGCACCCGGCCCCGGTCATGGACCAGCAGCCGCGGCGTGGCCAGCGCCCGCGACAGCCCGCTGGTCAGGCCGGTCCTGTCGGCCAGTGCCCGCAGCAGGACCAGCCCGGCATGCGACACGATTCCCTGACCGTCAGCAGTGACGTCCAGGCCCTGCGACCACCCGGTAGCATGCACTCCGAAGGTGCTCCTCGATCTGGGGTTTGATAAGGGCTTCGACACTCTTATCGTCCCAGTTCAGGAGCACTTTTCATTGCTGCCGCGCCCACCAGCCACAAGTCGTTGGTGAATAGCCAGGGCTAGCTATCCTTGGTCTCTAGCTTCTGGACGTTTGTGTCAAGTTTTCACGCGGCTTTGCCAAGGCGGGCGCGGCTGATGTAGTCATCGACGTGCTGGCTGATGACGTCCAGGGCCTGCCGGAGTTCTGGTGGTGCCTGTGCCTGGTCGGCGGCCATGAGGGGGCGGAGCAGCCTGTTGCAGAGCTTGGTGTGGAAGACGGCGAACTTGATGCCGTCGGGGGTCAGGGCGTAGGTGCTGGTGTGCTCTATCCGGTGGATGAGGCCGACGAGGCGGAGCCGGCGCAGGTCGTAGGTCATCTGGCCGGGGGCGTAGGGGGTGTGCAGCAGCCCGGTTATTAAGGCGCGGAGGCTCTTGCTGGTGATGCCGGTCGCTGCGGTGAGGGTGGCGGCGAGCGCGCCCGCCAGGGCGGTTACCCGGGGATCGCCGAACCTGAGGGCCGGGGTCCTCCGCCCGTCCGCGCCGGCGGACGGGTGCGCGATCCGCTCGAAGGCTGGGCTCGCGAGGACGGTTGCCTGGCCGGCGCGCTCGGCTTCCAGTATGCGCCGGTTGATGGCGCGGGCCTTTCCAGCAGCAGGCTCACGGCTATGC
>PLRW01000276.1 GCA_003164955.1 Actinomycetota bacterium
GCTTCCGGCTCCAGGACGCCGGCTTCCAGCTCCAGTTCGGGCACTACGGCGGCCCAGAGCGCTTACACGTTCCCGTCCAAGACGTGCGCGGGCCCGACCCCACCGGCGTCCCCCGCGCAGCCGGCCTCCGCTGTGGCGTCCAAGCTGCCGTCCGTGGCGGCTTCGACGCCGCGGCCCACCGAGCGGCCCACCGAGCAGCCGAGCCCGACGCCCTCGGAATCGGCGTCGTCCGGGGGGTCCCCGACCCCGGGCACTGGGACCCCGGGCACTGGGACCCCGGGCACTGGGACCCCGGGCACTGGGACCCCGGGCACTGGGACCCCGGGCACTGCGGCCCCGGGCACTGCGGCCCCGGGCACTGCGGCCCCGGGCACTGGGACCCCGGGCAGCCGGGGGCGGACAATGTCGGCAGTGCGGCGGCACCCAGCCGGGGCACACCGGCGCATGCGGCAGACGGCGCCGGAGGCCAGGTAACGGCCTGCGCGCCGTACTATCACCACCCCGGCTGCCGACCGCCCGTTACCAGCGGCCGGTGGCGGTCATCAGCACGGCAGCGGCCACCGCTCCGGCCGTCGAGGTCCGCAGGACCGACTCCCCGAGCCGGGCCGCGATCGCGCCCGCGTCCGCGAATGCCGCCATCTCCACGGGGCTGATGCCCCCCTCCGGCCCGACGACCAGGACGATATCGCCGCTCACCGGGACGGCCAGCCGGGACAGCGCCTGCGCGGCCGCCGGCTCGAGCACGATAGCGCAGACCGCGCCGGCCAGCAGGGTGGCCACCCCCGCCGAGGAAGCCGCCTCGGTCACCTCGGGCATCCGGGGCCGCCGGGCCTGCTTGGAGGCCTCGCGGGCAGCCGAACGCCACCGCGCGAGCGATTTGGCCGCGCGGTCGGCCGGCCAGCGGGCCACGGAGCGTTCCGCTGCCCACGGCACGATGACGTCGACGCCGACCTCGGTCATCGTTTCCACGGCCAGCTCGGCCCGATCACCCTTGGCCAGGGCCTGCACGACGGAGATCCGCGGCTCGGGAGCCGGCACCTCGCGCCGCGCCCGGACACGCAGCTCGACCCGGCTGCCGGCCGCCGCCGTCACCACGCACTCAGCGAGCAGACCCTTACCATCGGTCACGTCGGCGCGTTCTCCGGGGCGGATCCGGCGGACCGTGGCGGCGTGACGGCCCTCGAGGCCGGTCAGCACGATCACGTCCCCGCTCAGGTCCGCGCCGTCGGCCAGGAAAACCGGTGCGGTCAACGCACCACCGGCTTCACCGCGCACATCAGCACCGGCACCGGCATCAGGGCTGCCCTAGCGGCCGTTGAAGGCGTCGCGCAGGCGGGAGAAGAAGCCATGCGATCCCGGGGAGAACTTGCCCGGGGGCGACTCCTCGCCGCGCATCTTCGCCAGCTCGCGCAGCAGCTTTTCCTGCTCGGGATCGAGCCGGGCGGGCGTCTCCACCGTTACGTGGATAGTCAGATCCCCGCGGCCCGAGCTGTTCAGGTGCTGCACCCCGTGGTTGTACAGCGGAATCACCTGACCGGACTGGGTACCGGGCCGGATGTCGATATCGACCGGACCGTCCAGGCTCTCCACATTCAGGGTCGCCCCCAGCGCGGCGGCGACCATCGGGATGGTCACCGTGCAGTGCAGATCGTCGCCCTGGCGCTCGAAGATCGGATGCGGGCGCTGCGCGATCTCCAGGAACAGGTCACCGGGCGGGCCCCCACCGGGGCCGACCTCACCCTCGCCCGCCAGCTGGATGTGCGTCCCGTCCTCCACGCCGGCCGGAATACGCACCTTGATGGTCCGGCGGGTACGGACCCGGCCGTCGCCGTCACATTCGGGGCAGGGACGGGGCAGCAGCGTGCCGAACCCGCCGCAGCGCGGGCACGGCCGCGACGTCACGACCTGGCCCAGGAACGAGCGCGCGACCTGGCTCACCTCACCACGGCCGCCGCACACGTCACAGGTCTCCGGGTGGGTGCCCGGCGCGGTGCCCTCGCCCGAGCAGGTCGGGCAGACCACGGCGGTATCGACGGTCAGCTCGCGGGTCGCGCCGAACGCGCACTCCGACAGGTCCAGCTCGACGCGGATCGTTGCGTTCCGGCCCCGGCGGGCGCGGCTGCGCGGGCCACGCGCCGTCGCTCCCCCCGCGCCCGCGCCGAAGAACGCGTCCATGATGTCGCTGAACGGGAACCCGGGCCCGAACCCGCCCCCCCCGGCGGGGCCGGCGTCGGCGCGGCCGAACGGATCCCCGCCCATGTCGTACATCTGGCGCTTCTCCGGGTCGGAGAGCACCTCGTAGGCCTGCGTGATCTCCTTGAACCGCTCCTGGGTCTGCGGATCGGGATTGACGTCAGGGTGAAGCTCCCGGGCCAGCCGCCGGTACGCCCTCTTGATCTCGTCCGGCGCCGCGTCACGGCGGACTCCGAGGACGGAGTAGTACTCGGTCGCCACTAGCTCTCCATCAGGATTTCGCCAACATACCGTGCCACCGCGCTTACCGCTCCCATCGTCCCGGGGTAGTCCATCCGTGTCGGGCCGAGCACGGCCAGCTTGGCCAGCGTCTCCCCGCCCGAACCGTAACCGCTGCTCACCAGGGACGTGGTCTGCAGCCCTTCGACCGGGTTCTCCGTGCCGATCATCACGGATAGCAGCGACTCGTCGCTCGCCTGGCCGAGCAGCCGCATCAGTACGACCTGTTCCTCCAGCGCCTGCAGGACCTCCCGGAGGCCCTGGGAGAAGTCCGGTGCGGCCAGGTTAGCGGTCCCGCCGAACACGATCCGCTCCTCCTTCCGCTCCTCGAGGTTGGCCATGATCACCGCGAACACCGCGGCCGCATTCGGCCGGCCTGCGGGCGGGACGCTATCGGTGAGGCCGGCCACGATCCGCACCGCCTCGGTCAGCCTGCGCCCGTCCAGGCTGGCGTTCAGCAGCGCGCGCAGGTGGGCGACGTCCGCATCCTCGCACGGGTCCGGCAGGTCCACCGTCCGCTGCTCCACCCGGCCGGTGTCGGTGATCAGCACGACCAGCAGCTTCTCCGTCGCCAGCCGGACCAGCTCGATGTGGCGGACCACCGAACGGGTCAGCGACGGGTACTGCACGACGGCCACCTGGCGGGTGAGCTGCGCGAGCAGCCGCACCGTCCGCATCACCACGTCGTCGAGGCCGTAGGCCTGCGCGAGATAGGTCTGGATGGCGCGCCGGTCGGCCGCGGACAACGGCCTCATATGGGACAGCCGGTCCACGAACAGGCGGTAGCCCTTGTCCGTCGGCACCCGCCCGGCGCTCGTATGCGGCTGGGTAATGTATCCCTGCTCTTCGAGCACCGCCATGTCGTTGCGGATGGTCGCCGGTGACACGTCGAGGTTGTGCCGGTCGACAAGCGCCTTGGATCCCACGGGTTCGTGGGTGGACACGTAGTCCTCCACGATGGCGCGAAGAACAGCAAGCTTCCGCTCGTCCAGCACGTGTTCACCTCCCTGGCACTCAAGCTTCCCGAGTGCTAAGTCTATTGTCCCATGGATGGCTTTGCGCCGGCACTTGTGCGGCTGGTAGATGCTGCGACGCATCGTTATACCGAACGGACGTGTGTGACCGTTGTTCCCGCGGCGTGGCGTTTCCCCCGGCCGGGGGACAATCCGGTACGGTCCGGGCCAAGCGGAGGTACTGAAGGAGGCGTGCCGTGCGAAGCCAAAGCTACGGATCCGATGTTCTCGCCGCCGGAAGAAGGCGCCAGCGGAGGCCGGTTCCGCAGGTAGAGGCGGCGCGCGGGCTGGTGGTCGAGGACGCCGAGGGCCGGTTCTGCGGCGCGGTGGTCGGCTGCGACAAGGCCGCGGTCACGCTGGAAGACCGGCAGGGGAGACGGCGCGTGTTCCCGCTCACACCCGCGGCTTTCCTCTTCGAGGGACGGCCCGTGACGCTGGTGCGCCCGGCCGTGCAGGCGGACGTGCCGTCCGCCCTCGCCCGGACGGCCTCCGGGTCGGTCGCGGCGCCGTCGTCGAGGGCCCGCGTAGCCCGGGCCAGCCGCATCTACGTCGAGGGGCGGCACGACGCGGAGCTGGTGGAGAAGATCTGGGGCGACGACCTGCGTGACGTGGGCGTGGTCGTCGAGTATCTGGAGGGCGTGGACCATCTGCCGGAGATCACGGCCGAGTTCCGGCCGGGGCCGGGCCGGCGGCTGGGTGTGCTGGTCGATCACCTTGTGCCCGGATCGAAGGAGAGCCGGATCGCCGCCGGGGTTCGCTCGCCCGACGTGCTGATCGTCGGCCACCCGTTCATCGACATCTGGCAGGCGGTCAAGCCGTCGGTCATCGGGATCGCCCGCTGGCCAGACGTCCCGCGCGGGACGCCGTGGAAGGAAGGGACGCTGCGCGCCCTCGGCTGGGGCGATACCCCCGCCGCCGGGTGGCAGCGGATCCTGCGCTCGGTGCGCACCTTCTCCGACCTGGAACCGGAACTGCTCGGGCGGGTGGAGGAGCTCATCGACTTCGTGACCGAAGCCGGGGCGGGCTGACCGGGGCCGGGATCCCGCCGTCAGCCTGCGGTCCGCGTGCGGCGGGGCCGACGGTAACGTAACGGGTGCACGGGACAAAACGCGAGGGATGATGATCGATCCAGCTCAGCCGGCGGCATGGGGACGCGGAGTCCCTCGTGGCCTGCAGGAACACCACGAGGGCTGGTCTCTGGGCCAGCCGCTCCCGGCCGAGCCTGCGCTGATAGCGGACCGGGCGCCCGGCGGCGCCACCCCGGCAGGTGGGCCGCCGGACGGGGACGAGTCCGGCTCCGCGGCCCAGCCGGACGGCAGCCATCCCGGCCCTTCGATCCCCTCGAGCCAGCCGGCCGCAGTCACCGGCCAGCACGGCCCCGGCCCTGACGCCAAGTGGGCCATGGCCTGCTACCTGGGCGCGATCTTCTTCTGGCTGCTGGCCCCGCTGGTCATCTACCTGGTCAAGCGGAACAGTTCAATCTTCATCCGGTCCCACGCGGTGCAGGCGTTCAACCTGACCCTCACCACGACGCTGTTCGCCGTCTCGGGGGCGATCATCGGCGGGCTGCTCCTCCTGGACAGCCCCAATGCCGCGCTCTTCGTCATGGGCCCGGTGTTCCTGGTGTTCTGGATCGTGGTGCTGAGCTATCTCATCCGCGCGGCCAGCTCGGCCAGCCGCGACGATTTCTGGGAGATCCCCGGCTGGCTCTGCGTGACCGCCCTGCGGTAGACCCGGCCCTCGCCCGGCCCTCGCCCGGCCCGGGCCCCGCGAGCCTTACTGCGTGCGGAGTAGCAGATCGCCACCCGCGGGAGGACGCCCGAACGCAACGCCGGGGCCTACGCTGGCCCCATGGACAGTCCGCAGCAGGCGCCGTGGTGGTGGCGGCGCTCGCCGGTGCGGGACGCCATCTACGCCGGGCTCTTGACCGTCTTGACCGTCTTCGGGGCCTACGGCGAAGCCCACCCGCGGCAGATCAGCGACAAGATGCCCGCGACGTCCGCGGCGGCCCACACCCCGACGGCCGCACTGCTCCTGGTCGCCGCGGCCAGTCTGGTCCTCGCCTGGCGGAACCGGTGGCCACGGCTGGTGCTCACCGTGTCCGCCGGCGCCGTGGCGGTGTATTCGCTGCTCGGCTACGTCAACGGCGCGGCCCTGCTCGCGCCCGTCGTCGCCGTGTACACGCTGGCCACCAAGGAGACCCCGCGGCGGGCGATCGCCTGGTCCGCGGCGGTCCTCGTGGTGCTGATGGCCGCCACCGCGGCGCACAACCCGTTCGGGCCGACCGGCGCGGGCTTCTACCTCATCCCGGGGCTGATCGCGGCCGGCTGCCTGGGCGGCATCGCCATCGCCAGCCGGCGCGCATACGTCGCCTCGATCGAGGAGCGCGCCGGCCAGGAAGCCCAGCGCCGGGTCGACGAGGAACGCCTGCGGATTGCTCGTGACCTGCACGATGTCGTGGCGCACACGATGGCGACGATCAACGTTCAAGCCGGTGCGGCCGCCCACGTGGCCACCGAACGGCCCGAGGTGGGCCAGCAGGCGCTGCTGACGATCAAGGCGGCGAGCAAGGACGGCCTGCGCGAACTGCGGGCCATCCTCAACGTGCTACGGCGCGCCGACGAGACCGACCCCACGCAGCCCACGCCCGGCATCGCCCAGCTCGAAGCGCTGATCGAACGGGCCCGGCAGGCCGGCCTGGATACGACGCTCAGCGTGGCCGGCCCACGGCGGGCGCTGTCCGCGGCCGTCGAGCTGACGGCCTACCGGATCGTGCAGGAGTCACTGACCAACACGATCCGGCACGCCGGCCCGGCGAGCGCCGCCGTGTCGCTCACCTACCTGAACGCGGAACTGCTGGTCGAGGTCACCGACACCGGCCTCGGTCACGCCGCGTGGACCGGTTCCGGAGCGGGGATGACCGGCCCGCGCGACGCGGAGTCCGCCGAGCGCCCTCCGGGCACGGGACATGGCCTGGCCGGGATGCGAGAACGGGCCGTGTCGGTCGGGGGCACGATCGTGGCGGGACCGCTGTCCGCGAACGGTTTCCGGGTCGTGGCCCGGCTGCCCGCCCCCGGAGCAAGCGAACCTGGGGAGACCACTGTGACCCAGGAGCCCAGAGTTGCAGACGGGGCGGGCGTTACGGATGAGACTGACAGTGTGGAAGAGACTGAGGTTGCAGACGGGGCTGACGTTACGGATGAGGCTGACGGTATGGGGGGGGCTGAGGTTGCGGGCGGGACGGACGGCGCGGGCAGGACGGACGGCGCGGGCAGGACGGACGGCGCGGGCGGGACGGACACTGGCGAGGAGGCTGGAGTCGCGGAGGGGGAGCGGGCGGGTTATCAGCCGGCGCGGGGGGCGTCATGATCCGCGTGCTGCTCGCCGATGATCAGGCGCTGATCCGGGCCGGGTTCCGGGTGCTGCTCGAGGCGGACAGCGGCCTCAAGGTGGTCGGCGAGGCCGTGGACGGGCAGCAGGCGGTCGAGCTGGCCCGCCGCGAACGCGCCGACGTCATCCTGATGGACATCCGGATGCCGGGGGTCGACGGCCTGGAGGCGACCCGCCGGATCGCCGCGGACGACGACCTCGCCGGGGTCAAGGTGATCATCCTGACTACGTTCGAGTCGGACGAGTACGTGTTCCAGGCCATCCGGGCCGGCGCGAGCGGGTTCCTGGTCAAGGACACCGAGCCCGCCGACCTGCTCCAGGCGATCCGGGTGGTCGCGCGCGGCGACGCCCTGCTGTCCCCCAGCGTGACCCGCCGGCTCATCACCGACCTGGCCAGCCGCCCGGCCGGCCCGGCCCCGGCCGCGGGCAAGGCCCTGTCCACGCTGACCGACCGGGAGCGGCAAGTGCTGGCCCTGGTCGCGTGCGGGCTGTCCAACGACGAGATCGCCGGCCGCCTCTACCTCAGCCCGCTCACGGCCAAGACGCACGTCAGCCGGATCATGACGAAGGTGTCCGCACGCGACCGCGCCCAGCTCGTCGTGCTCGGCTACGAGACGGGCCTGGTCACGGTTGGTGCTGGCCCGGGGGGCGACCCCC
>PLRW01000264.1 GCA_003164955.1 Actinomycetota bacterium
CGGGAGCGGGGCCACCGGGAGCGGGCCGGGCGATCCGGCGGCCGTATTGCGCCGGGCGGACAGTTCGGTGAGGATGTCCGGATTCCGGACGAGCCCGATCGGGGCCGGTTCGGAATCATTCTTCTTTATTTTTGTGCCGCTGCGCTTTGCAGGGCGGAAGTCGGCCACGGCGGCGGCCATGACGACCGCGTCGGCGTCAGCCGCCTCGGCCAGGACCACCTCGCGCATCTCCAGCGCGGAGGTCACCCGGATCACGCGCGTACCGGCCGGGTCGGGCAGCGCGACGTTCGCCGCCACCACCGTGACCTTGGCCCCGCGGGCGACGGCGGTTTCCGCGAACGCATATCCCTGGCGGCCGGAGGACCAGTTCCCAATGAACCGCACCGGGTCAAGCTCTTCCCGGGTTCCCCCGGCGGAGATGACGACCTTACGGCCGGCGAGGTCCTGGCCGAGGCCGCCGACGCCCCGCGCCAGAACCCGCATGGCGGCCGCGAAGATCTCTCCGGGCTCCGGCAGCCGGCCGGGACCGGAGTCAGCACCGGTCAGACGGCCGCTCGCGGGATCGAGCACGATCGCCCCGCGATCCCGCAGCAGCGCGACGTTGGCCTGGGTGGCCGGGTGCTCCCACATTTCGGTGTGCATCGCGGGCGCGTACAGCACCGGGCACCGGGCGGTAAGCAGCGTCGCGGTCAGCAGGTCACCCGCCATGCCGGCCACGGCGCGCGCCATGAGGTCCGCCGTGGCCGGGGCGACGATCACGAGATCCGCCGACTGGCCGAGCCGGACGTGCGGAACCTGATCGGCTCCCGTCCATAGGTCGGTGGCGACGGGATGGCCGGACAGCGCCGCCCAGGTCGCCTCGCCGACGAACCGCAGTGCGTCCGGAGTGGGAACCACCCGGACGTCATGACCAGTTTCGGTGAGCCGCCGGAGCAGTTCACACGCCTTGTAAGCCGAAATGCCCGCGGTTATGCCGAGAATGACCTGTGGTGCCACGTGTTCCCTGCCTGGTCAGGCTCGTCGGGCTCGTCGGGCCGAAGGGCCGGGCGTCAGCCCTCGGTGCGCTCGACGCTGAGAAGCCCTTGCTGCACCTCGCGCAGCGCGATCGAGAGCGGCTTCTCCTGGACCCGGGTCTCCACCAGCGGGCCCACGTACTCGAGCAGGCCTTCGCCCAGCTGCGAGTAGTACGCGTTGATCTGCCGTGCGCGCTTCGCAGCCATGATCACGAGCTGGTACTTGCTGTCCACGACTTTGAGCAGGTCGTCGATCGGCGGGTTGATAATGCCATCTGCCGCGGGAGTCCCTGCCACGTCACGCCTTCCTCTAACTACGCTTATGGTGCCGCTCATCGGGCCGGGAGCCTCAGCACTGGAGTCTTAACGCTCGCCGGAGCATGGCTCATCCGAGCCCAGCACCAAGGCTACCACCTGGTGGCACACCTCCTGGACCGACGTGTTGACGAGCGTCACGTCGAACTCGCTTTCCGCGGCCAGCTCGCGGCGCGCCGCGGCCAGGCGCCGCTGCACGACATCGGGCGGCTCCGTGCCGCGCCCGGTGAGCCTGCGGACCAGCTCTTCCCAGGACGGCGGGGCCAGGAAGACCAAGCGGGCGTCGGGCATGCTCTGCCGCACCTGACGTGCCCCTTCGAGGTCGATCTCCAGGAGGCACGGAATCCCGCCGGCCAGCTTCTCGTCGAGAGGCTTTCGCGGCGTTCCGTACTTATTACCGGCGAACTCCGCCCATTCCAGTAGCTCGCCCCCGGCGGCCATCCGGTCGAATTCCTTGTCATCGACAAAGAAATACTCACGACCGTCAACCTCTCCCGCCCGCGGCGACCGCGTGGTGACCGAGACCGAGAGCCACAATTCGGGACAGAACCGCCGTAGTTCCGCGATGACCGTGCTCTTCCCGACCCCGGAGGGCCCGGAGAGCACGGTCAGCCGGGAGAACTTCCGCATGGAAAGGCAGTATCCACCGCCGATCCTCGCGGCTCCGCCAGGGGTGGCGGAGTCGTGCACGAAATCTCCGGACGGGGCGATCATGCCCCCCTGCCCGCTCCCGGATTCCGCTGGCCGCCTCAGATGTCCGAACCGAACTCGTGCTCTAGCGCCGAGCGCTGGTTGGCACCGAGCCCGCGTACGCGGCGGGACTCGGCGATACCGAGCCGTTCCATGATCTGCTTGGCCCGGACCTTGCCGACGCCGGGCATCGACTCGAGCAAGGCCGAGACCTTCATCTTGCCAATGATGTCATCGGTCGTACCTTCCTTGATGACATCGGAGAGCGTTGTGGCCCCGCGCTTGAGGCGATTCTTCACCTCGGCGCGTTCTTTACGCGCTCTGGCGGCCTTCTCCAAGGCCGCCGCGCGCTGGTCGGGAGTGAGGGGAGGAAGAGCCACTCGAGGTCACCTCGGGTTTCGTCGGTAAAAACGCTTGTGGGGGGGAAACTAGCGAGTAAGCGTACCTTTAGGCAACGCGAATCCCCGTTTATATCATAATAAATTTAGGGATATTACTCTGGATGATCAGTCCATCACTATGGGCAATCAAGCAACGGTCAAACGGCCCCCGTCCGCCCGGCCGGCGGTGGACGATTGCGAGTGGCACCCCGTCGCCAAGGCCGGCGCGATAGGTCATCCCGGGCAAGAGTAAGCCGGCTGGCACCGTTCCTGAACGAGGGATGGACGGATTACTCCACGGCTCCGTCGGCAATACGCCCGGCATACGCCGCGCGCATCGAGCCTGCATCGGTTGAAGGATTTGGCCACTGCCGGATCGCGCATATGATGACCGCTTCAGACCGCTGAAGCGGTTACTCCATACGGCACCCGCCGCCACTCCCCCCGGGCATCACCCAGACTGGCAGACCAAGGCGCTGCAATCCCATGGAAACGAGCATGTGACCAAAGTTACGTGGCGAGTAAATACTTTACCTTTCAACGCTATGTGCATCCTATGGTGAAGACACGATCAATCATCCGCATACGAATCTGTGCGATGACCCTGCTGTGCGCGCTTACCGCTTCCTTACCGCGATCGGGTTCGGCGGCGACAATTAACGTTGGCTGATAGAAGGCGCTTACTTCCGAGCTGGCGTGAGCCGCCGCAGGGACGCCGCTATCGTGGCCGCGGCCGCGCCGGGGTCGGGAGCGCTGGTGATCGGGCGCCCGATAACCAGCAGGTCAGCACCCGCTTTGATGGCCTCCTCGGGCGTGGCGACCCGGGCCTGGTCGTAGGCGGCTGAGCCCGCGGGCCGCACGCCAGGGGTAATGAGCATGATGCCGGGCCCGACCTCGGCCCGGACCGCACTGACCTCGCGCGGCGAGCAGACGATGCCGTGGGCGCCGGCTTCGACCGCGAGCGCTGACAGCCGCAGCACCGTGTCTTGCACGCTCCCCGTCATGCCGATCCGCCCCAGCTGTTCCTCGTTCAGGGAGGTAAGCAAGGTGACCGCGGCGATTCTCGTGCCCGGGGCGCCCTCCGCGGCGGCGCGGAGGGCGTCGGCACCGCCGCTGGCGTGCACCGTCAGCAGGTCAGGGCGCAGGCGCGCGACGGTTCGCGCCGCGGCGCCCACCGTGGCCGGAATGTCGTGCAGCTTCAGGTCCAGGAAGATGCGGACGCCGCTGGCGCCCCTGATCGAGGCGACCACATCCGGGCCGTAACGCAGATACAGTTCCAGTCCGATCTTGACCGTGCTGACGTGCGGCGTCACCAGGGCGGCCCAGCGCGCGGCGGTTTCGAGGTCGGGTGCGTCCAGCGCGACGGCGACTGGCGCGGGGTTACTCAAGGCCACTCCTTCAGCTTGTACCCAACAGGATTCCGCTCCGGGCACACTGCCCGCGACTTCTTGTTAACGCTCACAATGCTCATATCACGCGCTCGCTCATCGGGGCGCTATTGGCCGTGGCGCCACCGCGCCGACGGCACCGTTCGTTTGTGATCGCCGGCGCATCGCGACGAGCTGCGGAGATGCACCTGTCACCTGGCGTGCGCGCGGAGAGCCACAGCCGTCCCCGAGAGTAATGCACCATGGCCCCGATTGCGTCACGCATCAAAGTTCTCGGTCCCAACAGCCCCGTCCATCTCCCCGAGGCGGAGGGCGGGGATAAGGCGGGGCGGCGGCGGAGGGGCGGGGGGTAGCCGCCGGCCTGATGGGCCCGGCCGGTTACGTCGGCGAGGCGCTCGGCGCCGAGCCAGGCGACCTCCTCCTCCAGTTCGTGCTGGATCCTCATGCAGGCCGACGGGTCGTTGAAGATGGCCGTGCCCACGCCCACCAGGGACGCGCCGGCCATGATCAGCTCGAGTGCGTCGCGGCCCGTTCGCACGCCGCCGATACCGATGATGGGGACGTCGGGCAGGGCCTCCCGGGCGAGCCAGATGCACCGCACGGCCACCGGGCGGATCGCCGGGCCGGACATCCCGCCCATCACGCCCGCGACCGCCGGCCGCATGGTTTGCGTGTCGATGACCATTCCCGGCAGCGTGTTGATCATGGACAGGCCGTCGGCGCCCGCCGCCACGCAGGACCGGGCGATCGTCACGATGTCGGTGACGTCCGCGGACAGCTTGGCGAAGACCGGGATGTCGTACCGGGCCGAACCGCGCGCCGCCTCGACCACACGGGCCGCCGCGTCGGGCTGCGAGGCGAAGTCCTGCCCCCGGGCGCCGGCGTTCGGCCAGGAGAGGTTCAGCTCGATCGCGGTGACCCCGGCGGCGTCGGACAGCCGCGCGGCGAGCTCGGCGTATTCGCTCGCGCTACCGCCGGCGATCGAGACCACCGTGCGGGCGCCCCGGGAGAGCAGCCAGGGCAAGTCACGCTGGAGGAACGCGTCGATCCCGGGCCCTTGCAGGCCGATCGAGCTGAGCATGCCGCTGGGCGTCTCGGCGGTACGCGGTGTGGGCCGGCCGGCCTGCGGCTCGATCATGATCGATTTGGTGACGACGGCGCCGATCCTGGCCACGTCGATGAACTGCGCGAGCTCACGGCCGGTGCCCGCGCACCCGGCGGCCGTGAGAACCGGGCTCGGCAGCTCGACGTGGCCGAGCCGCGCCCGGAGGTCAGCCGGCATGTCCGGGCTCCCTGAACGGCCGGGACGGGCGCGCCTGATCTGACTGTGGCGGCTGGGACGGGCGGAACGTTATCTGCGCTTGCTGCGACTCATGCGACTGCTGGGACTGCTGGGGTTTCTGTAGCTGGGCGGACGGAGCCGACTCAGGGGGGCGGCCGGAATGCGAGGACCGGGCCGGCGGGGAGGACTGGCCCGGCGGGGAGGGCCTGATGGAAGCCGACGGCGGCGTCGCACGGCCGTTGGGCGGGTCAGCGGCGGTCCGGGGAGGCTTCCAGCCGGGAGCACCGAGGGCGTCGAAGGGAATCGATCCCACGTCATCCCAGCGGACCATATCGCCGCGGAACACCGGCCCGTCGACGCACGACCGCACGATCCGGGTGATCCCATCCGAACCCACCACGGGCAGCACGCAGGTCATGCAGACCCCGGTCCCGCAGCCCATCGCCTCGGGCACGCAGGCCTGCACGGGGATGTCGTACCGGCCGGCCAGCGCGGTCACGTCCCGCAGCACGGATAGCGGCGCTGACGCGTAGATCACGTCCGTGCGGGCCTCGTGGATGACCTGGCTGAGCATGTCGGTGACCACCCCGCGAGTGCCCAGCGACCCGTCCCCGGTGGTGATCGTCGCGCTGCGGGCGGTACGGCGTGCCCGCAGCGCGCCGAACACGTGCTCCGCGCTGCGCGCGCCGAGCAGGAAGTCGACCTGGCAGCGGCGCTCGCGCAGCCGGTCCGCGAGCGGGAACAGCACCGTACTGCCCTCCCCCACGCCGACCAGCAGGCAGCTCGCGGATTCGCGCGGAACGGGAAACGGCCGGCCGAGCGGCCCGACCGCGTCCAGCATGTCCCGGCTGCGGCGGTTAGCCAGCCACCGGGTGCCCGGCTCCGCGGCGTCGAAGACGAACTCGACCGTGCCGCCGTGGTCGGGGCGCACGTCGTGGATGGCGAAGGCCCGGCGCAGCAGCATCGAGCTTTCCGGGCCGCCGACGGCGACCGTGACGAACTGCCCCGGCCGGAAGCGGGACGCGATAGCCGGGGCGACCATGGTCAGGGCGTGGTAGGCGTCGATCCGGCGCACGGTGAGCACCGGCCCGCGTACCTGAACCGGCGCCACGCCCTGCTCACCATCCCTTGACGTTCTGGACGTCGTCATGCCCCCTCCCCGCCCTGCGCACCGTATCGCGCGCCGTGTCAGTCGGCATCGCGCATGCGCTCCGCGTGCTCCTGCAGCGACCGTACGCCGACCTCGCCGCGGATGATGGCCTCGATGCCCTGCACGGCGGCGCCGAGGCCCGGCACGGTCGTCACGCACGGGATCCCGCGGCGGACCGCGGCCGAGCGGATCTCGTACCCGTCGAGCCGGGGACCGGTGTGGCCGGGACTGCCGAATGGCGTGTTGACGATGAGGTCCATCTCACCGTCCAGGATCCGGGTGACAACCGTCGGCTCGCCGTCGGGGCCGGCACCGTCGCTGTGCTTACGGACGATCTTGGCACGGACGCCGTTGCGGTGCAGCACCTCGGCCGTGCCCTGGGTCGCCCAGATCTCGAAGCCCAGATCGGCGAGCCGCTTGACCGGGAACACCATCGACCGCTTGTCCCGGTTGGCGACCGACACGAACACCCGCCCCTTGACCGGAAGCGACCCGTACACGGCGGCCTGCGATTTGGCGTACGCGGTGCCGAACATCTCGTCGATCCCCATCACCTCGCCGGTCGAGCGCATCTCCGGGCCGAGCACGGTGTCCACGCCCTCGCCCTGGGTGTTGCGGAACCGGCCGAACGGGAGCACGGCCTCCTTGACCGCCACCGGGGCGTCCAGCGGGAGCGTGCCGCCGTCCCCGACGGGCGGCAGCAGCCCTTCGGCGCGCAGCTCCGCGATCGTGGCGCCGAGCATGACCCGGGCCGCCGCCTTGGCCAGCGGAACCGCGGTCGCCTTGGAGACGAACGGGACCGTACGGGAGGCACGCGGGTTCGCCTCGAGGACGTACAGCACCCCGGCCGCCAGCGCGTACTGGACGTTGAGCAGGCCGCGTACGCCGACGCCGGCCGCGATCCGCGTGGTGGCGTCGCGGATGGCCTCGATGTCGGCGTGGCCCAGCGTGATCGGCGGCAGCGCGCACGCCGAGTCACCGGAGTGGATCCCGGCCTCCTCGATATGTTCCATCACGCCGCCGAGGTACAGGTCCGCACCGTCGTACAGCGCGTCCACGTCGATCTCGATCGCGTCGTCGAGGAAACGGTCGATGAGCACGGGATGTTCGGGGCTGGCCTGCGTCGCGCGCCGCACGTAGGAGGCCAGGGTGTCGTCGTCGTAGACGATCTCCATGCCGCGCCCGCCGAGCACGTAGGACGGCCGGACCAGGACCGGGTAGCCGATCTCCGCGGCGACCTGCTGGGCCTGCTCCACCGAGGTGGCCATGCCGTACCGCGGCGCCGGGAGGCCGGCCTCGGCGAGTACCCCGGCGAACGCGCCGCGGTCCTCGGCCAGGTGGATGGCCTCCGGGCTGGTGCCGACGATGGGCACGCCGGCCGCCTCCAGGGCGCGCGCCAGGCCCAGCGGGGTCTGCCCGCCGAGCTGGACGATCACCCCGGCGAGCGGGCCGCTGGCCTGTTCGGCGTGCACCACCTCGAGCACGTCCTCCAGCGTCAGGGGCTCGAAGTACAGCCGCCCGGAGGTGTCGTAGTCGGTGGAGACCGTCTCGGGGTTGCAGTTGACCATGACCGTCTCGTAGCCGGCGTCGGCCAGCGCGAACGACGCGTGCACGCAGGCGTAGTCGAACTCGATGCCCTGGCCGATCCGGTTCGGCCCGCTGCCCAGGATGATCACCTTGGGCCGGTCCCCGGGCGGTACCTCGGTCTCGTCGTCGTAGGTCGAGTACAGGTACGGGGTCCGGGCGGCGAACTCGGCCGCGCAGGTATCCACGGCGTGGAAGACGGGCCGCACGCCGAGGCCCCAGCGGATCTCCCGGACGCTGGCCTCGCTCATCCCGCGGAGCTGCCCGATCTGCACGTCGGAGAACCCGCCCCCCTTGGCCAGCCCGAACGTCTCCGCATCGAGATGCTGTGCTGGCCCGGGGGGGCGACCCCCCGGAACCCCCCGCTGCGCTGTGCCGGCCCGGGGGGGCGACCCCCCGGAACCCCCCGCTGCGCTACGCGCCCCGCTGGGGTACTTCGCCGGCACACCGGCCGCTCGCCGGGCCGGAGGCCCGGACTCGCTAGCCGGTACGATCGCCTCGCCGTAACCCGCGGTCGTGCTCGCCGTAACACCGCCACTCACCGGGCCTGAAGGCCCGNNAAGGCCCGGTTCGCTGGGCGGTCGGAGCTTCGCTCCGCGACTCGCCGTAGCCCGATTGGGTGCGCGCCCTGCCGCGGATTCGCTCGGCGATTTCCTCTATGTGGGCGATCTGGTCGATGAACCAGGGATCGATCGAGCTCGCCGCCACCACGTCGGCGACGGTTGCCCCCGCGCGCAGGGCCTGGTGGACGGTATGGAGGCGGCCGTCGTGCGGGACGGCGCAGCGGCGCAGCAGGTCCGCCGCGTCGCCGGGCGGTTCCTGCCAGCTGAACGGGGCGCCGGGGGACTCCATCGAGCGCAGGGCCTTCTGCAGCGCCTCGGGGAAGGACCGCCCGATGGCCATGGCCTCGACCACCGCCTTCATGTGCGTGGTGAGCTCGGTGTCGGCGCTGGGGCGC
>PLRW01000266.1 GCA_003164955.1 Actinomycetota bacterium
TCCGTCCGGGAACGCGGCCGGTCCGACGCGGTCGCTGATCGGGGATGCCGACCGCGACCGGCTGACCACGGTGCTGCGCGAGCACTACGCGGCCGGCCGGATCGGCCTCGACGAGCTGCGCCGCCGGATCGGTGTTGTCCTCGCCGCCGCCTACGCCGACGAGGCCGCGGTGGCCCTGGCCGAACTGCCGCCCATCGCCGTGCCCGCTACGCCCGCCGGGCCCAGCGCCCAGGGGCGGCCGCGCCATCGCGGCCGGCACGCCCAGACGGCCGAGCCGCAACCTGGCTGGGTGCCCACCCCGGAGCGGTTCCGTGATCCGTCGAGCGGAACGATCATGCGCGTCTGGACCGATCCGGCCGACGGCAGCCGCCACTATGTGCCCGACGACCGCCCGGTGTTACCCCGCGCCTCGTGCCCGCCCCTCGTACGCGTGAATTCCCCTCCATGGCACGGCTGCGCGAGTGGTACGCCTCGCCCAAGTACGCCGGAGCGCTGGCGATCAGGCAGACTGCTCTGGCCCGGCGGCTCCTGTTCGTCGAGGGCGCGGTCCCGGCCTAGCCACAGACTTAGCCGCGAGAGAAGGGATCAACACGGACGCCACGCACCTCCCGGTTCCCCCCGGCGAACCGTCGCCCGAGCCCGGAGCCGCTGCCACACCGGCCACACCGGGCCCGGCGGATCCGGCGGCCGCGCGCCGCGCCCACGCCCCGGACGTGCGCACCGCGGTCATGGTCTTCCTGGCCGCCGCGGCGGCCACCGCCGTCTGCGGGATTCCGGCCGGGCTGGCCTGGGGCGCGCTGGCGCCGCGGGTCCTGGTGCAGGTCGTTGGGCACGGAACCGCCGAGGTCGTGAACGTCGAGACGAGCGCGTTCATCGTCGCGGACGTCTGGTTCGGCCTGATCGCCGTCATCGGCGGCCTGCTCACCGGGGCGCTCGGCTACCTGATCGCGATCCGCCGCTGGGGTGCGGCCGCAGCCGCGGGCCTGATCACGGGCGCGCTCGCCGCCTCGGCGGTTGAGCTCTGGATCGGCGGCCTGGATGGTCACGCCGCCTTCCAGCATCAGCTGGCGGTAGGCGCGGCCGGGACGTTTCTGCACGCGTCGCTCGCGCTCGGGGCCAAGAGCGCCCTGACCTTCTGGCCGCTGCTGACCGCGCTGACCATCACCGTGATCGAGGCCGTCCACCGGTCACGCTCCGCGCGCTCCGCCCGCGCCAAGGTCAGCGGCGGCTAAGGTCACCGGCCGGTAAGTCACCGGCCCGCTAGGGCCACTCGCGCACCAGGCCGTCCAGGTTCCGGCGGGCCGGGGGGAGTTCCTGGCCGTCCGGGATGCTGCCGAGGTAGACGAAGCCGGTGATCTCGTCGCCCGGCGCGAACCCGAGCGCATCCCGCACGGTCGCCGACCGGGCGGGCGCGCCGGTGCGCCACATCGCGCCGTAACCCAGCGCCGTCGCCGCCAGCAGCAGGTTCTGCGTGGCCGCGGCGACCGCCGCGAGGCGTTCCGCGTGCGGGACCTTCTCGTCGCCGCCGGCCGCGCACGCCACCGCGATGATGACGGGGGCCCGCAGCGGCTTGGCCCGTTCCCGGTCCTCGGCCGCCGCGTTGGGCTGTTCGCCGCGCTGCGCGGCCGACCTGCGGTAGACCTCCGCGAGCACCTCGCCGAATGCCTTACGGCCCGCGCCCTTGATCACCACGAAACGCCACGGCCGGTGCCGCCCGTGGTCGGGCGCGGCGGCCGCCGCCGCCAGGATGGCGTCCAGGTCGCCGCCGGATGGCGCGGGATCGGTGAGCACCGGATGGGACCGGCGTGCGTGCAGGGCAGTGATGGCGTCCATGATTACCGCCGAGCCTAGCGTCCCGCCCCGAGCGCCCCGAGCGCCCCGATCGCCCCGGGCTCCGGGTGTCCCCCGCCCGGCGCTCAGCCGTCCATCCCGGTACACCCCCGGAGGGGATCCTGTCCGCAATGTGGACGATGCCGGCGGTTGCCGGGCACTCTCCGTAGACTGTCCGGGTGATCTCCCGTATTGACCTGCGTGACCGCGATGCCGCTACCCTCACCCGCGCGAACCTGACCGGGGTCCTGCCGCGCGCGACGCTCGATGTCGCGGCGGCCGCCGAGCAGATCCGGCCGGTGTGCGAGGACGTCCGCCGCCGGGGCGCCGCGGCGGTGCGCGAGTACACCGCCCGCTTCGACGGCGTCGACCTGGCCAGCACGCGCGTGCCCCGTGCGGCGCTCGCCCGGGCCCTGGAAGAACTTGACCCCGCCGTGGCCGCCGCCCTGGAGGAATCCGCGCGCCGGGCCCGGATCGTGCATCAGACCCAGCTCCCGCCGTCCGACACGGTGGTCACCCCGGCCGAGGGCCTCACCGTGACCGGCCGGTACGTGCCGGTCAGCCGGGCCGGGGTCTACGTGCCCGGCGGCCTGGTCGCTTATCCCTCGTCCGTGGTCATGAACGTCGTGCCCGCGCAGGTCGCCGGGGTCGGTTCGGTCGCGGTGGCCTCCCCGCCGCAGGCCGGCCACGGGGGCCTGCCGCACCCGGCCGTGCTCGCCGCGTGCGCGCTGCTCGGCGTGGACGAGGTGCACGCCGTCGGCGGCGCGCAGGCCCTGGCCATGTTCGCGTACGGCACCGGGGACTGCGCCCCGGCCGACGTGCTCACCGGGCCGGGCAACGTCTACGTGGCCGCGGCCAAGCGGCTGCTCGGCGGGATCGTCGGCACCGACGGTGAGAACGGGCCCACCGAGATCGCGATCATCGCCGACCACACGGCCGACGCCTGCTACGTGGCCGCCGACCTGATCGCGCAGGCGGAGCACGACCCGCTGGCCGCGTGCCTGCTGATCACCTCCGACCCGGACCTGCCCGCCCGGACCGACGCGGAACTGGCCGTCCAGTTGCCCCGGGCGCTGAACCGCGACCGCATCGAGCAGGCCCTGGCCGGGCAGTCCGGGTACGTACTGGTGGCCGACATCGACGCCGCGCTGGCCGTCTCCGACGCCTGGGCCCCCGAGCACCTGGAGATCCAGACCGAGGACGCGGCCAAGGTCGCGGCGCGGGTCAGGAACGCGGGCGCGGTCTTCGCCGGGCCGTACTCGCCGGTCTCGCTGGGCGACTACCTGGCCGGTTCGAACCATGTGCTGCCCACCGGGGGGACGGCCCGGCACGCCGCCGGGCTGACCGTGCTGCCGTTCCTGCGGCTCATCAACGTGGTGGAATGCTCCGCCGACGGGCTGGCCGGAGCGGCCCCGTATATCGACGCGCTCGGCGGTGCCGAAAAGCTCGCCGCGCACGTCGCCGCCGTCCGGATACGGGTCCCCCAGTGACCGGTCCCGGCCTTCCGGTGAGCGCCGGCCACCTGCCGCTGCGCGAGGACCTGGCCGGCCTCGAGCCGTACGGTGCCCCGCAGCTCGACGTGCCCGTGCGGCTGAACACCAACGAGAACCCGTACCCGCCCTCGGCGCGGCTGGTCCGTGCGGTGTCCGACGCCGTGGCGGCCGTGGCCGGCGGCCTGAACCGGTACCCGGACCGGGACGCCACCGCGCTGCGTGCGGACCTGGCCGCCTACCTGAGCCACGGCCCGGCCGGAAAGCACCCGGCCTGGCAGCACCTGACCGGGGCGCAGGTGTGGGCGGCCAACGGCTCCAACGAGATCATCCAGCAGCTGCTGCAGGCCTTCGGCGGCCCCGGCCGGTCGGCACTCGGCTTCGAGCCGTCCTACTCGATGCATCCGCTCATCGCGCAAGTCACCTGCACCGGCTGGATGGCCGCGAGCCGCGAGGAGGATTTCAGCATCGACCCGGGCCGCGCCGCCTCGCTCATCCGGGACGCCCGGCCCGCGGTGGTCTTTCTCACCTCGCCGAACAACCCCACCGGGACCGCGCTGCCCACGGGGGTCATCGAGGCCATCTGCGACGCCGCCCCGGGCATCGTCGTGGTCGACGAGGCCTACGCGGAATTCGCCCGCGAGGGCACGCCGAGCGCGCTGAGCCTGCTGCCGCGCTACCCCCGGCTGGTGGTGACGCGCACCATGTCCAAGGCCTTCGCCATGGCCGGCGCGCGGGTCGGTTACCTGGCCGCCAGCGCGGAGCTGATCAGCAAGCTGCTGATCGTCCGGCTGCCCTACCACCTGTCCGCCGTCACCCAGGCCGTCGCGCGCGCCGCGCTGTCCTGCGCCGCCGAGCCGCTGGCCAGCGTGGCCGCGCTGCGCGCCGAGCGGGACGCATGCGTTTCCTGGCTGCGGGCCCGCGGGTATACGGTGGCCGAATCCGACGCCAACTTCGTGCTGTTCGGCCGGTTCGCGGACCGGCACGCGGTCTGGCAGGCCCTGCTGGACCACGGCGTCCTGATCCGGGAGACGGGACCGGCCGGGTGGCTGCGGGTCACCATCGGCACTCCGGAAGAGATGGCCGCGTTCCGCGAAGCCCTCGCCCTTGTCCCCAGCGCTATCACCTCCCAGGCCCCGACCTTGGAGCCCCGGACCACTGAGGTGGCGAATACGTGAACCGCGAACGGAAGGCGCGCGTCGAGCGCGTCACGCACGAGACCCAGATTCTGGTCGAGCTCGACGTCGACGGTATCGGCGTGGTCGAGGTGGCCACCGGCGTGCCGTTCTTCGACCACATGCTGGCCCAGCTCGGCAAGCACGGCGGCCTCGACCTGACCGTCCGGGCCAAGGGCGACGTGGAGATCGACGCGCACCACACGGTGGAGGACACGGCCATCGCGCTCGGCCAGGCGCTGCGCGAGGCGCTCGGCGACAAGTCCGGGATCACCCGCTTCGGCGACGCGCTCGTGCCGCTGGACGAGACCCTGGTCATGGCCGCGGTCGACCTGTCCGGCCGCCCGTACGTGGTGCACGAGGAACCCGCCACCATGGCCCCGCTGATCGGCGGTTACGACACCACGCTGACCCGGCACATCTTCGAATCGCTGGCGGCGTCGGCCGGGATCTGCCTGCACGTGCGCGTGCTGTCCGGCCGCAACCCGCACCACATCGTGGAAGCCCAGTTCAAAGCCGTCGCGCGGGCCCTGCGCACCGCCGTCGCGCCGGACCCGCGGGCGGGTGGCGTACCGAGTACCAAGGGCGTCCTGTGAGGGCCGGCCAGCCGGCCGTGGTCGTGCTCGACTACGGTTCGGGAAATCTTCGCTCGGCGATGAGAGCCCTGGCGCGAGTCGGCGCGGATGTCACGGTCACGGCCGACCCGGACGCGGCGCTCGACGCCGACGGTCTCGTCGTGCCCGGGGTGGGCGCCTTCGCGGCGTGCATGGCGGGCCTGCGCGCGGTCGGCGGGGACAAGCTGATCGCCCAGCGGCTCGCGGCCGGGCACCCGGTCCTCGGCATCTGCGTCGGGATGCAGGTGCTGTTCGCCTCCGGCGTCGAGCATGGCCTGCTCACCGAGGGATGCGGACTGCTGCCCGGCACGGTGGAGCAACTGGAGGCCGGCGTGCTGCCGCACATGGGCTGGAACACGGTGTCCCCGCCCGCCGGGACGTCGCTGTTCGCCGGGATCGGGCCGGACGAGCGGTTCTACTTCGTGCACTCCTACGCGCTGCGCTACGCGCACGCGGGACTGCTGCGCGACTCGGGCGCGCTGATCACCTGGACCACGCACGGCGAGCCGTTCGCGGCCGCGGTGGAGGACGGGGCGCTGGCCGCGACGCAGTTCCACCCGGAAAAGTCCGGCGACGCGGGCGCCGCCCTGCTGTCGAACTGGCTGGAGAGGATCCGATGAAGGACCCCAGGCTGACCCTGCTGCCCGCCGTGGACGTCGCCGACGGCCAGGCGGTGCGACTGGTCCAGGGCGCGGCCGGCACCGAGACGGGGTACGGCGACCCGATGGAGGCCGCGCTCGCCTGGCAGCGGGCCGGCGCGGATTGGATCCACCTGGTGGACCTGGACGCCGCGTTCGGCCGCGGCTCCAACGCCGGGCTGCTCGCCACCGTCGTCGGGCGCCTCGACATCAACGTGGAACTGTCCGGCGGCATCCGCGACGACACCTCCCTTGAAGCCGCGCTCGCGACCGGCTGCACCCGGGTCAACATCGGCACCGCGGCCCTGGAGAACCCGGACTGGGTGCGCTCGGTGATCGCCAAGTACGGTGACCAGATCGCCGTCGGCCTGGACGTGCGCGGGACCCGGCTGGCCGCCCGCGGCTGGACGTCCGAGGGCGGCGACCTGCACGAGACGCTGGACCGGCTCGACGCCGACGGCTGCGCCCGGTACGTGGTCACCGACGTGACCAAGGACGGCACCCTGCGCGGCCCGAACCTGGACCTGCTGCGCGAGGTGTGCGCGCGGACCACCCGCCCGGTGGTGGCCAGCGGGGGCGTGTCCAGCCTGGACGACCTGCGCGCGATCGCCGCCCTCGTGCCGCTCGGGGTCGAGGGCGCGATCGTCGGCAAGGCCCTCTACGCCGGCGCGTTCAGCCTGCCGGAGGCGCTGGAAACGGTGGCCCCATGACCGTCGCGGTCCGGGTCATCCCGTGCCTGGACGTGGACGCCGGGCGGGTCGTCAAGGGGATCAACTTCACCAGTCTGCGGGACGCGGGTGACCCGGTCGAACTGGCCGCCATCTACGACGCCGAGGGCGCCGACGAACTGACGTTCCTCGACATCACCGCGTCCAGCGGGGGCCGGGAGACCACGTACGACGTGGTGCGCCGGACCGCCGAGCAGGTGTTCATCCCGCTGACCGTGGGCGGCGGGGTGCGCAGCGAGGACGACATCGACCGGCTGCTCCGGGCCGGCGCGGACAAGGTCTCGCTGAACACCGCGGCCATCGCCCGGCCGGACCTGCTCGCCGAGGCGGCCCGGCGGTTCGGTTCGCAGTGTGTCGTGCTATCGGTCGACGCGCGCCGCTTCACCGGCGTATCCGCGGCCGGCGCGGCCCCGCCGCCCAGCGGATTCGAGGTCACCACGCACGGCGGCCGCCGGGGCACCGGCATCGACGCGGTGGGGTGGGCGCGCCGGGGCGCCGAACTGGGGGCGGGGGAGATCCTGCTCAACTCGATGGACGCGGACGGCACCAAGGCCGGCTTCGACCTGGAACTGATCCGCGCGGTGCGCCGTGCGGTGACGGTCCCGGTGATCGCCAGCGGCGGCGCCGGCGAGGTGGCCCACTTCGCGCCGGCCGTGGACGCCGGCGCGGACGCGGTGCTGGCCGCGAGCGTGTTCCACTTCGGGACGCTGCGCATCGGCGAGGTCAAGGACGCGCTCCGCGCCGCCGGGCGCCCCGTCCGCTGACGACGGGCCGCTAACGGGTTACTCGGGCAGCCCCGGGTCCGGGAAGCCGGGCAGGCCCTGGTCGCCCTGGGTGCCGTCGGCGCCCGAGGCCCCGAGCGTGTGCGCCGGGCTCGGGTTCGCGTTGCGCCCCGCGCCCGCCCGCGCCGGGGCGGCCGAACCGGGGTGGGACGCCATCGCGGCTCCGGTGATGCCCGCGTCGTTGTGCATCGCGGCCGGAACGACCTTCGCGTTCAGGCCGGTGAACAACGGGATGAACTTGTCCGACTGCCTGCTGATACCGCCGCCGATGATGATGAGCTGCGGTGACAGCAGGGCCTCCACGTGTTCGAGGTATTCGTTCACGTTCTTGGCCCACTGCTTCCAGTGCATGTCGTGGAGGGTTTTGGCACGCTCGGAGGCCCTCTGCTCCGCGTCCTTGCCGCGGATCTCCAGGTGACCGAACTCGGTGTTCGGGACCAGGATGCCGTTGACGAACAGCGCGCTGCCGATCCCGGTCCCGAGCGTCACCATCAGCACGGTCCCCGGCTCGCCGCTGCCCGCGCCGAACGTCATCTCCGCGACGCCGGCCGCGTCGGCGTCGTTGAGCAGCCGGACCTCCTGGCCGGCCGCCTTGGCGAGCAGGGACCGGGCGTCCAGGCCGATCCATCCCTTGTCCAGGTTGGCTGCCGTCCGGGTGACCCCGTCGATCACCACGCCGGGGAAGGTGACGCCGATGGGGCCGGACCAGTAAAAGGCCTGGACGAGTTTTTCGACCACGCCCGCCACGGCGCCTGGTGCGGCCGGCTGCGGCGTTGCGATCTTGATCCGGTCGGCCAGGAACTTGCCCGTATCCAGGTCAACGGGCGCCGCCTTCATTCCCGTGCCACCGATGTCGATGCCCAGCGCGTGCATGCTCGCTCCTTCTCCCTCCCGGCCGGTTCCCGAGCCGGTCGCCCGGCCGGCGCCGCCCCGGCATGTCGCCTGGCCGGCGCTGCTCAGTATTACCCACTCCCAGGTAAGCTCTGGATTAGTACATGCCCCATCAGGGCGTGTGTAGCCGCGGAAAGGGGGCGGCTGATGCGCTGGGCCAAGGTCGCTTTGATCGCCATCGGTGCCCTGATCGCCTTCATCGTCCTCGAATCGGTCTTCCACCTGTTGGAACTGGCCTTCATCGCCCTGGTCATCGGCGCGATCATCGCGATCGCCGTGAAGGCGCACAGCCAGTACCGCCTCGCCCGGGAACGCCGGGCCCAGGTCCGGGAGCAGAAGGCGGAGCGCAAGTCCCGCGTCACCGAACGGCCTACCGGCCAGGTGGTGGCCGCGCCGGAGTGGCGCCAGGTCGAGAACGTCCCGTCGCCGCGCCACGACAGCGTGGAGGATGACCTGGCCCGCCTGAAGCGGGAAATGGGCGCCCAGTAACGGGGCTCAGTAACGGGGCTCACTGGTTCAGATGCGCCAGTGGGCTTGGGACAGTATCTTCACGGCGGCCTCGGTGCCGTCCAATTGCACCTTCGCCGCCGCGGTCCGGCCCATGGCCCATAGGGTCAGTTCCGCCGGCGGCCCGATCACGGTGACCACTGGTGTCCCGCGCCGGATCGTCATCCGGAAGTCGGGCGCCTCGCCCGCGCCCCCCGGTCCGGTGCCGCCCGCACCGCCCGTGGCGCCCGCCGCGTCATCGTTCCGCGCGAATTCGATCCCCAGCGGTATCTTCCGCATCGTCAGCTTGGCCACCCGCAGCCGCGCCCACAGCGTGTCCGACAGCCCCGGGCTGATCTCGCGCGGTTTCCAGTCCGGCGCGGCCCGGCGCACGTCCTCGTTGTGCACGAAGAACTCGACGGTGTTGGCCCGCTCGTCGAGCGCGGGGATGGCCCACGGGGACAGCCTCGGCGGCCCGTTCCGGATCGTCTCGACCAGTTCCGGGAACGACCGCCGCGACGCGAGCCGGTCCTGAACCCGCGCGGTGTGCCCCGCCAGCGGGCCACCGGGGATGCCCGCGCCGGCGTCCAGCCGGTGCTCGCGCAGTACCAGGTGCGCGGCCAGGTTCAGGGCGGTCCAGCCCGCGCACAGCGTCGGTGCGTCCGGGCCTGCCTCCGCCAGGGTGTCGCACAGAGCGAGGCGCTGATCACGCGAATATCCCATCAGGAAATCGTAGAGGTGATGTCGGCCCGGCCGGTAGCGCGGCCCCGGCTACGCTGATGACGGCGCCCGGCATCGGGGCGTTACGCACAGGAATGAGGGGATAATGAGCAGTGCCGCCCGCCCTTCGGGGCTGGACCCGGACATCGCGCAGCGGCTGAAGCGGGACGCCGCGGGGCTCTTCGTGGCGGTCGCCCAGCAGCATGACACCGGTGAGGTGCTGATGGTCGGCTGGATGGACGACGAGGCGCTGCACCGGACGCTTACCACCGGCCGGTGCACGTACTGGTCGCGCAGCCGCCAGGAATACTGGGTCAAGGGCGACACCTCGGGTCACCAGCAGTGGGTCAAGTCGGTGGCGCTCGACTGCGACGGCGATACGGTCCTGGTCCAGGTGGACCAGGTCGGGGCGGCCTGCCACACCGGCGACCGTACGTGCTTCGACGCGGGCCGGCTGGACGCGGTCACCGCGGCGCGCCCGCAGTCGGTCGCCGCGGGGCGTCCCGAGGAGGCCTGACCCGGTGGAGGTACCCCAGCGCCGCAACTATGCGCTCGCGCTGCTGCTCGGCGCGGCCGGCGCGGCCCTGGCGCTGCTCGCCGTCCGGCAGGGCTGGGCCCGCGCCGTCTACGCGGCCCCGCGCCCGCTGCCCTCGCAGTCCATCACCGTCAGCGGCCAGGACGTGGCCCCGGCCGCGGGCGCGCTCGCGCTGGCCGGGCTCGCCTGCCTGGCCGCCATCATCGCGACCCGCGGGGTGGCGCGCCGCGCCGCCGGCGTGGTGCTCGC
>PLRW01000211.1 GCA_003164955.1 Actinomycetota bacterium
GATGCGTGCCGCAGGCGCGTAGGAGATGCGTGCCGCAGGCGCGCAGGGGCTGGGCGGCGCAGGTGCCTGGGAGCGGTGCCGCAGGCGCGCAGTAATGGCTCAATAACCCACCGGTGCCAGGTTACGGACAGCTAGTGATCACCGTAACTACCGGGAAGGTGACAAAATTAGGTCCCCCGTAACCGGGGGTTCGTGTCGCACACTGGTTCACGTGAGCCTCAGCGTACTGACAAGCGGGCCTTCGCTGGCCGACCAGATGACTCATCTCGTGGCGCTTGGGAGGGAGCGGGGTTCCCTCACGATGGCGGATGTCGCTACCGCTCTCGACCGCCACGAACTCTCACCCGATGCGCTCGGCGATGTCGTGCGGCTGCTGGGTGATGAGGGCATCGAGCTTATCGACGCACCCCACGAGGAGGTTGAAGAGACAAGACCCGCGGGGGAGGTGGATCCGGGCCGGCCCGCCGCCACCAGCGACCTGGTCCGGATTTACCTGCGCGAGATCGGGCGTGTCCCGCTGCTGACCGCCGAAGGCGAGGTGGAGCTGGCCAAGTCGATCGAGGCGGGCCTGTTCGCCGACGAGAAGCTGCGGGGCGGCTTCCCGCTGCAGGGGGCCGAGGCGGCGGATCTGCAGCTTCTGGTCGTCGAGGGGGAGCGGTCCAAGCAGCGGCTGATCGAGGCCAACCTGCGCCTGGTGGTGTCCATCGCCAAGCGGTATATCGGCCGCGGCCTGGTCTTCCTGGACCTGATCCAGGAGGGGAACCTGGGCCTCATCCGCGCGGTCGAGAAGTTCGACTACACGCGCGGCTACAAGTTCTCCACCTATGCGACGTGGTGGATCCGGCAGGCCATCACCCGGGCGATCGCCGACCAGGCGCGAACCATCCGGGTGCCCGTGCACATGGTGGAGACGATCAACAAGCTGGCCCGTATCCAGCGCCAGCTGCATCAGGACCTCGGGCGGGAAGCGACGCCAGATGAGATCGCGGCGGAGATGGGCATCGAGCCGGACCGGGTGGCTGACATTCAGCGCATCGCCCAGGAGCCCGTATCCCTGCAGTCGCCCATTGGCGAGGAAGAGTCCGACCTGGGCGACTTCATCGAGGACGCGGACGCCGTGGTGCCGATCGAGGCTGCGGCGTTCATCATGCTGCAGGACCAGCTGGAGCGGGTCCTGGACGACCTGTCCCGGCGTGAGCAGCGGATCATCCAGCTGCGGTTCGGCCTGACCGACGGACATCCCCGGACGCTGGAGGAGGTCGGCCGGGAGTTCGGCGTGACCAGGGAGCGAATTCGCCAGATCGAATCCAAGACGCTGGCCAAACTCCGCCACCCGAGCCGCGCGCAGATGCTGCGGGAGTACCTGGATTAGCGCCGGGGCCGCCCGCCGCGGCCCACTGCGCCCATGCCTACCCCGCCCGGTGGCCGTCCCGGCCACCGGGCGGATTGGTTCCCGGCCGCGGTTAGGTGCCGTCCGGGTACGGGCCGGTCCCCGACGCCGGAGGCGGGTTGTAGAGGTCCGCCCCGTCGTTGGCGTAGTCCGTGGACCCGTTTACCCGGTTGCGCAGGCCCGGGATCGTCCCGGCCTTGCTCATTGCCGTCTGGGCGAAGCCCGGCATCTTGTCGGTGGCCTTGTCCTTGACGGTCTTGCCGAGCTCGGCGGCCTTCGAGCCGACCGCACCCGCGGCCTTCTGCACGGCCGGGTTTCCCGCCGCGCGCTGGCTCAGCCTTCGTATCTGCTCATAACGTTCCCGCCCAGCCCGCGCGCCGAGGACATACCCGGCGGCGAACCCGGCGACGAGCGTGACTCGATACCGCATTATGTGCCTCTCTTAACCGTGTGGTCGTGCATCGTTGACTTCCCGCTATCAGCCTTCGTACTCCTTCGCCTATCGCACCCGAAAGCAGCCGCAAGGGCAACACCGCTGCGCCGCCGGCCGCGGATAGCGCGCCCGGCGCGGAGCCCGGTAGGTGAACGGGCCATCCAGCCGCCGGTTTTCCCTTCGGCGTGACGCCGCGCACGACTATCCCGCGGGTACGCTACTCTTAGGTCCCGGCACTGATGGGACGGGCCGTCGGCACAGCGGTTGGAGACGCTGAGCTGCTCCGCGGGGCAGCTGCGCCGACCGGTTCCTGGCATTCGATCTGGGGTAGCTCAATCGGCAGAGCCACCGGCTGTTAACCGGTAGGTTGCGAGTTCGAGTCTCGCCCCCAGAGCTGATCGTGCAGCTATGTGCGTTCGAAACGAACGCCAGCTGCACGCCGGAGATCGCCAGCTGCACGCCGGAGATTATGTGCGATCGCCGCAGAGAACGGCGACTGACCCCGCTTTCTCTCCGGGCTACCCTTGGTGCCGCAAAACGTGGCAGAGATCTCGTCAGCCAGCCTCGGCATCGCCGGCCCCGGCGGCGACGGCAGCAACGGCCGCCGTCTCTCGTCAGCCCTTTCGTGTGGACCTGCCGCCACCCATCGGCGGCGCCGCTGCGATGGTGGCGTCCTGACCTGAGCGAGCCAGGGCTGACGCGATGAACCCGTCTGCCTTCAGGTCCTCGATGAGTGCGCGCAGGAATGCCTTGGCCGCCGGTGACCGATCCAGGGTGGTGGCGACGGCCTGGCGGATCTGCATGAAGCGCGGTTCGGCCAGCCGCAACGCCGGGTCGCCGGCGACCAGGCGGGCCAGCGGCTGACGGATGCCCGCCACCGCCTCGAGGTGGTGCTCGCGGAACACGTCAACCGCGTCGCCGCCGCGCACGACCTCGGCGTGGGTCAGCGTGCGGGTCAGGTACAGGTCGTAGGCCGAACCCTCCTTGACCGCGATCCGCACTCCCGGGCGGTCGATCTCGGCAGCCGTCGTGATCGGTGATCCCGCGGGTACCGCGTAGACGCCTTCGATCAGGACGTACGGGGCGGTGAACCATACCTCGGCCTGGCGGGCGGGCTCGATGGCCAGGAAACCGATGTCCGCGGCGCCGGTGCGCAGGGCCTCGAAGGACTTGCGCGCGGCGTCGAAACACGCCAGCGACACGGGCACACCCAGACGCGCCGCGATCTCACGGGACAGGTCGACGGTCACCCCCGCGGGCGCCTGCCCGGTGCCCTGAGCGAGCACCGGGTTGCCCAGATTGATCGACGCCCGCAGTACCCCGGCCGGGGCCAGATCGGCTACGACCGCCTCGTCAGCCACCAGCACTCCCATCGGCACACACGCAGGACCCGGGCCCGGCTGGGTGCGCGCTAGGTCCCGGAGCCGTCCGGTGCCTTGGACGGTAGCAGGGACAGCTGGCCGGAGTGGATGTCGGTACCCGACGTACCGGGCCGCGATCGCGGTCGCCGTGCGGAGCAGCTCGCCGGGATCGTCGGACAGCTCGGCCTTCCCCTGGTTCAGCCAGCCGCGCGCCTGGTCGCGGAGGATCGCCGACGAGCACCGACTCGTCTACCTCGGCACCGAATCAGAGATCATCGTGCTCGCGGCTCGTTATCACTACTGACCTTGTGATGGCACGGCGCATAGCCGACGCGTCCCGAAGGCCTTGTGTAACTGGGCTCGTACCTGCTGAGCAGTCCGTGGCCGCAGCCAGTCGCCGGACCGCGCCGCGAATCACCCGAAACGGACAAAAGACCGGGTGATCAGCCCCGCTTAACACGGGAACCGCACCCCGCCAGCAACCCGTAACCCGTGGTCAGCGAGTTCTGCCGTTGGACGCTGATTAAGTATCTGACCTGGGCGGATGCGCAGGGGGTGGCGGATGTTGCGGTGATGGCAGGCCCTGTTTCAAGATCAACACAAGCAAGGGCCATGATCAACCCAAGGTCAGTGTTAGTTTTCGTCTCATGCACCGGATACGCCAGCCGACTGGCAAGACTTGCCGACCGGGGCTTCCGCCTATTCGGGTGCGTTGAGGGTGGCTTCGGTGATGGCCGTGTCGTCCGGTCCATGGCCGCCGCGAAAGGTCAGACAGGTGGCGGCTCGATGTCGCAGACGGCCCGCTTCCGGGCGGCGGCCTCCACCGCCTCGGGGTGAGCGTTGCCCAGTGTGCGGTGGTAGCGATCGATGGCGTCGGTGAACAGCTCATGGAAGGCTTCTCGTTCCCCGAGGGCACGCAGGTCCAGGGCCAGGTTAACCGCGCCGCTCAGGGTGTAGGGGTGATCCTCCCCGCTCGACTCCCGCAGCGCTGCGAGCGATCGCTCGCCGATCTCGCGGGCCGCTTCCAGGTCACCGAGTTCGGCTAGGTCGCTGGCCAGGTTGACCGCACAGCTGAGCGTGTACCGGTGGTTCGGCCCGAACACGGCACGGAGCTGCTGAAGCGCCTGCTCGTTGAGGGCTCGCGCCCCTCCGGCGTCCCCCGTGGACCGCATCAGCGCCGCCAGGTTGACGGCCGCGC
Organism: Actinomycetota bacterium; assembly: GCA_003164955.1. GTDB lineage: Bacteria > Actinomycetota > Actinomycetes > Streptosporangiales > Streptosporangiaceae > Bog-532. The sequence continues at coordinate 4,383 of PLRW01000211.1, forward strand.
CGGCTGCGTACGGGTGATCCTCCCCGAGCACTTCCCGGAAGCCACGTAGCGCGATTTCGGCGTAGCCCTGACCCTCGGCATACCGGCCCAGGCACCTGTGGTCGTTGGCGAAGTTCGTCGTAGCCGCCAGCGTTTCCACATGCGTGTCGCCGAACTTGTGGCGATGCCGGTCCAGCACGTCTGCGGCTAGGTCGGCGGCCTCTTCATAACGTCCTGCCTTACGCCGGGAGACCGCGAGGTTTTTCATGGCGCGCAGGGTGTCCGGGCTGTCGGGACCGAACACCTCGCGATACCGGACGTACGTTTGTTCCTGCATCGAGAGTGACTCGTAATACCGCCCGAGTTCGCGCAGGTCGCGGGCAGTATCGTTGACTGCGTAGAGAGTCGAGAAGGCGTCCGGGCCCAATATGCGGGCGAGGACGTCGGCGCCGTGGCGGTTGATTTCGAGCGCAGCCATGAACTCGCCGGCCAGACGATGGTCCACCGCGAGGTTGTGCGCGTGCCGGAGTGTCTCGGCGTCGTCTCGTCCGCGCTCTCGGGTAAGGACTTCTACCGCATGCCTGTCGAGCTCCCGCGCCGCCATGAAGTTCCCCAGCCTGCGCAGGTTCGCCGCGAACCCGCCGATGGTCACGAGCGTGTCCGGATGATCGGGTCCGAGGCGGCGGAGCGACAGGTCGTAGCTCGCCCGCTGGACAGCGAGCGCCTCGGCGAACCGGCCCAGGCCACGCAGTGCGCTGCCTTGTTCCCGCCGGATGAGTATCAAGTCGTGGTCAATCTCGTCCAGCCGGGCCGACCAGGCGCCGAGCGCAGTGACGGAAATATCCAGTGAGGACTGGTACTCGCCACGAAGATTAAGCATGTGTGCCTCATGGCACACGAGTGCCCGGACGGCGGGATCGGGGTCTGCGAGCGCGCCAGACGAAATCACGTGCGGTAGCAGCATGTCGTATATCGGCCAATTGGCGGGCGCCCGGGGGTCTCCGGGGTCAGCCGTGGTGAGAAGCTTGTGCGCGAACTCCCGGTAGGCCGCTTGCTGATCCGCTGGAATCAGCTCACGCGCCACCGCCTGGACGAGCCGGTGCTGCTGAAGTGTCGGTTCACGGGCCGAACCCTGGCTGACCCTGGCGAGCGAATATGACCGGACGGCCTGAAGGATCTCGGCTCGCTGGCTCGCTGATCTCAAGGCATCGTGCAACCCCGCGGGCAAGGCACCCTCCGGGGCGGAGATGAACAGGTCCAGGGGGACGGGGTCCGGCCCGACGAAGGCGCACAGGTTGAGCAGCTGGATTGCCGCGGGGCTGACCTCCCGGAGCTGGTTCATCGAGATTGTCCAGGTCACCGCCACCGAAGCCTCGTAATTCGGGAAGCGTCCCGTGCTGAGCACCTCGGAGGTGTGCTTGCTCAGCAGCGAGAGGTAGTCATCGAGAACCATGCCGGTGGCCGACAGCCAGCCCGCGGCGTGCTCGAGGGCCAGCGGCATATCGCCGAGTTCCGCGGCGAGCCGGTCGGCGTCGGACGCGGACAAGCCAGGTGACCTGCGCCGCAGGAATTCGATACTCTCCGGCCTGTCGTAGACGTCGACATTCAGCGCGTCCGCGTGGCGGTCCCAGGTCTGGTCCCGGGACGTGATGAGAACATCCCCATGTCCGCTCGGCACGAGCGACTGGATGAGCGACTGGATAGAAGTAGGCCGGCCCGCGTTGTCGAAGATGAGAAGCCACCGCTGGTACGGCTGACCTGTCCGCAGCGCGTCCTGGGCGGCCCCGATCAGCTCACTGATCTCGGTCTGCGGCCCTCCTAGATCGAGCCGCACCGCGAGATCCGCCAGCGCCCTCCTGGCCGTCGCCTGCTTGCCCGCGGGAATCCACCACACCACGTCGTAGTCGGCGGCGAAGCGGTATGCGTATTCCACCGCAAGCTGGGTCTTGCCGATACCAGCCAGCCCCTGAAGCGAATGCGGCACCAGTGCGGTTACGTCCGTGGTCAGGTGTCGCCGAAGGTTCCGCAGCATCTCGTCGCGGCCGGTAAAGAAGGGATTCCGGGCCGGCAGGTCCGGTGACCAGACCGCCGGGCGGCGTCCGGGGAACCGGGTCATCGGCTCGAAAATGGCTTCCGGCGCGGGGGCTCGGCTGCCCAGCACCCGGCTGAGCAACCGCCTGGCGGCGGTACGGTCGTCGCTGACTTCGCGGAGGTCGGCCGGTGAAAGCGGCCAGAACCGGGCCGGAAGCTCGCATCTGCGCACGAGTACGGGTATCAGCACGCCCGGATGCTCAGCAGCCCACGCAGCAGCGGTCTCCCCGGCCTCCGGCGTCGGCACGGCCGTGCGGATGTAATTGCTGCTCAGCACCGCGATGCAGTGACGGTAGCCATCAGCAGCCTGGCGCAGGGTCTCAGCGAGATCAGTGGTGGGCCCTCCGGACGACTCAAGAGCATCGACGGCGCAGCCGGCTCGCTGCAACTGTTCGCTGATCCACTCCGCCCACATGAAGTCCGGTCCGGCATAGCTGACCAGAATCGGGGAATCGGCCTGGCCTTCGGACGACATGAGCGCCTCCCCGCGCACCGATTCCTGTCACCTCATGTGGCAGGACACACGCTATCGCACGGACGGCTCGATGCCGAGGTCCGCGATCCACTGAGTGAGTACGACCGGATCCGGAGCGCCACCGCCGAGTGCGCGCACGCGCACGGCTATCGCGCGAACCAGCTCGGGATAGTCCGCGAGAAACGACGCCGCCTTGTGCGCTTCGCCGTCGCGCAAGGCGAGGGCGAGCCCGGTCCAGCCGCCCGGGTCGCCGGGATCGCGGGCCAATTCCCTTTTGTAGCCCGCTAGCGCCTGCTCGTGGCGGCCTTGCGCATAGTCGATGTCGGCCGTCGTCGGGCGGGGGCCGTCTCCCAGGTCGTCGGGCGTCGCCCGACGCGCTCGCAGCAGCCTGGCCGACCCAAGCGGCCCGCGTTCCCCGGCGCGCAGGGTGACCGTGGTCATCTCGGGGGTGACCGCTGGCTTTGACTCATTCAGCCACGCATGGGCGTGCCTGTCGGTCACCGCGGGATCGGGGCGCAGGTGGCGCATGCGCCACGTCATCCGGTCGCACATCCCGCGATCGACCGCCCGGCGGCGCGGCGCGCAAGGAATGGGTGCGGAGCCCAGTTGAGCGAGCGTGCCGGCCATCCCGGCGATGAAGCGCGTGCCCGCGTGGGTGAGCGCCCCAGACGATGAGAGCTGGTCGAGCGCTTCGTCTACGGCATCGCACCAGTACACGAGTTCTTCGGCGGCCATGGATCGTAGTGGTGCGCCGCCGGATCGCATGGCCTCATGCCAGAACCCCGCCACGCCGAGGTGGGCGTACGCGCCGTGCAGGAGAGCATTGGGCGGACGCGGGTCGTCACGCCACCGCGCGTACCATCGAGCTCGCGAGTCGTTCGTGTGCAATGGCACAAGATGGTGCAGCGCCGCGAGCTTTCCGTGCTGCGATTCGTGCAGCAAGGTCAGCGCGAGGCTTTCGGTGTCCGACGGCGGAGTGAGCAGCACGGCACCGAAGGCATCTGCCGCGGTCACACTGGTGCTCGCTCCTTCACTCCGGGACGTCAGAGGCGTGAGTACGCGCAGCCCGGTCGAGATGGCCTCGGCGTGTTCCGGATGCCGGCGGACAAGAAGCCGCCAAGCCGCGTGAAGGACGTGCTCCCATCGGGTCACCTGGTCCTGGGTCAACGGCGAGGCCAGCAGCAAACTGGCCGGACCGCGAAAGGGACCGGCGTCCTCGAGCCACACCCTCAGTTCGAGTCCCTGCGCACTGGCCCGCAGTTGCCGAACGGGACGCCATCCGGGGGCGATTGCCTTGTCGTCGAGGGGTATCCGAATCGACTCTTCTCCCGCGACGACTATGGCATCGCCGTTGCTGAGTGGCTGGATGCGGGCCGTTTGGGCGCCGGGCGTCCGGAGCGATACTGACCCCACGGTGGGCAGGCAAATCATGTCGTCCCAGACCGGGACCTCGATCTCGAAGCCCCGGTTAGCCCTGAGTGCCGCGGTAGCCGCCAGGCAGGAAAGGTATCGGTGGTTATGGTCGCCGCCGTCACGCAGGCACGCAGCGGCCCACAGGCCCACGCACGGCAGTGTGAGTACGGCGCGGATCACGTCGGGACGATCATGCTGGACGTCGGCGAGCAGGGTGTACGCCGTGTCCAGGGAGGCAAGGGTCCCGGGTGATGCCCGCGCCGATTCGCGCACGGCCTGGAGCAGCAACACCCGCCTGCTGAACTGGCCGGCGAGCAGCGTCTCGAGGGCTCGGCCGTCGCCGCCCCCGGCCGAGAGCAGGGCGAAGTCGCGGGCAGAGATGATGTGGGATCCGATCATCTGGATCCGGCTTCAGGTCGGCGGAGATCAGAGTAGACGCGTCCCGCGATGTGTCCGATCAGACGACTTAGGTCCGCGCAGTAGACCGACGGGTGGCCGAAACCATGTCCCGCGCGATACCGGTGCGCGTACTGGCCGCCCCCGCACACGGCGACGACCGGGCAGGACGTGCAGGTGGCGCAGAGCGCATCGCGTCCGGATTGCAGGCCGGTGAAAACGGGGTGCTGGCGAGCTTCGTCGAAGGAGTGGGTGAGCACGGATGTTCCCGTCGACGGGGCGCCGTGGTAGGCGCTCTTCAGCGAGTCCACCGCTTCGATCTCGCCGTCGGTTTGTACCACGGCGAAGGCGGTCGGGCCGCCTCCGATAGCCTCGATGGCGGAGTTGCCGCCCAGCATGAGCTGAAGCGTCTCGTCGAACAACCGGATACGGGCGCTCGAGGTGGGCGCCTTGTACCACTCGTCGAAGATCGGGATTAGCCAGTCAGCGTACGGTGCGTCGCCTGGGTCTCGTGTTCGCGGCGGCGGCTGTGACCAATTCGCGTGCGGTAGAAGGAAATCCAGGGTGGGCGGGCAGTAGCTGGCCAGTGCCCGGTATGTGCCGAGCGGGTCATTCGCGAGATCGATCGCGCACAGAATCCCGGCGAACAGCGGACGGTACCGTTCCGTGGCCAGTAGCGAGAGGGCTCGCGTCACGTCTGCAAAACTAGACCTCCCGTCCGCGCGGACGCGATGCCGGTCGTTCGCCTGACGGCCGCCGTCGAGGCTGATGCCGACGCGGACCCGGTGACGCGCGAACAGCGTAAGAAATCTCTCGTCCAGTAGTACTCCGTTGGTCTGCACGGTCAGGTCCGCCTGGGTTCCCCGTGGCATCGCGGCATGAACGGAGGTAATCACGTTCTCGAGGGGCGCCGGGCCGGCGAGCAATGGTTCACCGCCGTGCAGGCCGACCCGGACTCTGCTGAGTCCGTGTGCCCGCGCATGCTCCCCGATTCGCCGGGCCGTCGCTTCGACGATCGGCGGGCTCATCACGGTCGGCTGGGAGCGCCAGGTCTGATCAGGCCCGGCGTATACGTAGCAGTAATCGCAGGCCAGATTGCACCTGCTCGCCACCTTTAGCACGAATTCCCGGAACGGAACTTGTCTTGGTCGCTGCATTGCTCAGAAAATGCAATCGTTGAAGCCGGCGAAGGTTTCCTCTCCCTGCGCCGTCTCCCGCCGGATCCGGAGCAATGCCCTGCGGAGCGCGGGGCGATTCGCGAGGCCGTCGGGATCGAGGTCGGCGGACGGGTCGCAAAGCTGGCGGATCCGCTCCAATGTCATGCCGGTAAGATCAATAAGGGCTGAGCTGTCCTCGGCTGGGGGCTCGCTCAACTCATGATCTCCCGGGCGCGTTTCAGGTTATCTGCCGCAATTATGTCGCGATATCACGCCGGGGGCTACCGTGAGCAGGTTCGGCAGAGCGCCCTTGGGGCGTTACCTGAGCCCGGCCCATCGACTTCAGGCGACGCCGTGTGTGTCCGGCATCGCCGCGTTCTGGGGGAGTCCCGGATCCCGGGGAAGTCCGGCGCCGGGGAAGCTTGCGTCCTGCGCCAGCGTGATGCTTGCCGCGGCTGTCCGAGAAGCGGGAACCGGTTCCGCGGTCCGGCCGGCCTGCTCCTTCCGGCTCTTCCTGAGCTCTTTCCGGTTCAGCAGTTGCTCGCTATACAGGGTGTCCGAGCCCATCAGCTTGACGGCGACGGGGACCGCGAGCAACGCGGTGGCCAGCACCCACCCGCTCCGGCATGTCTCCGCTGCAATGACGGTGATCGCGATTGGTGAGCGGGCGGCGGCGCCGAGGCACGCGGCCATGCCGACGGCCGCCAGCAACGCAGGTGACGCGGGCACCACGGCGTGCGCCCCGGCCATCTCGCTGAGCCGCCACAGCGCGGCTCCGGCGGTCGCGCCGACGACCATGCCGGGGCCGAAGACACCGCCGGAGCCGCCCGAGCCAATCGACAGTGACGTGCCGAGAATCTTCGCCAGCGGCATCGCGACCAGCACCAGCAGTGACAGGTGCAGCACGCGCTGCGGACTGAGCACGTCCTGGATGGTGCCGTACCCAGTGCCCAGCACACCAGGGACGAACAGGCCCAGTGCCCCCGTTGCCAGTCCCGCGACGCCAATCCGCAGCGGGCGCCACTTCCGCCACCTACGGAAAAGCCGCTCTACGCCATAGAAGGTCACGGCGTAGAGCCGGGCCAGCCCTCCGCAGATGAGCCCGAGCAAAGGGAAGATCAGCAGCTGGGCAAAGGCGGTGATACGCATCCCCGGCACATGACCGAACATCGGCGTCCACCCGTACACCCCGGAGAACTCCACGTACGCGACTCCCGAAGCGATCAGCGAGGGAATCAGCATCGCCCACTCACGGTCCTTGCGGAACAGTATCTCGACGCCCAGCAGCGCACCGCCCACCGGCGCGCGGAAGATCGCTCCCACTCCTGCGGCCAGCCCCGCCGTGACCGCAGTGCGCGCCTCGTCGTGGTCCAGCCCTAGAGCCCGGGCGATGAACGACGCGGACGTGGCCGCCATCTGCGCGGTGGGTCCCTCGCTGCCCCCCGACCCGCCGGAACCGATCGTGATCGCCGATGCGATCATCTTGACCGGCAACGCCCGTAGACGTATCCCTGCGGGGTTGGTGTTGATCGCGCGGATTGCTGCGTCGGTGCCGTGTCCCTCGGCCTCCTGCGCCACCCGGGATACCAGCAAAGCCGCTATGAGCGCTCCGGCCGCCGCCAGCAGCGGGATCGCCCACATCCGGGTGAACCCGCTCGCCGGGTGAAAACCGCCAGGGCTCGCCGCGATCGTCGCCGGGTGAAATCCGCCGAGGGCACCCAGCAGCCACCGGGTACACCATTCCACGCTGCCGTAGAAGGCAATGGCCATCCCGCCGGACACCGCGCCGATCACCACGCCGAGCGTGATCCACTTCGGCACGGGCCGCCAGGCGCGCAGGGAGGTCATCGCAGCGACTCTTCTAGTGCTCGGGCCGCCTGGTAGCTAGGGTGCTCGCGCGGGAGCGAAGGCAGCAAATCGGTCAGGATGGTACGCGCCTCAACGTCCCGGCCTTCCGCGGCGTATGCACGAGCCAGCCCCAGGCGCGTGGAGAGTGTATCGGCATGCCCGGCTCCCAGTGCGGAAGTCAGCGCCGCGATCGCTTCGGTCAGCAGATGACGTGCCTCGACCAGGTCGCCCCGGTGTCCCTCGAACTCGAACCGGGCGGTCAGTGAGGCCGCGAGCTCGGCCTGCCGCCGCGGCATCTCCGGGTCCTCGGGCACCGTCTCACCGATCGCCTGGCGCAGCATCCTGACCGCTTCGTTCGCATAGTCCTTCCGCCCGCTGGCCACCGCCAGATCCCGCATCGCGATCCCGCGCCCGGTCAGGTACGCGCCGGTTTCCGGGTGCCCGGGCGCGGCCAGGCTGACCGCTTTCCCGTAACTGTCCGCAGCCTCTCGCAGGGCGGCGCTGTCGCCGGAGACGTGACCGCGGTCCAGCAGCGCGGCCCCCAGCCCGGCGTACCGCCCGGCCAGCTCGTGTGCCCGGATGCCGTACAACTCCTCCTCTCCCGCCCCGCTAAGTTCGATGGCGCGCCGGATGAGATCGGTGGCCTCGCCCAGGTCCGTATTCCAGGATTCCCCCTCCCCGGAACGAGTGGTGGCCTCTGTTCCGCTGACTCCGCGACGGTACGCGGCGCGCGCCCGCAGCGCCGCGCTCAGATCGGTGAACAGCTTCGCGCGATCGTCGCGCGTAAGCGCCTCCTGGTGCGCCGAGGCCCGCCGGAGCCACGCGACGGCGTCATCGAGGTCTTCTGGTGAACCGCGGCGCAACAGCAGTTCGGCGAGCGTGGCGGCGTAGCGCGGGAAGTCCTTACCGCCTTCTCGTACGGGTCCCGTCGCCATCGAGGCCGCTGCCACGGCCTCCTCGATGTCGGCGCGCGACCCGGTGCGCGCGTGCCGCAAGCCGAGCGCCGTCGCGAGCTGCTCCAGTACCGGGGACATCGCGGCCCCGGGCCTCGCGTCCCGGACCGCCTGGCGCAGCACGTCGATGGCCTCGTCCAGGTCCTCGGGATCAGCCAGCCCGAGATAGCGCGCCCGTAGGGCCGTGGCCAGCTCAAGAGCCACGGTTGTGTCCGCGGGCGAAGCGGCCGGCCGTTCCGTATGACCGGTAACTGGGGGTGGTGCAGTGGTGGTGCGCCGAAGTACGGCGATCGCCGCGTCGATGTCCGTGATCCGGCCGGTGCGCCGGTAACGGCGGATCAACGTGGCGGGCAGCTCGGCGCCGCCATCCGGGGCGGGCGGCCCGTCCGGCGGGACATTGGTGACCATGCCAGTGATACGCGCCAGTACGTGCGAGGAGATCTCGGCGAACGGACCGTTCACCGAGGAGATCACCGTCCGCGCTCCAGGCACCGGGACGACGCCCGCGAACTCGTCGGCGCCCCGGCCGAACCGCGCGTTCAGCTCGCGGGAAACGGTCGTCAGGACGTGGCGGGCGTCGGCCCGGCCGAGTCCGCTCAGCAGGAGGTCCCGCACGCCCGGTGCGAACTCATACCGCCAGCGCCGCGATTCGCCTGGCTCGCCAGGTACGCCCCGGGTGATGACGAGCCCGCCGAGCAGCACCTCGGCGAGGTGGGACGGGCCGCTGCCGGGCAGCATGGCCTGCTGGACATGCCGGATGACCGGCAGGCTAAGCGGTGCGGCGGCCAGGTAGGACGCCAGTCGCTGGGCCTCGGGGCTGGCCTGCTCGACGAAGTGGCGGACACGATCCTCGGCGGTGGCGTCCGCTGGTTCCGGTGCGGGTGCGGAGGTTTCCGGAGCGGGGCCTGCTGGTGCGAGGGTGACCGCACAGTCCAGCGTCGCGCCTTGGCCGACGCCGACGAGACGAGCCCAGCCGCGCAGCCAGTCCGGCCCGATCTCTAGCACGGGGACGGGGACGGGCGGCGCGGCCGCGGCGTTCTTGGCGGCGTCCAGGAGCCGGTGCCAGCGCGCCCCGCGCCCGCGCGGGGTGAACTCGAGCTCGGCGTTAGGCGCGGCCTGGCGGGCGGCAGTCAGGCGTCCCCGGACCGGGCTCAGCGCCGTGCGCAGCCACAGCTGCTGGGGGAGCGGCTGCAAGATCGCGACCGGGCCTCCGCTGCCCCACAGGCGCAGCGTCCGCGCCATCGCGCCTGAGCTCCATGCCGACCCGGCTCCGTCGGTGAGCACCAGGATCACCCGTCTGCCCGTCGGGTCGAGCAGCTCCGCGGGATGGCGCGGCGCCGGACTGGCGCGAGTCGAGTGAGCGATCCCGCGCACCCTGCCGTGATCGGTGTGCAGGTACCACCGTTGCAGTTCACGGAAGGCGGCGAGGCGCTGCAATGCGACCAGGAGTTCCGCTTCGAGTTTGGCCCAGATGGCCATCGCCGGGCCGGTATCCACGACAAGCGCAAGTGAGAAGCGGCGCTCGCTGCCGGCGTGCAGCACGGGCATCAGTGCTCCACTGCGCGCGCTCGCGTCGACGGTGGCGGTCTCGTCCAGTGTGCGGCGACTGAGGTCGGGCGCGCGGAGCTTCAGCGGCCGCAGCGCCCGCATAAGCGCGAGGCTGCCGGGCAGCGCGGTGCTCGCCGGAACCGGAATGGACATGCCGGTGCCGAGAAGGCCGCTCCCGCGCGTGCCGGGTGACGACGGAAGGTAAAGCGGTAGCTGTCGTGCGGCCGGGCCCGGCGTTCCGGATTCCCCCTTGCTGACCTCGGGCGGGGCCTCAGGCTCGGGCTCTGGCTCGGGGGGCGTGCGCGGCGGTTCGCCGGGCGCCTGCCGCGCGGGCGGGGTCGCGTAGCGGGCGAGCCAGAGCGCCTCGGCCACCTCAAGTGGGGTGACGTCCAGGCCCGACTTGGTCAGCAGGTCGATAAAGCCTACGACGTTCATCGGGCGCCCGCGATCAGGCGAGCCTGTCGAGGTGGCGGAGCAGCACCTGCGCCAGGTGCGTTCGATCGGCTCCGGGTTCGCGCGCGGCGTACGACGTCAGGTAGACGGCGTTCAGCAGCTGGTCAGCCGCGAGGTCGCCGTCGCCACGCCGGGCGAGGAACTCCTCGAGCAGATCTTGTCCAGCGGCGGCCAGGTCCGGGCCGAGGTGGCTGGTGACAATTCCGGCGAGCTGCTCGGAGCTGGGCACCGGAAGGTCCAGCCGCAGGCAGCGCCGCATGAAGGCGGGCGGGAACTCGCGCTCGCCGTTGCTCGTCAGAACGATGAACGGGAACGCCCTGCACAGCACCTGCCCATGGTGGAGCCCGACACGTTCCCCGGAATCCTCAGTCATCACCTTCACGTCGGGCGCGCGGTCGGCGATCCGGGCGAGTTCGTGGACGGTGTATGCCGGATACTCGAAGAGGTTGAGCAGGTCGTTTGGCAGGTCGACGTCGCTCTTGTCAATCTCGTCGATGAGCAGTACGCGCGGCCGTTCGAACGGGAGCAGCGCGGTGCCCAGCGGGCCGAGCCGGAGGTAGTCGCCGATGCCGGTCACGTTGGCGGTGGTGCCGTCCCGGCCGTCTAGGTTCACGTCCTGGAGGCGGCCGAGGGCATCGTAGGAGTACAGACCATCCTGCAGGGTGGATCGGCTGGTGATCGGCCAGCGCAGCACCGGGCCAAGCCCAAGTTCATACGCGACCGAATAGGCCAGCGTCGACTTGCCGGTTCCCGGCTTGCCGGTGACGAGCAGCGGGCGGCGCAGGTAGAGCGCGGCGTTTACTAGCTCGATCGCCTCGGGATCAGGCCGGTAGCTGCTGGCAATCCGTAGGTCGCCCAGTTTGCCGCGCCAGGGGCCGTCGGTGCTTTCGCGATCGGGACGCTGCGGGACCGGTCTCGCAGGACCGCCGTCGAACGTTCGCCACGGGGGCGGCGGCGGAAGGGCATCCGCTCCCCCATGTGGTTCGCTGGTGCCACGGTAGATCAGCCAGTCCGTCAATGTGCAGCCAGCCCTCGTGGATGCGGTCCTCGGTGCGGATTGTCCCATAGCAAAGTGCTTTCGCTCAATGCTCCGGGCGAAAGACGCAGGTCTTTGAGTTTTACCGGCAGCAGGTGGACCGGTTCCGGTGACATGTTCCTTCTAACGGCCTGCCGGAAAATCGTACCGTCGCAGGGACCGTTGTTGTTGCCGGTGCGAGTCCCGTCGTGCGCCCGGCAGCAGGTCAGCCGCCAGAGCGCGACGCGCATGCCCGCGTCCAGGGCCGCGTTTAGTGCGCCGGTATTCGCGCTGGCAGGCCCGGGCATTCCCAGGGCCGCGCGCTCTCGCCTGGCCTCGAACCAGGGGTACAGCTGGCTCGCGGTGCGTTGGTCAACGCAGCGCAGCCACTGCATCGGCGTGACGCTCTGCGTGCTCAACCAGTCCCATTTGATCTTCGCGTGGTTGCGGTCCTCGGGTTCGTAAAAGCGTTCCCAGTCGCGGATGACGACAGGGTAGCGGTAGCCGAGCAGCATGTAGGCCTTGCGGAAAACCGGCCACAAGTGTACGGGCTCGTCGAATAGCTCAGGCGGCAGGATGAACTCGACAATTACATGCTCGCCGGGGAGTTCGCCGAGTGCTACGGGCAGTTTGCCCTTGAGGCTGGCTATGATTTCGGTCAGTTTAAGCGGTTCGTTTTCGCGCTCAATGAGGACCACATCCTCGCGGTTGCGCCAGATCGTGTAGACATATTCGTCCGGTGCGCGGTCGCAGGGCTCGAGCTGTATGACCACGGACATGGGGTTGGTCTCCGTCCCGGCTTGCCGCGTGGCTCGCCGGGGGCTGGCTCGCCAGTCACGCAGCAGCTCCCAGCTTCCCTGCCGTGCCGCTTCCGCGGTCGACCAGTCGCGGAGGTCCGGGCCGAGCGCCGGGTGGCTGGCGGCCAGTAGCCCGGCGAAGATGATCACTGGATGCGGTCTGTCCCGCTCGTGCATCAGATCGGCGAGCGCGAGCGCGACATCGCGCAGCTCCCGCAGGGGTCCCGGATCGGGGCGCAGCAGCGTACCGGCGCACTCACGGTAGAGCAGGCCGAGCCTGGCCGGATCAGTTCCGGGGAGCCGGGCCAGCAGCCCGAGCAGTTCGGCTTCGCTGTCCGGCGGCAGCAGGGCCGCGGCGGCCGATGGCCGCACGTCCCAGAGCGCTCGCTGCGCCTGGACCCAATCGCGCTGGTCACCGTGGTAACGGTCGTGGGACCGGAGCATCTCGCCCGCGACATCGCCGGGCAGGTCGTGGGCGAGGTGGATGGGGACCGCATACCCGTCCTGCTCGGGACCCGCCAGTTTCGCTACGCCGCAGACCTCCCCGTTGATGAGGTCGAGTACCGGGCCGCCGGACAAGCCCCGCCCGAACTTCTCGTTCTTCAGCCGCATCAGGTACAGGAATTTCCCCGTGTACTCCATTGTCGCGGAGAAGAAGTCCCCGGGAACGTTCCCGAACGGCAGGCGCCGCCCGGCCGCGACCATGTGCGAGCCCTCCTCGGGCTCGGCTGAGCCGAGCCGGACGCATGGATGCGCGATGTCGTCTTCTAGGCGGATGATAGCCAGGTCAGGCTCTGGCCAGATCGTGGCCGTGTCGTCCGCGCTATCCTCATGGTCGTTACCGGCCGGGGGAGGCGGACTTGCGTAGACGACCGTGCCCGACCACGGGGCGCTGTGCCACTGACCGTTGACTGGGCTCTCGGCTTGCCGTTTCACCACGTGAGAGCAGGTGAGCACGTAGCCGGGGGCCGCGAAGAAACCGCTGCCCGCTGGGCGGCCATCGGTGCTGTCGATCTGGACCAGGCAGTCGCGTAGCAACTGCCTTAGCCGTTGTTCGCTCATCCCTGGGGAGCGGGGCCTTTGTCGCCCCGCCAGGTGAGATGCAGACCGATGCTGGTGGTGCCGCCAACCTCGGCGAGCACGCCGATGACGCGTCCGGTCTTGGCCGTGAACTCGATCCCGAAGTCGATGCTGACCTCATCGGCGTCGAATTGACTCACCGCCTCGCGGACGTTAGTGACCACGCCTTCGGCCAGCTTCGTCAGCTGCTCGCTCGCAAGCTTGGGGATCTTGTCGGCGAAACCGACGTCGTGCGCGACATCGACACCGTCGGCGGGCGCTACCTGCCCGCTGACCCGGGCGTAGATGACCTGGCCGTCTGGCAGCTGGATCTGCGTGATCGTAGACATCGCTGCCCAATCTACTGGCTAGATTCGCCATCTTCGTTAAGCCTCGATTGATTCGCGATGCAATTGATACTGACGGTGGGCGGTCCCTGAGTGCCGGAGCTCGAAACGGCTACCTGTTTCGTCGCCCGGGGATCCCGTAGCTTTTCGCCTATACGACCAGAATCGGGCTGCTTGGGTGGATGTCATCACAGAGGATGAGCGGCGAGTCGTCGTCGCTTTCCAGTAGGCCGGGCCCCGTCACCCGCGAGCCGAAATGCGCGAAAAGGGCAAATCTGCGAATTAAGAACGCACAACATAAAAACGCACAACATAAAGAGGTGGCGGCCGCGGCCCTTGAGGGCAACCGGCTGGCGCAATGCCTCGGCTTAGCCCGGCGCGGGCGGCACCGGGACCATGCGGGAGCACGCGCGCGTCGTCCGCGCTGTGCGGAGTGCAGAACGATCGTGAGCATCCTCGGGAGGCCTGGCAGCCGACGCTGAACTGCTCCCGGCTTACCCAGCCCGGCGCGTGAACCGCGCCTCAGGCCGGCTCCATGCCGAATCGCGCCATCAGCGCGCGTTCCTCCTGCGTGGCCGGCGGCTGCCCGGAGGCCCATAGCCGGTGCAGTTCCTCGAAGTAGGCGTCCATGGCCGGCGCGTGCAGCACGAGCAGCCGGGCCTCGCCGGTCCCGGCATTACCGAACGTATGCGCGGCCCCGCGCGGGACCAGCAGGAAGTCGCCCGGACCCCCGGGCAGATCGGTTCCGTCCAGGGTGAACGAGATCTGCCCGTCGAGGATGAAGAACGCCTCCGAGCAGTTGACGTGCCGGTGGGCCGGGGGTTTCCGGCCGCCCGGTGGCAGCGTCCGCTCCATCAGTGAGAAGTCGCCGCCCGTCTGCTCCGCTACCGCCTTGAAGGCCATGATGCTGCCGCGTGCGGTCAGCGTGTGCCCCGCGCCGGGCGGGATGACGCCGTTGCCAGCCACACTGCCTCCGCTCAGGCGGTCATGTTGAAGTAGGCCAGCACCTTGGTCGGGCGGACGCGGACGACGAGCTCACCCGGCACCCCGTTGCGCTGCCCGAACTCCTGCGCGCGGTCGGCTCCCACGTACCGCGCCGCGATCGCGGTCGCCGTGCGCAGCAGTTCACCGGGGTCGTCGGACAAGTCGGCCTGCCCCTGGATCTGGACGAACCCGTACGGCTCTTGCTCCAGATCGACGCAGACGCACACGCGCCGGTCGCGGGCCAGGTACTGGCCCTTGACCGTGTCCTTGCCGGTGTTGAAGATCAGGTCCTCGTCCTCGACGATGTACCAGATCGGAGCGACGAGGGGCCGCCCGGCCGCGCTCAGGTAGCTGAACTTCCCGGTCCGCGTGCCTTCGGTGAGGAAGGACTGAACCTCTGGATCTTTGATTGACGCCACGCGGTCAGTCTAGGTTCGTGCCCCGCCGGCCTCCTGGCGGCCCCGCCCCGCCCGGCCCCGCCCCAGGGCCGGACGCGCAAAAGGGGAGGCTCCCGTCGCGGGAACCTCCCCTTCGTGCTGCCGGTTGCCTTATACGGGGGCGCTCATCGGATTGACGCCGGCCAGGTCCTCGCGCCTGATCCGGATCGTGGCCACCGTGATCACGAGGGCCAGCAGCGCGATCCCGGCCGAGACCAGGTACCCGTGCGAGAAGCCGTACGCCAGGGCGTGGTGCAGGGCCTGCGTCTGGCCCGCCGCCTGCTGCGCCTTGGTCAGCGGATGCCCCGCCTTGGCCGCCAGGGCCGCGGCTTTGGCCCCCGCCACCTGCGCGTTCCGCAGGTTGGTGGCGACGGCACTCCAGGCCACGGTGCCCAGGATGGCGAGCCCGATCGAGCCGCCAACCTGCTGACCGGTGTTGAGCAGACTGGACGCGACGCCGGTGTCTTCCTCCCGGACCTTGCTCAGCGCGATCAGCGAGAGCGGCACGAACAGCAGGCCGAAGCCGAACGCGGTCACCATCATCGGGCCGAGCAGGCCGCCGGCGTACGAGCTGTGCTCGTTGACGCGCGACAGCCAGAACATCCCGCCGGTGCCGGTCGCCGAGCCGATGAGCATCAGCGGCCGGGCGCCGATCCGCGGCACCAGCTGGGACGCGATCCCGGACGCCAGCATGATCGCCGCCACGAACGGCAGGTAGGCGATGCCGGACCGCAGCGGGCTATAGTCCCACACCTGCTGGACGAACAGGGTCAGGAAGAAGAACATCCCGAACATCGCGGTGCCCAGGCACAGCATGATCACGTATGCGCCCGAGCGGTTCCGGTTGCGCAGCACCCGGAACGGGACCAGTGCGTGCTTGCTCCTGCTTTCGATGAACACGAACGAGAGCAGCAGCACCACGGACGCGACGAGCGAGACAATCACCTTGGTGTCACCCCAGTGGGAGACGCCGTTCTGGCTGGTCGCGGCGTTCGACAGGCCGTAGACGAGCGCGGCGAGCCCGAGGGTGCCGGTGATCGCACCGGGCAGGTCGAAGCGGCCGCGCCGCCGGGAGGACTCGCCGAGAACGCGCGGCGCCGCGAGGGCGACGGCGAGACCGATCGGCACGTTGACGAAGAGCACCCAGCGCCAGGAGGCGTAGGTGGTGAGCAGGCCGCCGGCGACCAGGCCGACCGCGCCGCCGGCCACACTCATGGCCGCGTACACGCCCATGGCCCGGTTGCGCTCCTTGCCCTCGGGGAAGGTGACGGCGACCAGGGACAGCGCCGTCGGTGCGGCGAACGCGCCGCCGACGCCCTGGAGCACGCGCGCGCCGAGCAGCCAGGCCTGCGTCGTGGCGAACCCGCCGAGCAGCGAGGCCAGCGAGAACAGCAGGATGCCGAAGATGAAGATGCGCCGGCGGCCGAGCAGGTCCCCGGACCGGCCGCCGAGCAGGAGCAGGCCGCCGAACGCGAGCGCGTAGGCGTTGATGACCCACTCGAGATTGGTGCCGGAGAACCCGAGCGCGGTCTGGATGTGCGGCAGGGCCACGTTCACGATGGTCGCGTCGAGCACCACCATGAGCTGGGCCGTCGCGATGACGACGAGGGCCAGGCCCAGGTGCCGCGGTTTCTGGTCGGCGACGAACGCGGCTTCGCCCGGGGCTTTCCGGGTCTTGACGTTTTCCTCGACTGCCTCGACGGCTAGGCTCTGGGCCGGTTCGCCGGGCGGCGAGCCTGCCAGTTGAGCCTCGCGCCCGGTATCGCGTGAGGTGGCGGACAAGTCATTTCTCCCTTGCGTGTGGACGCATATCCCTTGTTCAAGGGCGCGGTACACTAAGGCCGTGGCACGGTGTGCCCGGCACTGTGGCGCATCCGAAGCGAAATCCCCGATTTATTGACGCTGTACTTAGTGACGCTGTACTTAGTGACGCGATACGGCCGTCATCTGTGACACCCGAGGCGCCCTTTGGAGCTAGAGCGGGAGCGGAACCTGCAGGGTCCTACTTGGCATAAAGATCAGTTGGCAGCAGATATTTCCGCCCTTGTCAGTTAGCGGCAGGATCGCCTCCCGTCGCGGCGGGCTCGTCGGCGATGACGGGCCATGATTCTCCCGGGCAATCGGCGTCTCCGAGGCGGGCGGCGCCGACTGCGTCAGCTGCGATGCTGGCTGCGTCAGCTGCTGCGATCATCTTCCGCAGGATCGTCAGCAGGCACTCGCGCTCGCCCATGTCGAGGGCTTTAGCCCACGGCATCCGGGTCGCGAACTCCTTTTCCAGCCGTTCCCGCATCGAGACACCCTCGGCGGTCAGGACGACGGTCTTGATCCGCCGGTCCCGTTCGGATGTCTCCCGGCGGGCCAGGCCGTGCTTCTCCAGGCCGTTGATGACCACGGTCACGAAGGATGGGTCGCAGTGCATGCGCCGCCCCATTTCCTTCATGGTCATCGGCTCCTCCAGCTTGTGCAGGCCAACGAAGTCGCTGACGGACAGCCCGAGAAGCTGAGCGAGCCCCTGGCCAAATGCGGCGGCTCGCTTCAGGACCTCGGACAAGGCGTCCATGATGCAGAGGTTCAGCTCATCCTCGCGTGACCTGTCTGGCACGCATTCACCTCCTGGCCGAAGCCTCGCACGAGGGTCTGACATTCTTGCCCCCCGTGTTCCGCTGCGGCTGGTCCCGATCCTTGAGTGACTCAACTGTTGAGTGACTCAACCATATGGAGCTCGCGACCGGAAATCAAATCTTTTATTACCCCGTCCCAGGCGGAACCAGGCGGAAACCCAGTAACCGCCGCAGATAAGGCCGTGCCCCCACGACCAGGAAGTTTGGTAACTTCCACCGTCATACAACCAAAGAGACCGATCCGGTGTCTAACGCAACAACAAGCGGGCCGTCCGGTCCGGCACCGTGCCGGGCCGCGGCGCCCCCCGGGCAGGGGCTGCAACTGTCGGGCGTGGCACATTTGGTAGTGCTCAGCAGTGCTCTATAGTGGTTATGTGAATCTCAAGCGGTGGGCCGAGCAGGCAGGTGTGCCGTACCTCGCCGCATCCGGTCGGCGCCTCCTAGTGGCCGGCCGGAGGGGACGACGGCCTGGTACGGGACGTGAGGGAGATCCTCACCTGGCTGTGCGCCCGGCGGTACGGGCGCCGGGCCGCGGCAACCCGGGCCGCGCGGGCCCCGGCCGCGATGGAGTCCGCTGATGGTTAAGTACCGGTCCCCGGCCGGGATGATTGTCCGGGGCTGGACGGTCGCCCTGGACCCTGCGCCGGAGCAGGCGGCGGTGTTCCGCCGGGATTGCGGTGCACGCCGGTTCGCGTACAACTGGGCGGTCGCGCAGATCAAGCGGTCGTTTGAGGCCGGCCGGGAAACCGGGGACTATGACCGGGACGTGTGGTCGGGGTGGGCGCTGCGGAAACGGTGGAACCAGGTCAAAGGCGACGTTGCCCCGTGGTGGGCGGAATGCTCCAAGGAGGCGTATGCAGGCGGGATCGCCGGCGCGGTGACCGCGCTGAAGAACTGGCACGGCTCCAGGACCGGGAAACGCCCGGGGCCGACGGTGCAGTTCCCCCGGTTCAAGAAGAAGGCGAAGGACCGGCTCCGCTGCACGTACACGACCGGGGCGCTCCGCGTCGCCGGTTCCCGCGCGGTCGTCCTGCCGGGTGCCGGTACGGTCCGGACGGCGGAGAACATCCGGGCGCTGTGGCGGCACACCCGCCGCGGCACCGGGCGGGTGCTGTCGGCGACGGTCCGGGAGAAAGCGGGCCGCTGGGTGGTGTCGCTGCGGCTGGAGATCACCGCCCGCCGGCGCCCCCCACCGCGTGCCAGCACGGTCGGCGTGGATGTGGGGATCGGGAACCACCTGCTGATCGTGATGCACCCGGACGGGTCAGTCACGGAGAAAGTCCCGAACCCGAAAGCGCTCCGGGCCTGCCTCGTGGAGCTGCGGCGCGCGAACCGGGCACTGGCACGGAAGAAAGAGGGGTCGCCGCGCTGGCATGAGGCCAAACGCAAGCTCGGACGTGTGCACGCCCGTGTCGCTGCCGTCCGCAGCGACACGATCCATAAGGCCACGACCCGCCTCACCAAAACCCACGGTGCGGTGGTCATCGAGGACCTCGCGGTAGCCCCGCTCACGCGCGGATTGCGCCGCCATCGCAAGGCCTGGGCCGACGCGGCAGCCGGGGAACTGCGCCGCCAGCTCACCTACAAGGCGGCTTGGCACGGCTGCGACCTGTGGCTCGCGGACCGGTTCTACCCCAGCTCGAAAACCTGCTCCGCGTGCGGGCAGGTGAACACGTCCCTGACCCTCGCGGACCGTACCTGGTCCTGCGGGTGCGGGGCGGTCCATGATCGGGACGAGAACGCCGGAACGAATCTGGCGCGTCTCCCGGCCAGTCAGGCCGAGGCGCCGAGCGACGATAAGACCGCACCCGTGCGGCACGTCGCGGTGAAGCGCGTAAACCACCCGGGAAAGGTGGCGGCGTGAGCGCCAACAAGCACTCAGCCGTGACGGCAGGCCTACCAGAACTACATCGACCCCACGCTGGCCGGCTGGCGCCAGGCGTACTACGGCGCGAACTACCAGCGCCTGTCGCAGGTCAAGGCCGCCTACGACCCCGGCCGCCTGTTCCGCTTCCCCCAGGCGATCACCTGACCGGCCCGGCTGCGGCCCGCACCCGGACGCCGCCGCACCAGGTAGGCCCCGAGCCAGGTCCGTTCGGCTGGCCAAGGGCCCGCACCAGCCGGGCCCCTGGTCACGTCCGTTAAAAAGAAACCTGCGCCCGCCGGAGGTGACCGGCGGCGGCGCGCGCCCGCTCAGCCGGCGCTGGAGGCGGCCCAGATGTTGATCCCGGCGTCCACGGCGTTCCGGTCGATCTCGGCCAGCTCGTCCGCGGAGAACTCGGTGTTCTGCGCCGCGGCCAGGTTCTCCTCGAGCTGCGTCACGCTGCTGGCGCCGATCAGCGCCGAGGTGACCCGCTTGTCCCGCAGCACCCAGGAGATCGCCATCTGGGCCAGCGACTGGCCGCGTTGCCGGGCGATCTCCGCCTGAGCCCGGACGTGGCCGAGCGTCTCCTCACTGAGCTGGTCGGACGACAGCGAGCCGTGCTGGGCCGCCCGCGAGCCCTCGGGCACGCCGCCGAGGTACTTCCCGGTAAGCACGCCCTGCGCGAGCGGCGAGAAGGCGATGCACCCGATGCCCGCACGCTCCAGCGTGTCCAGCAGGCCATCCTCGATCCACCGGTTGAGCATCGAGTACGACGGCTGGTGAATGAGGAGCGGGGTGCCGAGCCCCGTCATGATGGCAGCCGCTTCGGCGGTCCGTTCGGCTGAATAAGAAGAGATCCCGGCGTAGAGGGCCCGGCCCGACTGGACCGCCGTGTGCAGGGCCCCCATGGTCTCTTCCAGTGGCGTCTCCGGGTCGGACCGGTGGCTGTAGAAGATGTCCACGTAGTCCAGGCCCATCCGGCCCAGCGACTGGTCCAGGCTGGCGAGCAGGTATTTGCGGGAGCCGTGATCGCCGTACGGGCCGGGCCACATGTCGTACCCCGCCTTGGTGGAGATGATCAGCTCGTCGCGGTACGGGCGGAAGTCCTCCCGCATCAGCCGGCCGAAGTTGATCTCCGCGGACCCGTAAGGCGGCCGGTAATCTCCTCGTTGCAAAGTCTCGGCAGGCGCTACTCCTCCGTAGTTGTTGGCGAGATCGAAGTGCGTCACGCCGAGATCGAAGGCGCGGCGCAGGATGGCCCGCTGTGTCGTCAGGGGGCGGTCGTCCCCGAAGTTCTGCCACAGCCCGAGGGAAACCTCGGGCAGGTCAATGCCACTGCGCCCGCAACGGCGGTACGGCATCTTCTCGTAACGGTCCCCGGCGGCGATGTAGGTCATGGTCCCGAGTCTGCCACCCGGGGCCGGCCCTGGCGCAGGGCGGCCGGGTGGCCGGGCGTAACCTACCGGGCGGTACCACGTCGAGGACGGGCAGGTCATCCCCCGAGAGGATTGCGCATGTACGACGCCATCATGGCCGAGACCATCAGCATCGCCGGGCACGGCGGGGAACAGATCGAGGCGTACCACGCCCGGCCGCTCGGGCCCGGCCCGTTCGGCGGGGTCGTGGTGATCCATCACATGCCCGGTTACGACCCGCAGACCAAGGAGATCGCCCGGACCTTTGCCGTCAAAGGTTACAACGCGATCTGCCCGAACCTCTACACCCGCGAGGCCCCCGGCGCGAGCCCGCACGACGCCGCGGCCGCCGCCCGTGCCCACGGCGGTGAGCCCAACGAGCGGCT
>PLRW01000012.1 GCA_003164955.1 Actinomycetota bacterium
TGTTGCGCAGGCCGACCGTGCCATCGGGCAGGCTGGCCACCTCGACGCAGTTTCCGTTCGCGAAGCTCAGCGTGCTCTTGGTCCAGTCGATTTCCATGTCAGTTCTCCTGTTTCCGGCTCACACCGCCGCGAGTTCCGACAGCGCCGCCTCGTATTTCGTGGCGTCCGTTTCCTTGCGCTGAGCAATCTCGGCGCAGTGCCTCCGGTTGTCCTCGCTGCGGCTCTCGTTGGCCGCGAAGCCCCGGAATTTTGCTGCCTCAGCGAGATGGCCGTCACGGATGGCCTGCATCTCCGCCGCGACCGCCTTGCGGCTGGCCCACTCGTCATCGAAGATGATCGGGCCGGCGTCGTACTCAACCGCACAGGTGATGTACCAGCCGAGCGAGACGAGGTCCATGTGAGCCCTGCGGTCATAGAACGCGGCCTTGTAGAAGACACCGGCGCGGCGGCGGCCGATCGGGTCAACGACGTAGGACCACATGTCGTGGTCACTGCCCTCGCGCTTCCAGCCTTCAGGCAGGGTTGCCGGACGGAACAGTGGGTCATCGGGGTCCGGCTCGCCGAAGGTGAAGCCCAGGGCCTCGAACTCTGCTTGCGCCGCGCCGATGATCTCAGTGGGCAACCGGTCGGAATTAACGAGCTGGCGCTGCCCGTCGCGCTCCTGCCGCTCGATGAAACTGGATGGTGAGCCGGTCACCACCGACTCGGCGAGCAGGAACGACTGCTGCTCGTCCGGGTCCTCCTGCATGCGCTTGGCTGTGTTGTCGATGCTCACGACTGCTCCTGTTACTGGGGTGGCTGGTCCGGTCTTCGGTGGAACCCGCCCGGCCCGTAGTGGCTGAGGCCGGGCGGGAACCATCACAAGACCGTCCAGGGGTCAGGCTGGGCCTAAGAGGCCGGCCGGAACTTGAACTCCTCGTTGGTCGAGGAGACTGCCGGCCAGCTGATGACGTGGCCGCCGTTCACGTACGCGGAGTCATTCAGGGCGGTGTGACCGGTCCAGGGCGCGGTGGTACTGATCGGCTGGGTGAAGCCGAGAACCGGCTCCAGTTCCCCGTACCCGTACGAGGCAAGCTGGTTGGTGTTGAGTACGTGGTCGGTCTGGAAGTAGAAGTCCTGATAGATGCTGCCCGTTAGCCACACAGGCCCCGGCGGCGTGGTGGTGACTTCGGTGGCCGCGTCCGTGGCCGAGGCGCAGGGCTCGATCACGGCGTGGGTGTGCTGGGCGGCGCTCTGGTCGTCGACACAGAACCCGGACGGCACGCCGTTCGGTGCCCATTCGATCTGGTAGGCGACGACACCGGCCGGCAGCGGACTGAGCACGCCACCCGAGCTGGCGGCGGTCTGGACGGCGATCGTGATGAACTGCTCGGCGGGGTCGACCCTGCCGGTCACGCCCTGATACTCGTCGGACTGCCATGCGACGACGGGCTGACCGAACGCCTTGACCTGGCCGAGCACGTCGAGGGCGAGCTGGTGGCCGGACACATGGTTCGGGCCGTACGACAGCGACACGAACGACGTCGGTACCGCCGCCATGGCCGCCGGGGCGGCGGCGAGAACGGCACCGCCCAGGGGCAGCGCGGCACAGGCCACCGTGGCGGCCGTCTTCTTAAATGAGAACATATCTCTCCTTTTTATGTTCCAGCCGGACCGGCTGGCAGGGGGACGAGCCTCCCGGCACACGCCAGCAGCGGGGGGCTGACGTGTGCCGGGAGGCTGTCCCGTTACTTGAAGCAGGCCGCCCGGCTTCCCCCGTCTCGGAATCGGAAGAGGGAGCCGGGCGCGGGCTTATGCAGGCGGCTCCAGTCCAAGTACGCGCCGGAATGTCTCCTCGGAGACCTGTGGGGGGAGTTGGAGCTTGACGATCTGCTCACGCCGCGTATAGGCGCGCCAGGCTAGGAAGGCGAGAAGGATGCTCAGTTCAGGGTGGCGCACCCCGGCCGCGCGGTCATTCGCGAGGCGATTGCGGAGCGTGAGGACGGGATGCCCCTTATACAGGTCCGTCCCGTCACGTAGGCACGTCATGAACGTGTCGGCTTCGTCGGCGTTGATGCCGTCGATCACCCACCAGACGAATCCGGCTTGGGATGGGGCCATCGTCTGCCTAGACGGCCAGTGCGCCGAATGCTCAGCGAAGACGTGGAGTTCAGGGTGCGCCTCAATAACAGCTTCGATCTCCTCGCGGGCCGGGGTCATGCCATGGCTCCAGAACCGGCCGGCTTCCCATAGGACGGCAGCCCTGGCTACGGCCGCAAGATCCTTGGGGTTCTTATAACCGTCGAAGACGAGCCGATGTGCGGTCGTACGGGGACGGCCAGTGTCAAGGACGGCAGCTACGGAGTCAGGTGCATTCCGGGTGACCCACATGCGGACCGTCAAGCCGTTGATGATGATCGCCATGAGGCGATGCTGACCCTGACATAGCTGGCCGCGGGTGTTGTACACGAGCCCGTCCGGACTCTCCCAGTTCCATCTGCCAGCGTCCATAACGCGGGCGTACATCCTGGCCAAGCTCGGCATCGGGGGCCGGTTATGGGCGATCTGGTTTCCTAGATCGGCGGCAGCGCGCTCCGGGGTAATCGATTCAAAGCCGGCATCCATTTCATGATCCTTTTTCATGCGACTAACCCTTCTCCCTTATCTCCACCACGAGGCCAGATGCCCGCGCGCTGAGCAGGCCGATAGCGGCCTCGTACGCCGCCGCCCCGGCTGCGGCCTCTGCCGCTGCCGGACCGGACGCTTCCATGGCGACGAGGCGCTGGACGGTGACCTCCGTGCGCAGATGGGCAATGCACCGCTCCCGCTCGTCGGCGCGGGCCCGCCGGA
This sequence comes from Actinomycetota bacterium, assembly GCA_003164955.1. Lineage (GTDB taxonomy): Bacteria > Actinomycetota > Actinomycetes > Streptosporangiales > Streptosporangiaceae > Bog-532. Next base: position 2,830 of record PLRW01000012.1, read on the forward strand.
TCTCCGCATCCCTGGCCTCAAGCACCGGGCCCACCACGGTCATGACGATGGCCGCGACTTCCGCCGCGGTGTGCGCCTCGGGCTCGGGGCGCTTGAGAAGCTCCCGCGCTATCCCCCGCTCAACGTCGGCTGGGGTGGCGGTGAGGAGCGGGTCGGGGCCGCCCGGGGCGGTCATGCGGCACCCTGCCCGGCCTCGGCCAGCTTACGGGCGATGTACGCCTCTATCGCCGACCGCGGGATACGCCGCGCGTTCGGCCCGATCAGGAACGACTCGATCTCCGCCGGCTCCCCGGAACTCTTGGGCCGCAGCAGCTTAAACAGGGTCGCCCGGCTGACGCGAAGCTCAACCATCGCCTCTTCGGGCTTGAGCAACATCGACTTGCTGTACTCGCTCACAGCGAGAGCATGTCACAACAGCAGTACGTGCGCAACCACAACCGTATGTTGTAGTCTCCCGGAGTATGCGAGAGCAGTCCCACGATTCACCCGACCAGCGGCTAGCCGCGAACATGCGGCAACTGCGCGAGCGCATGGAAATGTCGCAGGCCGCGCTCGCCATCGAGATGACCGCCCGCGGCATCCCCTGGCACCAGCAGACTGTCGGCCGGATCGAAGGCGGTCAGCAGCCGCTCAGGTTCGCCGAGGCGGTCGCGCTCGCCGGGGTACTGAAAACCTCCCTTGACCGGCTCACCTGGTCAACACCCGAAGCTAACGCCACCGAGCGTGTCTACGCCGCCGGGGCCGCCGTGCGGGCGTCCTACGAGAAGATCGCCGAAGCCATCCAGCGGGCCCTCATAGACGCCGCCGGCGCCGAGCGGACCCTGGAGGAGACCTCGGCCGACCCGTCGCCGCGCGTTCAGGAAGCCCGCGACGACACTGCCGCCCGGCTCAAGGGATACGGCGTCAACGACGCCATAGAAGAAGGTGTGCGCCGCTACAACGAACTGACCGGCGCGGCAGAAGAGGACACAGCCGATGACTGAGCCCCGGACCCGCAAGGACAACGGCGAATCATGGATCCGCGAGACACCGAACACCCGCGGCTACTACGAGGCCAAGGTGTGGATGGGCACCAAAGCCAACGGCCGGCCGGACCGGCGCCACATCCAGCGCAAGACACTCCGGGCCGTCAAGGCGAAAGTCAGGGAGCTGGAGAAGGCGCGCGAGGAAGGGGTCACCGGCAAGCCGGGCAAACCGCCGACCGTGCAGCAGATGATGGAGCGCCACCTGACCGTCATCCTGCCCAGCCGCGGCCGGGCGCCGCGGACCATCGCCGACTACTGGTCGAAATGCCGCAACGACATCTTCCCCCGCTGGGGCGGCCAGCGCATCGACCGGCTGCTCCCGGAGCACATCGAGGACGGCCTGGCCGAGATGCTGGCCGCCGGGCACGCGCCCAGCCACGTCCGCAAGGTGCATTCCATCCTGTCCAGCGCCTTCGAGGTGCAGGTCGCCCGGCGCAATGTGGCCCGGAACCCGTGCAAGCACGCCGAGGCACCCGCGGCGGGCGAGGGGGACCTGACCAGCCTGACACAGCAGGAAGCGCTCGCCGTCCTGGATGCCGCCGGGCAGCGGCCGAACGCAGCGCGGTGGACGATCGGTCTCGGCTGCGGGCTGCGGCAGGGCGAGGCGCTCGGGCTGCGCTGGCCCTACCTGAACCTGGACACGGGCGAGATGCGGGTCTGGTTCCAGATCCAGCGGCTCACCTGGGCCCACGGCTGCGGTGACGCCATCGGGAAGGACATGAAGGAGCACGGCAAGCCCGCGGCCGCCATCGCCGCGGCGGTCGCTGCGGCCGAGCATGCGTGCGGCGGCGAGCATCACAAGCGGAAGCCGTGCCCGAAGAAATGCAGCCGGCACACCCGCGCCTGTCCCCCGCCGTGCCCGGCGGACTGCCGCGAGCATGCCCGGCACTGCAAGAAGCGCAAAGGTGGCGGCCTGGTCTTCCGCGAGATCAAGGAGAAGCGCAAGAAGACCGTCTGGCTCGCCCCCGAGTTCACCGCCATCCTCCGCGAGCACCGCGACGCCCAGTACCTCCAGCGGGTCACGGCGGACACCGAATGGGAAGACAGCGATCTTGTCTTCTGCCAGTGGAACGGGAAGCCGATCGACCCGCGGCGGGACTGGGGCGAGTGGGGCGCCCTCCTCGGGGCGGCCGGGCTGCCGAAGTACCGGCTGCACGTGATGCGCCACTCGGCCGCCTCCATCGCGCTTGAGGAAGGCGTGCTCCTGTCCGTCGTCCAGGAGATGCTCGGCCACTCCGATGTGAGGATGACTCGCCGTTACACCCACGTCGGGAAAGCGCTCGCGCAGGACGCCTCGTCGCGGATGGGCCGCGCTCTCATCCGGCCGCCCGGCGCGGCTTCTGGTCCCAAAACTGGGACCAAACCCGATGACCGGTGATCCGCTTTCCGGCGTTTCCGCTGGTCAGACTATGAGCCGCCTATCGGAATCGAACCGATGACCTACGCATTACGAGTTCGTCTATACGGTGTTCAGGGGAGTATATAAGCGTATATAGCCGCAGGTCAAAGAGCTAACTCATACCCCAGCATACGGGCACGGTCTAGCCGGGACTGTGTCCACAACTGGTCCCATCACTCAGAGAGACGGGACAGGGAGATGGTCATGGAGAGGAGAACACTATGTGCCCACTGAACGACAACTGCTCTTGCCACGAGGATGACGAGGAGGCCGGCTGATTCAGGCTGACGTGAAAGCGCCCGGCCCGATTTCAAGTTTCGGGCCGGGCGCTTTCATTGGTGGCGGGGAGACAGGGACCAGCCTTCCGGGCCGCTGGCGCCCGCCGGCACTGCCGCTCTCACGGGGGCCGGGCAATCCCATCCCTGGCGTCTCCCCTTATCGGGAATCCTGCCGGTGATCTTAGCGGGCGCCCGGTATCCCTTCGGCGACGCCCTGAGCGACGATGCACGGTGCGCACATCGGTACGTGCACCGAACCAAGCTCGTCAGACACGAACTCGCGGGTGGTGACGGCCTCACTGTCGCAGACGCCAGTCTCGGCCGGGTGGCGGTACCTGCACAGACAATGGCAGGACCGGAGGCCCGCGCGCCGCACCAGGGCGCGCCCGATCTCCGCGAGCATCGCTGTGAGGACGGCGTCCCGGTAACCGGTCAGCGGGTCCGGCTCGTCGTCAGTGGCCATGCTTTCCCATCTCCAGATCGGTCTCTGACGCTGCGATGTTCGCGGCCCGTGCCACCCTCATCCGTTCCGTGGCCGCGTCCAGCCGGGCCGTCTCGGCCTGGAGCAGCCGGGCCCGCTGCGTGACCGTGAGGGGCTGCCGGACCCGCACCAGCCATACGGCCAGCAGGGGCAGCCACAGGACACCGCCGGCGAGCGCGAGGGCAGTGAGAGCACTGGGGGGCAGTTCGCACCGCTCACACACGGTGGAGCAGACGCAAGCGCTGGCCCCGCGGATGCGGCCGTCCCAGCGGGCGAACAGGATCCGGGCGGCGATGAGGCAGGACCCCGCGGCCGCGCTCCAGGCGGCGAGCTGGTGATGGGCCAGCCAGGCGAGCAGGGCGCTAGGCATCCTTGCTTCCCGGCAGTAGCGCGGGCATGGCCTGCTGTGCGTACACGGCGGTGAGCTGCGGCCCGAGCCAGTCGCCCACTGTCCGGCCGTCCGGTAGCGCGATGTGGGCCATGAACTCGTCCTCAACCGTGGAAATCCCGGCCTCGACGGCTTCCAGCTTGGCCTTGATGACGAGTGCGAGCGCACGCCACCGCTGCCGGACCGCTTGCTCGTAGGCGTCCTCGGCGGCCGGCGCGGACCGCTCCCGGCCGGTCGGCGTCAGGGTGAACTCGCGCGACTGCGGGTCGGGCAGCGGGAGGCGGAACCGGATCTGGCGGTCGGCCAGCTTGAACGCGATCTGGGCGTTTGAGCCTTCCCACGCGTAGGCGAACGCGGTCGCGCCGTACCTGCGGAGGGTGCGCTCGATCTCGCTGCGGCTCCGGTCGCTGGATACCTCCGTGCCCGCTGCGTACTTAGGCACTATGGGCTCTCCTTCCCGAGCAGGGTGAACTTCACTGCCACAGCGAGGCGCAGCCAGCCGGCCATGAGTGCGCCGTCCTTCTCGCGCGCCATGCGTGGCCGCCACCAGGTCGGCGGGCCGGTCATGAGGCCCAGCCACAACGTTCCGTGCGTGGTGACGAAGCGGCGGGCCAGGAGGAGTTGGCCGGGCTGCATCGTCCGGGTCGCCGCGGGCTGGCTGCGGAGCACGCCGTCCACGTCTGCGTCTGTGAACGGTCCCGCGTCCGGGAGGCGGTTGTAGGTGGTGGTCAGGATGCCGCCGGGCGCGCGGCGCTTGATGACGAGGGTCATGCCGTCGTCGCTGATCCGGTAAGCAGCGGCCTGCTCGCCTCCGGCCTCACGCCAGGTGTCGCTCATCATTACCGCTCTCTTTCCCGAGCAGTTCGCGGGAGATGGCCTCACGGATCA
>PLRW01000047.1 GCA_003164955.1 Actinomycetota bacterium
CCCGACCTGCACATCGGCCACCCTGGCGGCGGGTGCGAAGGAGACCTGCACGGCCACCTACACCGTGACCCAGGCCGACATCGACAACGGGAGCGTGAACGACTCGGCCACCGTCTCGGGTGACCCGCCGTCGGGCTCGCCGGTGACCTCGCCGTCGTCCACGGCCAGCGTGCCGGTCACGCGGAACGGCGCGCTGACGGTGGTCACGTCGGCGTCGCCGTCGGCGGTCACCCAGGCGGGGCAGGTGATCACCTACTCGTTCCTGGTGACCAACACCGGCAACGTCACGATGACCAGCGTCGCGGTGATCGACACGCAGACCGTTCCGGCCGGCCCGCTGACCTCGGGCCCGGCCTGCCCATCGGCCACCCTGGCGGCGGGTGCGAAGGAGACCTGCACGGCCACCTACACCGTGGCCCAGACCGACGTCGACAACGGCACGGTCGGGGACTCGGCCACCGTCTCGGGTGACCCGCCGTCGGGCTCGCCGGTGACCTCGCCGTCGTCCACGCTAACGGTCGGCGCGGTGGCTCCGACGGCGACAGCGACGCCGACGCCGACGGGGACCGCGACGCCGGGCACGACGTCGCCGTCAACCGCGCCGGCGGCTTCGGTCGCGCCCATCGTCCGCAAGGCGGTTCCAGTTGCCGGCTAGATGGCTAGGAAGAAGAGCAATGCCCGGATCGAGGAAGCAGCACCTTGCGGCGGCCACACTGCTTCTGCCTCTGCTCGCGGTGGCCGCGTGCAGCAGTGGCGGCTCGTCGGCGGGGACCTCTAAGGACTCGTCGGCGGGCGCCTCACAAGGCTCGTCGGCGGGCCAGGCCAAAGGCGTTGCGCTGCCGAAGGGGGTCACGAACGCAGCGGGCGTGCCTTCGAAGGTGGCGAACGTCGCCAAGCTGCGCAAGCAGGTGCAGTTGACGTCGTGTCACCAGGCACCCGGGGGCTGGATGGCTTCCGGCACCGCCACCAACCCGGCGGGCACAGCGGCGGACTACACGATCGCGGTGTTCTTCACGACCAAGTCCGCCACGGTGATCGGCACGGGCAGCACGCGCGTCCGCGTGCCGGGCAAAGCGCACCAGCAGTGGGCGGTCACCAAGCGGTTTACCGCCGCCCCGTCGACAGTGTGCGTCCTGCGCGGCGTCGGCTAGGTCCGCACCTGAAACAGCGGTCCGCGCCTGCCACACACCGATGCGTGGCAGGCGCGGACCATCGAATCAGCCCGGGAAACTTCGTATGAAACCTCTACGTGTCATCCCACCCGCCCGCACGATGGCCGTTTCAGTCGTTGCCGTGGCGGTGCTAGCGGTTGGCGGCTTCCTGGTAGGTCAGCACCTGGCGAGCACACCGCAAACGGGTAGCAGTTCTCCGGCCACGTCCCCTGGCTCGCCCTGGTCTTCTACGTCAGCAGTGACCGCACCCAAAGGCTGGAGCTTGATCGCCATGGTCAAGCACACGATTCCCCGCTATCCCGCCCCGGGAACTCACCCCCATGGCACCGTCCCGGCGCGCTGGTACGGTGCCGTCTCGGCGCTGCCGGTGATCAGCCAGCGGCCCGGCTGGTACAAAGTCCGGCTGGCTACCCGGCCGGACGGCTCTACCGCCTGGGTGCGCAGCGCCGACGTGACCATAACGTCCACTCCCTACCGGGTCGTCATCGACCTGGCCACTAAGCACATCAAGCTGCTGCGCGCAGGAAAAGTTGTTATGGACGCACCGGCCGGAATTGGGACCGTCCAGGATCCCACTCCGGCTGGACAGTTCTTCCTCGCCTTCTTCGAGCAGGCTCCTAGCCCGGGATACCGGCCATTCATCATCGTCACCTCCGCGCACTCGACCGCCATCGGCGATTGGGACGGCTCAGGGGACGCCCTGATCGGCATCCATGGCCCGTTGGGCAGTGATGACGCGATTGGTTCCAGCGGCGCGAGGCTCTCGCACGGTTGTATCCGGCTTCACGCCCCGGACCTGCTCCGGCTGCGGGACGTACCCGCCGGAACGCCACTGACTATTACCCTGACCCGACCCTGATGGCCTGGCCGTCGCTGGTCCAGCGCCTCGTGGCACGCAGAGCGGCATGCCTGGCGGGAGCGGCCAACGCCGCTCCCGCCGGAGCCGCACACAGTTTGAGCCCAGCCGCTGCGCGGCCAGTCCGATCGGCGGAGTGCAACCGCGACCGCTTCGCTGCCGCCCGGCCCGGGTAGCCGGGGCGCAGTGGGTACCGGGTGGAGGAGGGAGACATAGTAAAGGGATTGCAAAATTATGGTCAAATGACTGGTTGACATACATAGGGGACCTATATATATTGGAGCTGTGAACCGGTGATGTCCCGCGTAGGGGCATCGCGGAAAGGAGCCGGGCCCGCGCCCGGGCCGACCCAGCCCCTTGCCTGCCGGATCTGGTTTCGAGGAGGAAACCATGTCGGCATCACAGAGCACGCGCATCGTGGTCGGGGTTGACGGCTCGCCGTCCTCCATTGGGGCCCTGGAGTGGGCCTTCTGCCAGGCGATACTGACCGGCGGTATGATCGAGGCCGTCTGTGCCTGGCACTATCCAAACGTCTACGGCGCCGCCGTGCCGGACAACGCGGATTACCACGCGCTGGCCGAGGAGACGGTGGCCAAGGCGATCGCCGAGGCACGGACCGCGGACCAGGCGTACGGCGTCGTGCCGGTCCGCCCGGTCGTGGTCAAGGCCCAGCCCGCCCACGCCCTGCTGGCGCAGGCCAAGGGCGCGACCTTGCTGGTGATCGGATTCCGCGGGCACAGCGGCCTCAGCGAGGTGCTGCTCGGCTCGGTCAGCCAGCACGTCCTGCACCACGCCCCGTGCCCCGTCGTCATCATCCGGGACGCCCTGACCGCCGCCCGGGACAAGGCGGAATAAGACGTGAGGGCGGGCAGCACGAGAGCGGGCGATTCCGGTGCCGTCACGGCCGCACCGGGCCGCGACGGCCACGCGACGGCCGACGGCACACGGGCGGACCGCCCCGTCGCGCACGACGAGCACATCGACCGCGCGTGGCTGGCCGACGAACTGGGCGCGACGCTGGTGCAGATATCGACGGTGCTGCGCCGCGCCATCCTGCCGCCGCAGATCAGCCTGACCCAGGCGTCGACGCTGCTGATCCTGCGGGACGAGGGGCCGCAACGGGTGACCAGCCTGGCGGAGGCGGCGCAGGTGACCCAGCCCACGATGTCGGCGCTCGTCATCGGCATGGAGCGGCTCGGCTGGGTGCGCCGCGACGCGAGCAGCACCGACCGGCGCGCCGTGGCCGTGTGCCTGACCGAGAGCGGCGACCAGGTGGTCCGCGAACTGGAGGCGGCGCGGAACCGTGCGCTCCTCGCCGACCTCGGGGCCCTGACCCCGCGGGAACGGGCCGCTCTGGTGGTGGCTCTCCCGGCACTGCGCGGGATCATCGCGCACGAGCAGCAGAGTAAAAACGCGGACAAGAACGCGGACAAGA
>PLRW01000201.1 GCA_003164955.1 Actinomycetota bacterium
TAGGACCGCAGCCGACCCGCGTGCTTGGTTGTACCGGGCACGCTCTGAGGTTTACGGCGCAGGTAAAAGGGGCTTATTAATACCCATGGCTTCTGAGGAGGATGGACCTTCCGCGGCTCAGGTCCGCCCCGCCGCCGGCGCCCGGGAGATCGATCCCGCAGCCGCCTACCCCAAACTCAACCCCGTTGACGTCGCCCGGGAGGCCGATCCCGCGGAGCCTCATTCGGGCGGGACCGCGGGGCGCCTGAACTGGCTGCGAGCGGCGGTACTGGGGGCCAATGACGGAATCGTCTCCGTGGCCGGCATCGTCATCGGGGTGGCTGGCGCCACCTCGGCCCGTGGTCCCATCTTCACCGCCGGGCTGGCCGGGCTGGTCGCCGGGGCGGTGTCGATGGCACTGGGGGAGTACGTATCGGTCTCCAGCCAGCGTGACAGCGAGCTCGCGCAGCTAACTCAGGAGAAACGCGAGCTCGCCGAAACCCCGCAGGCCGAACTGGCCGAGCTGACCGCGCTCTACGAGGCCAAGGGCCTGTCCCCGGCGACCGCCCGCACCGTCGCCGCTGAGCTGACCGCCCGGGATCCCCTGGCCGCCCATCTCGACGCCGAACTGCACATCGACCCGGACGACCTCGCTCATCCCTTTCAGGCTGCCGGCGCGTCGGCGCTGTCGTTCACCGCTGGTGCCCTGCTGCCGCTGCTCGCCATCCTGCTGCCCCCGGCCGCCTGGCGGGTCCCCGTCACGTTCGTCGCCGTCCTTGTCGCTCTTGGCCTGGCCGGTGCCCTGAGCGCCCGCATCGGCGGCAGCGATATCCGCCGCGCCGTCCTGCGGGTCGTCATCGGCGGCGCGCTCGGGCTCGCCCTCACCTACGGCATCGGGCATCTGTTCGGCACCGCCCTCGGCTGACCGGCGGCTGGGTTTCTGGCGGACCGCTGATTTTCTGGCCGAACGGACGTCATGCTCCCCGTCCGCCCCCGGGACGGCCCCCGGTGGTGTCAAGAATTCCTGACAGGAAGCCGCCCGTTCCCCCGTACTCGTTCGCCGGCAACATACGGCGTTCCGCCCGGCGCGCTGAGCCCCGGATGTCGGTGCGGTGCGGGACAATGGGGAACATGCAGCTTTACCGGGACGACGGGGTGGTGCTGCGCACGCAGAAGCTGGGCGAGGCCGACCGGATCATCACCGTGCTCGCGCGGAAGACCGGCCGCGTCCGCGCCGTGGCCAAGGGTGTGCGGCGCACGAAGTCCCGGTTCGGCGGGCGGCTCGAGCCGTTCACCCACGTCGATCTGATGCTGCACCAGGGGCGGTCGCTCGACGTGATCACCCAGGCGGAGGTGATCCGGTCGTACGGCGCGCCGCTGACGGCGGACTATCCGCGGTACACGGTGGGCGTCGCCATGCTGGAGACGGCCGAGCGGTTCACCCCGGAGGACAAGGAACCGGCGTTGCGCCAGTTCCTGCTGCTCGTCGGCGGCCTGCGGGCCCTGGCGGAGGCCGGTCATGATCCCCGGCTGGTGCTCGACGCCTACCTGCTGCGGTCGCTGTCGGTGGCGGGGTACGCGCCCGCGCTGGAGGAGTGCGCGCGGTGCGGGACATCCGGCCGGCTGCCCGCGTTCGCGATCCCCTCGGGCGGCATGGTGTGCGCGTCCTGCCGGCCGCCCGGGGCGGCGTCCCCCGGCTCGGGGACCGTGTCCCTGATGGGCGCGCTGCTCCGGGGCGATTGGGACAATGCGGATCAGAGCGACCGGCGGCACCAGGTAGAGTGCAGTGGTCTGGTAGCCGCCTATCTGCAGTGGCACCTAGAGCATTCGATCCGTTCGTTGCGTCATGTGGAGCGTGTGTGACCGTCCGGCCGCCCGATCCTCATCCGAGTGGCGCCCGGCCGCCCGCCATCCCCAGCGATCTGGTCCCCCGGCACGTGGCCATCGTCATGGACGGGGACGGACGCTGGGCCAAGCAGCGGGGGCTGCCCCGGACCGAGGGCCATAAGCAAGGCGAATCCTCGCTGCTCGATGTGATCATGGGCGCGATCGAGCTGGGGATTCCCTACCTGTCCGCCTACGCCTTCTCCACCGAGAACTGGCGGCGCTCGCCGGACGAGGTCCGTTTCCTGATGGGCTTCAACCGCGACGTGATCCACCGCCGCCGCGACCTGCTCAACGAGATGGGCGTCCGCATCCGGTGGGCGGGCCGCCGCCGGCGGCTGTGGCGCAGCGTCATCAGCGAACTGGAACAAGCCGAGCAGATGTCGGCCGGCAATTCGGTGCTCACGCTCCAGTTCTGCGTGAACTACGGGGGCCGCGCCGAGATCGCCGATGCGGCCGCCGCGATTGCCGCCGATGTGGCCGCGGGAAAGGTCCGGCCGGAGAAGGTGGACGAAAAGCTTCTCAGCCGTTATCTGGATGAGCCGGAAATGCCCGACGTCGACCTTTTCGTACGGTCGTCAGGTGAGCACCGGACCTCGAATTTCCTGATCTGGCAGTCCCATTACGCCGAGCTTGTCTTTCTCGATACGCTCTGGCCCGATTTCGATCGCCGCCACCTGTGGCAGGCATGCGAAATCTACGCCAGCCGGGACCGCCGCTACGGCGGAGCCATTCCCAACCAGGTGAACGGCGCCCCGGATCCAGCCGGAGGCCAGGAGCCGGCCGGCCCAGCGAGTGTGTCCGTCCCGGCCCGTTAAGCCCGGGCGGCGCTGGGCGGACCGGGTCAAGCAGTACGCGGGCGGCAAAAGACAGAAAATCGGGGGCTATACCCTTAACGTCGACGCCGACCGGGCCGGGGTGCCGTGGCCGGACCCTGACCGGGGGCCGGCATCGGCGATTTGATTCGCATTGGGAGGCGGGTAGCCCTAGGCTTGGGCCACCGCGCTTCCCTCGCACGGTGTTTGCCCCGTGCCGCGCGTGTCAACGGGGGCGCCCCTGCGGTGCCGGTACCCGGGACAGTCCGTCACATGGCCAGCTGGGCCTGCCCAGCGCCGTGCCGGCGGAGCCTGTAGCCGCTGTCGTCGTGGTCGGCTGAAGGGCCATGCGGAGGCCGGTCCAGGACAGCCACGACGCCGACCGCCAGCCGGATGGAGACCTCAATGGCAGCACGCAGTGACCGCATGGATACGATCGTCAGCCTGTCGAAGCGGCGGGGTTTCGTCTACCCGTCGAGTGAGATCTACGGCGGACTGCGGGCCTCCTGGGACTACGGTCCCCTCGGCGTCGAACTGAAGAACAACATCAAGCACCAGTGGTGGCGCTCGATGGTCCAGGAACGAGACGACATCGTCGGCCTGGACTCGAGCGTGATCCTGGCCCGCGAGGTCTGGGAGGCCAGCGGCCACATCACCGAGTTCGTGGACCCGCTGACCGAGTGCATGTCCTGCCACAAGCGGTTCCGCGCCGATCACCTGATCGAGGCGTACGAGGCCAGGCACGGTCATCCGCCGGAGAACGGCCTGGCCGACCTGACCTGCCCGAACTGCGGTAACAAGGGCACGTTCACCGAGCCGCGGATGTTCAGCGGCCTGCTGCGGACCTACCTCGGCCCGGTGGAGGACGAGTCCGGGCTGGCGTACCTGCGGCCCGAGACGGCGCAGGGCATCTTCATCAACTACAAGAACGTCCTGCAGAGCTCGCGCCGCAAGCTCCCGTTCGGCATCGGCCAGATCGGCAAGTCGTTCCGTAACGAGATCACCCCGGGCAACTTCATCTTCCGCACCCGGGAGTTCGAGCAGATGGAGATGGAGTTCTTCGTCCGGCCCGGCACCGACGAGGAATGGCACCAGACCTGGATTGACACCCGGCTCGCCTGGTACCTCGGCCTCGGTATCCGCGAGGAGAACCTGCGGCTGTTCGAGCACCCCAAGGACAAGCTGGCGCACTACGCCAAGCGCACCGTCGACGTGGAGTACCGGTTCGGCTTCCAGGGCTCGGAGTGGGGTGAGCTGGAGGGGATCGCCAACCGCACGGACTTCGACCTGACCACGCACGGCCGCGCGTCCGGGGTCGACATGTCCTACCTGGATCAGGAGTCCGGCGAGCGGTTCGTCCCCTACGTCATCGAGCCGGCCGCCGGCGTGGACCGCGCCGCGCTGGTGTTCATGCTGGACGCCTACTCCGAGGACGAGGCGCCGGACGCCAAGGGGAACCTGGAGAAGCGGACCGTCATGCGGTTCGACCGCCGGATCGCGCCGGTCAAGGTGGCGGTGCTCCCGCTGTCCCGCAACGCCGACCTCTCGCCCAAGGCCCGGGACCTGGCCGCGGCGCTGCGCCAGCGCTGGAACACCGACTTCGACGACGCCAGCGCGATTGGCCGCCGGTACCGCCGCCAGGACGAGATCGGCACACCGTACTGCGTCACGGTGGACTTCGAGACGCTCGAGGACCAGGCCGTGACCGTCCGGGAACGCGACTCGATGCGCCAGGAGCGGATCGGCATCGGCCAGCTCGAGGCCTACCTGGGGGAGCGGCTCCCGCCCTGCTGAGCCCGCCCTGCCGAGCCCGCCTGCCGAGGCCGCCCGGCTGAGGACTCGCCGAAGTTGCCCCGACGACTTTGCCTAGCCGGCCCGGCGGGACGCGGCGGAGCCCGGATGGGGGCGAGGCCCGCAGTCACCGGCCGGCACTGAGCCACCTGCCCGCTATCGTGCTGGTATGACAGCCTGGCGTCGCCGGGGGCCGATAGTGACTGGCTTGCTGGCCCTGGCCGCAGTGACCGGGCCGCTGGGCGGCGGGTACGCCGCCGCGGCCCCCCGCGCGTCGCAGCCCGCCGCGTCCAGCTCCTGGACGGTTTATCACCGCGACGCCGACGGCTTCGGGGTGGCCGGGCCGGTGCCGGCCGTCGGCACCACGGCCCGCGCGTGGACATCGCCCGCGCTCGATGGCGAGATCTACGGTGAGCCTCTCGTGTCGTCGGGCCGGGTCTACGTGGCGACCCAGAACGACACCGTATACGCGCTCTCCGCCGCCACGGGCGCGGTGGTCTGGTCCGCCCATCTCGGCAGTCCCGTGCCGTCGGCCGACCTTCCCTGCGGGGACATCACGCCCACGGTGGGCATCGCGGGTACCCCGGTCATCGATCAGTCCCGGGGCGAGATCTTCGTGGTGGCCGACGAACTGGTGAACGGCAAGCCGGCGCACATGTTCGCCGGGCTCGCCACCGCCTCGGGCAAGGTCGAGGTGACCCGGGACGTGGATCCCGCCGGGGCGGATCCCGCCGCGCTCCTCCAGCGCACCGGGCTGACCCTCGACGACGGCCGGGTCGTGTTCGGCATGGGCGGGAACTACGGGGACTGCGCTGCCTACCGAGGCCGGCTGATCGCCGTCCCCGAAACGGGCGGGACACCGAAAACGTTCACCGTCGATGCCGGAGCCGGTGAGTCGCAGGGGGCGATCTGGATGGGCGGAGCGGCCCCTGTGGTCGACGCCAGCGGCGACATCTGGGTCAGCACCGGCAACGGCTCGGTCTACTCAGATCGCCATGCCTACGACAACAGCGATTCGGTGCTCGAACTGTCGCCGTCCCTCAAGCTTCTGCAGTTCTTCGCGCCGGCCACCTGGGCCACCAATAATTCCGAAGACCTTGACATGTCGACGGCGCCGGCGCTGCTGCCCGACGGGCAGGTGATCCTCACCGGGAAGTCCCGCATCGTCTATCTCCTCAGCGGGGCGCACCTGGGCGGCATCGGCGGGCAGCAGGCCGCGCTGGGCTCGGCGTGCAGCGAGGACATAGACGGTGGCGTCGCGGTGCAGGGCACGACGGTCTACCTGCCCTGCACGAGCGGCATCATCGCGGTCCGGGCGGCTAAGTCCCCGGCCGCGCTGCACCTGCTGTGGAGTTCAGGGACGGGCGGCGGCCCCGCCATCGTGGCGGCGGGCCTGGTCTGGACCATCGGGCCGAACGGCATGCTGTACGGGCTGAGCCCGGCCACCGGTACGGTGCGGCAGCAGGCCTCGATCGGCGTGCCGGCCAACCATTTCCCGACGCCGAGCGTGGCTGACGGCCTGCTGCTGGCCCCCTCCGCGGATCACGTGGTCGCCTTCACCGCGTCCGCCCGCGCTTCGGGCACGAGGCCCACGCCGGTCCCGAGCCCGGTCCCGGCGAGCCACGCCAGCAGCTCGCGGGCGGCCGCCGGCGGCGGTCTCCCGGCCGCCGCCATCGGCGGTATCGTCGTGGCCGGCCTCGCGGTGATCGGCGGGATGGGCTGGCTCGTGTGGCGCCGGCGGACCACCGGCGCCGGGTAGTCACGTGCGCCGCCCAGCCGAGCGGGCCGCCGAGGTGGTGACGTTCCTCATTACTGGTCAGCATTATTGGTCGGGGCGCTCGCCGGTGAGCGCGGCCAGTACCTGTTCCACGGTCGCGGAGCCGGCCCGGGGAACCCGCCGGAAGATCTCCGCCGCGGCCAGGTGGAAGCCGCCGGGCAGTCCCGCGCCGGTCATCGACGCGGCGATCTCGGTCATCTCGGCATCCCAGCGCCAGCCCTTGGCCGCGGCCGACTCCGCGGCCCGCCCGGAACGCCCGGCCAGGCCGGGCTGGGACAGCGCCCACTCCGCGAGCAGCGTTTCCTCCACGCCCGTGGCGCGCGCGAGCGCACGCGCCGCCAGCACCAGCGCCGCTGTGCCCTTGGTCCACGCGGCGTAGGCCATCTTGACGGCCGATGCCGCGCCGATGTCCCCATCGACGATCCGCGTGCCGACCGGTGTGCCCGCGAACAGTCCCGCGATCTCCGCCGCCCGCTCACCCGACAGGTAGAGCCGCGTCTCATCGGGCGCGCCGGGCGTTCCGCCGGGCCGGGGCGGCGGCCCGATGATCCCCCCGTCGACGAACACCGCCCCGCTCCGGCCGGTCCCGCTCCGGCCGGCCTCCGGCTCACCCGTACCGCCCGCGCCGACGGCACGTGCGACCGAACGGGCCGACTGCGGGGAAATAGCGTTGGCATCGACGTATACGCCGCCGAAGCCCCGCACACTCTCGGCCACCGAACGCGCGGCGCGCGGCGGGCAGACCGAGAGAACGACCTCCGCGCGGCGCGCCAGTTCCGCCACCGTCCCCGCGTCGGTCAGAGCCGCGGCCGCGGCGCGCTCCGCGGTAGCCGGGCTGCGTCCCTGCGACACCCACAGCACGGTGTGCCCCCGATCGGTAAGGCATCGCCCGACGGCGGCGCCCATCTCGCCGGGATGCAGCAATCCGAGAATCGTCCGGCTCATTTGTTTATCTGCCTCCCTCGGGGCGCTCCGCTCGATCGTGCCGGAGGCGCGCAAATCGGTCGTGCCGGAGGCGCGCAAATCGGTCGTGCCGGAGGCGCGCAATACGACTCGGCGGTCGGCTGGTCCCCGGCGCCGGGACACGGCTTCGGGCCTGGGGGCCTGCGCGGTCGTGCCGGAGGCGCGCCACGCACGCGTGCCGGAGGCGCGCCACGCGCCGCGGCCCGGCGCCTGCGGCGGCTAGCGTACCGCTGGTACGTGGGCATCCTCCCGTGCCTGCCGTCTCACGATGGACTAGACCACTACGGTGATGGGGACCTTTGCCCCACTGCCACGCATGCCCCGGGACCGGTAGAGTCCGAAGCAAAATAAAGATGATGATCAGCTACGCCGCGCGAGGAGCGTTTCAGTGCCGAAACTCGTTTACGACTTTGCCGAAGGCAATAAAGACATGAAGGACCTGCTGGGTGGCAAGGGAGCCAACCTGGCCGAAATGACCAACCTGGGTCTTCCCGTCCCACCCGGGTTCATCATCTCCACCGAGGCGTGCCGCGCCTACCTGCGCGACGGGACCACGCCCGCCGGGCTGGACGGCGAGGTCACCGAGCACCTCCGCCAGCTTGAGTCGGCGATGGGCCGCACGCTCGGTGCCCCGGCCGACCCGTTGCTGGTCAGTGTGCGGTCCGGCGGGAAGTTCTCGATGCCGGGCATGATGGACACGATCCTCAACATCGGCCTGTCGGACAGGTCGGTGGAGGGCCTGGCCAAGCAGGCCGGCAACGAGCGGTTCGCCTGGGACTCCTACCGGCGGCTGATCCAGATGTTCGGCAAGACCGTGCTGGACATTGAGGGCGAGGCCTTCGAGCAGGCCATCGACGCCGCCAAGAAGGCCAAGGGCATCAAGAACGACCTCGACCTGGACGCCGACGACCTGCAGGCCCTGGTCGGCGCGTTCAAGCAGATCGTGCGTGAGCACACCGGGCGCGACTTCCCGCAGGAGCCCAGGGAGCAGATGGACCTGGCCATCAATGCGGTGTTCAACTCCTGGAACTCCGACCGTGCCGTCCTCTACCGGCGCCAGGAGCGGCTCCCGACCGACCTCGGCACGGCCGTCAACGTGGTCGCGATGGTGTTCGGCAACCTCGGCGAGGACTCGGGCACCGGCGTCGCGTTCACCCGCGACCCGGGGACCGGCCAGCAGGGGACCTACGGCGACTACCTGCAGAACGCCCAGGGCGAGGATGTCGTCGCCGGGATCCGCAACACGGTGCCGCTGCAGGACCTGGAGCGGATCGACAAGGCCTCCTTCGACCAGCTCATGCAGATCATGCGGACGCTGGAGAACCACTACCGCGACCTGTGTGACATCGAGTTCACGATCGAGCGCGGCAAGCTGTGGATGCTGCAGACCCGCGTCGGCAAGCGCACCGCCGCCGCCGCCTTCCGGATCGCGACCCAGCTGGTCGAGCAGGGCCTGATTGACATGGACGAGGCGCTCACCCGGGTCAGCGGCGAGCAGCTCGTCCGGCTGATGTTCCCCCGGTTCGACACCGGCTCGGGTGCGGAGAAGATCGCCCAGGGCATCAGCGCGTCGCCCGGCGCCGCGGTCGGCAAGGTCGTCTTCGACTCCGCACGCGCCGTCGAGCTGGCTAACCAGGGCGAGGACGTCATCCTCGTCCGCCGCGAGACCAACCCCGACGACCTGCACGGCATGATCGCCGCCCGCGGCATTCTCACCAGCCGGGGCGGCAAGACCAGCCACGCCGCCGTGGTCGCCCGCGGCATGGGCAAGACCTGTGTCTGCGGCGCCGACGAGCTGGAGGTCGACACCCAGGCCGGCCGCTTCACCGCCCAGAGTGGTGCCACGGTGGCCGAAGGCGACGTGATCTCGATCGACGGCACGTCCGGCGCGGTGTACCTCGGCGAGGTGCCCGTCATGCCGTCGCCGGTCGTCGAGTACTTCGAAGGCGGCCTGGCACCGGAGTCCGACGAGCTGGTCGCGGCCGTGCACGCGCTGATGGCGCACGCGGACAGCAAGCGCCGGCTCGGCGTCTGGGCCAACGCGGACAACGGCCCCGACTGCGCGCGGGCCCGCCGGTTCGGCGCCGGCGGCGTCGGTCTGGTCCGGACCGAGCACATGTTCCTCGGTGACCGCCGCCAGCTCGTCGAGCACCTCATCCTCGCCAAGAACGAGGCCGAGCAGCAGACGGCGCTGGACGCGCTGGAGCCGCTGCAGCGCGGCGACTTCGTGGAGATCCTCGAGGCGATGGACGGCCTGCCGGTGACGATCCGGCTGATCGACCCGCCGCTGCACGAGTTCCTGCCCGACCTCACCGACCTGTCGGTCAGGGTCGCCCTGGCGGGCGACAACGCGACCGACAAGGACAAGAAGCTGCTGGATGCCGTCCGCCGGCTGCACGAGGAGAACCCCATGCTCGGCCTGCGCGGGGTCCGGCTCAGCCTGGTCATCCCGGGCCTGCTCGACATGCAGGTGCGGGCGATCGCGCACGCCGCGGCCGACCGCAAGCAGGCCGGCGGCAACCCGCGTCCCGAGGTGATGATCCCGCTGGTCGGCGCGGTGCAGGAACTGGAGATCGCCCGCGAGCGGACCGCGAAGGTGCTCGCCGAGGTCGCCGAGGAGACCGGCGCCGACGTGCACGCCCTGATCGGCACCATGATCGAGGTGCCCCGGGCCGCGCTCACCGCCGGCGAGATCGCGCAGCCGGCCGAGTTCTTCTCCTTCGGCACCAACGACCTGACCCAGATGACGTGGGGCTTCTCCCGCGACGACGTGGAAGGGGCGTTCTTCAGCCGCTACATCGAGCTCGGCATCTTCGGGGTGTCGCCGTTCGAGACGATCGACCGGGAAGGGGTGGGCCGGCTGGTCCGCCTCGCCGTCGAGGAGGGCCGGGCCACCCGCCCGGACCTTCAGGTCGGCGTCTGCGGTGAGCATGGCGGCGACCCGGACTCGGTGCACTTCTTCCACGACGCGGGCCTGGACTACGTGTCCTGCTCGCCGTTCCGGGTGCCGGTGGCCCGGCTGGAGGCGGGCCGCGCGCAGATCGACTCCGAGCGGGCCGCCACGGGCAGCGGGGGCGGCAGCGACAGCAGGTGACAGACGTCCGGAACACGTAGCGAGACTGGTTACGACGCGCACGCCACGGCCCGCTGGGTAGCCGAACCGCCCAAGCGGGCCGGGCGGAGCGCGTTCGAGCGGGACCGGGCGCGTGTCCTGCACAGCGCGTCGTTGCGCCGCCTGGCGGCCAAGACCCAGGTGGTAGCGGTCGGTGACGCGGACTTTCCGCGTACCCGGCTGACCCACTCGCTGGAGTGCGCGCAGATCGGCCGGGGGATCGGCTCGGTGATCGGCTGCGATCCCGATCTGGTGGAGACCGCCTGCCTGGCGCACGACATCGGCCACCCGCCGTTCGGCCACAACGGCGAGATGGCGCTCGCGGAGCTGGCCGCGGGCTGCGGCGGGTTCGAGGGCAACGCGCAGACCCTGCGCCTGCTCACCCGGCTGGAGACCAAGGTGCCCGGGGCGGGCCTGAACCTCACCCGGGCGTCCCTGGACGCCATCCTGAAGTACCCGTGGCCCGCGCCGCCGGACATGGCCCCGTCGACCGGGGACGCCACGGCCCCGGCCAAGTTCAACTACTACGCCGACGACGCCGACGCCTTCGCCTGGATCCGCGACGGTGCCCCGGGCGGTGCCCCGGGCCGGCGCCGGTGCCTGGAGGCGCAGGTCATGGACTGGGCCGACGATGTGGCCTATTCCGTGCATGATGTGGAGGACGGCCTGCACGCCGGGCTCCTCACCTTCGCCCAACTGCATGATCATTCCGAACGGACGTTGGTGGCCCTGGTCGCCCAGCGTTTTTACTGTGACCCGGATTCGACCCCGCTCGCCGAACTCACGGCGGTGTTCGACGACCTGATGGCCCTGGACTGCTGGCCGAAAACCTTCGACGGCGGCCCGGGCGCCCTCGCCGCGCTGAAGAACCTGACCAGCGAGCTGGTCGGCCGGTTCTGCGTCGCCGCCCAGGAAGCGACCCGCGCGGCCTGCGGGGACGCCGACGGCCGCAGCGCCGGCGACGACCCCGACGACCGGCCCGCCGGTCCGGGCTCTGCCTCGGCCGGTCCGGGTTCCGTCTCGGCCGGTCCGGGTTCCGTCTCGGCTGGCCTGGGCTCCGATGGCTCCGGCCCGCGCGCCCGCGACGGCGGCCCGAGGCTGACGCGGTACGCGTGCGACCTCGTCGTCCCGCGGACCCAGCGGCTGGAGTGCGCGCTGCTCAAGGCAGTCGCGGCGCACTATGTGATGACGAGGGCGGGCGCCGCCGCCGCGCAGGCCCGGGAACGTGAGCTGATCGCCGAACTCGCGGCCACCGTCCAGATCGGCGCGCCGCGGACCCTCGACCCGGTGTTCCGCCCGGCCTGGGACGCGGCGTCTTCCGATAGCGCGCGCCGCCGCGTGGTCATCGACCAGATCGCCTCGCTGACCGACACCTCGGCCATCGCCTGGCACCGCCGCCTCTGCCGTACCTCCGCCCCCGCGTAATCACCCGGCCGTGTCTCAGCGCTCTTCGCTGAGGCCGCTGGCCGCCTCACTTCCAGGCGAAGAGGGGCTGTTCGAAGTGGGAGACCCTGGTGGGGCGGGCGTGCAGGGCCACCTGGCAGAACTGGTAGATGATCGCGGCGGTCGGCGCGTGCAGGTACCCGCCGAGCAGCGGTAGCTGGATGACGGGGAACTCCGATTCGGGGATGTGCAGCAGCCGGGGGGCGACGTCGAAGTCGGCCAGCGGGATCACGTGGATCTGGGCGACTTCGGCCGCCGAACCGCTCATCGCCGGGCTGGCCGGGCCGCCCCAGACCACCACCGGGGTCATCACGTAGCCCGACCGCGTGACGTAGTCGTCGAGCACGCCGAGAACGTCGTCCGCCGCGATCTCGACGCCGGTCTCTTCGGCCAGTTCCCGGCGCGCGGCGTCCTCGATGGACTCCCCGGGATCACGCCGTCCGCCGGGCAGCGCCCACTGGCCGGCGTGATTGCGCAGGCTCGCCGCTCGCCGGGTGATCAGGAGTGACGGCACGTCCTGGTGGAGGACGACACAGAGCGCGACCGACGCGGCCTTGAGGTCCTCATCGGCGGCGTCGACGCGGCTGAACCGGGCGATGTTCGCCGTCATGGCCGCCCGGTCCGCCGTCGGCGACGGCGCTACCACGGCGCGCCCTCCGTGGCCGGCGGCTCTGACGTGGCTCGGTGGGACCGGGACAGGGGTCCCCGGCTGCTGCTCGTGCTCTCCGTGGCCGGCGGCTCTGACGTGGCTCGGTGGAACGGGGACCGGGGTCCCCGGCTGCTGCTCGTGCTCTCCGTGGCCGGCGGTTCTGGCGTGGCTTCCCAGGGCGCGGACCTGGATTCCCGGCTACTGCTCACGCCGTGCCCGGATGGCGGCCAGGACCCGCGGCGTGTCGGTCAGGTCGGGCAGGACGGCGTGGGCGCCGGCGGCGGCCAGATCCGCTTCGGAGAAGTCGCCGGTCGCGACGCCCACCGCGCGCGCTCCCGTCGCCAGCGCCGCCGCCACGTCCAGCGGGGTGTCCCCGACCAGCACGGTCGCCTGGCCGCCGAAATCCGTCCCAGCGGCCGCTGCGGCGCGCGCCCGGGCCACGTGCACCAGCTCGGAGCGGACTTCGTGCGTGTCCCCGAACGCCCCGATGTCCAGGTCCAGCCACCCGCGCAGGCCCAGGACGCCGAGCTTGACCTCGGCCAGCGGGCGGATGTTGCCGGTGAGCACGGACTGGCGGGCCCGCGTGGTGCCGTTCGGTGCCGTGGTCGCGGGCGGCGCGGCCAGCGCGGTCAGCGCGGCCATGGCCCCTGGCAGGGCGTGCCCGCGGCGCCTGACCAGCTCACCGTAGGACGGGGCCTGCCGGGTGAGGCCCGCGATGAACGCGGCAACGTGCCCGGGCGGGTCGGGGACCCCGGCCAGGGTGAGCGTCTCGGTGATGATGGCCCGGTCGGTGCGCCCCGCCATCGGGGCCACCTGCGGCAGCTCGTGCCCGAACAGCTCCGCGAACACGACCCCGTACAGGCGGCTGCTGAGGCCGCCCGCATCGAGCAGGGTGTGATCGACGTCCCACAGGACCAGCAGTTCGGGCGTAACCATGACATCTAAGTAATACATGCGCCGCTTCGCGGCGCTCCCGTGGGAACGAAACTGGGCCCTGCAGATCCCTGTTGGTCGGCTGAGGGCGGGGGTCTGCGTGCTCTGGGTAGCGCGGATCAGCTGACACGGATTACGCGGCGGGACAGGCTTGGGCTGGCGTGCCGCCTGTCGTCACCGATTGGCCGTGGTCCGTTGGAGGCCGTGTTTAAGGCTACGGGGGGGGGAGCCCGATCGCCGGCCAGTGGGCGCTGCCCGGTGGTCGCGCGGCGGCTAGACTCGGCCCGCTGGCCCGGTAGAGAGCGGCCCGGTTCGAAGCGGCACGCGCGAGCAGCGGAATGCGTGAAGCCGGGGCGCCCGGGGGCGATAATTTTGTCTGGAGATACCCCACGAGGGGCTGCTCCGGGCGGGCGCAGAGCGGAGGCGGAAGATGGCGGGCCGGATCCGCGACGAGGACATAGCGGTGGTCCGCGACCGGTCGCCGATCGATGAGGTGATCGGGGAGTACCTCCAGCTTCGCAGCGCCGGCGGTGACTCGCTCAAGGGCCTGTGCCCGTTCCACGAGGAGAAGACGCCCTCCTTCAACGTCACCCCCGCAAGAGGCCTCTACTACTGCTTCTCCTGCGGCGAGGGTGGAGACGTCATCAGGTTCGTTCAGACGATCGATGGTCTCTCGTTCATCGAGGCGGTCGAGCGGCTGGCCGGACGGGCCGGGATCGATCTGCGGTACGAGCAGGGCGGGTACGTGCCCGGCCAGGAGCAGAGCCGGCGCAGGCGGCTGCTGGACGCGCACCGCGCCGCGGCCGAGTTCTACCAGGAGCAGCTTCAGGGCCCCGGTGCCGCGGCGGGGCGGGCCTTCTTGTCCGAGCGCGGCTTCGAGCGTGCCGACGCGGAGCGGTTCAGCGTCGGCTACGCGCCGGCCGGGTGGGAGGAACTCACCCGGCACTTGCGCGCGCGGGGCTTTTCGGACGAAGAGCTGATTGCCGGGGGCCTGGCCATGGAAGGCCGCCGCGGCCCCCGGGACCGGTTCCACAACCGTCTGATGTGGCCCATCCGCGACCTGTCCGGAGACGTCATCGCGTTCGGAGCGCGCAAGCTAGATCCGGACGACGAACCGAAATACCTTAATACGCCGGAAACGCCGTTGTTCCGCAAGAGCACGGTCCTCTACGGGGCCGACCTGGCCAAGCGGGAGATCTCGCACCGGCGCCAGGCGGTCATCGTCGAGGGCTACACCGACGTCATGGCCTGTCACCTGGCCGGCGTCCCGACCGCCGTGGCCACCTGCGGCACCTCGTTCGGCGACGAGCACATCAAGGTGCTGCGCCGGCTGGTGATGGACACCGACGGCGCGGCCGGCGAGGTGATCTTCACCTTCGACGGCGACGCCGCCGGGCAGAAGGCGGCGCTGCGCGCGTTTGGCATGGAGGAACGCTTCGTCACGCAGACGTTCGTCACGGTCCAGCCGGACGGCCTCGACCCGTGCGACCTCCGCCTCGCGCACGGCGACGCCGCAGTCCGCGACCTGATCGCGCGGCGTGTGCCGCTGTTCGAGTTCGCCATCCGCAGCGTGGTGGCCAAGCATGACCTGGACACGACCGAGGGCCAGATCGCCGCGCTGGACGAGGCCGCGCCGATCGTGGCCCGGATCAAGGACTCTGGTCTGCGGTCGCGCTACGCCGTCAACCTCGACCGCTGGCTCGGCCTGATGGACGAGCGCTTCGTGCTGGCCCGCGTCCGGGCGCACGCGGGTGACTCACCGGGCGGGCCGGGCGGGCCGGGCGGCGATCAGGGACGGGGCGGCGCGCGTTCCGGACGGCGGGATGCGGCGCGCCCGGGTACCGCGGGCCGCGGCCCCGTAGGGCCCGCCGGGCCGCACGGGCCCAACGGGGCCTACTCGGGCGCCGGATCTGCCGGGCCGGCCGGAAACGGGAACGGGAACGGGATGGCCAGCCACGATGGGCCGGGGAACGGCGGACGGCAGCCGTCCGGCGCGCCCGGCGCCGCGGGAGAGGCGGCGTATGACCCATCCGATCCCGTGGTCCAGGTCGAGCGGGAGGCGCTCAAGCTCGCGGTCCAGCGGCCGGGACTGTGCGGCCCCGAGTTCGATGCCCTCGGGCCTGAGGCGTTCTCGGTGCCGGTGCACGCGGCCGTGTTCCGGCTGATCGCCGAGTCCGGCGGCACGATCATGGCCGGCAGCGGCCGCGAATGGTCGGCCCGGCTGCGCGACGAGGCGCCGAACGACCGGGCCCGCGCGTTCATCACCCGGCTGGCCGTGGAACCGCCGAACCTCTACGGCGAACCGGATGTCCGCTACGTGGACGTGGTCCTGGCCCGGGTGGGAGAGCTCGCCGTAAGCCGGGAGATCGCGTCGGTGAAGTCGAAGCTGCAGCGGATGAACCCGGTGCAGCAGCAGGTCCCCTACAACCAGCTCTTCGGTGACCTGGTGGGCCTGGAGCAGCGGCGCAAGGCCCTGCTCGATCGTGCCGCAGGCGCGTAGGGGATGC
>PLRW01000102.1 GCA_003164955.1 Actinomycetota bacterium
CGACCGCCCGCTGCCGCTGGTAGCTCGCCCCGGCGGTCATGAGCCCGGACACCGACGCGAGTTCGGCCGGGCAGCCCAGCCGCGCCGCTACCGGCTCCAGACGGTTGAGCAGGTCGTGCAGGTCGTCGGTGACAAGCCGCTCGCGGTTCTGCGCGTCGAGGATGACCTCCGCGTCCAGCCCGTACCGGGCCGCACGCCACTTGTTCTCCTGCACGTGCCATGGCGGCAGCGCGGGCAGCGTCTCGCCGGCTTCCAGCCGGCGGTCGAGGTCGACGACCAGGCAGTGAGTCAGCGCGGCGACGGCGGCCACCTCCTCGAGCGTCGGCAGCCCGTCAAAGACGCGGACCTCGATGGTGCCCAGCGCAGGAGAGGGCCGGATGTCCCAGCGGATCTCCTTGAACTCGCTGATCACGCCGGTAGCGAGCATGTCGCCCACGTACGCCTCGAATTGCGCCCAGGTGCCGAACTGGAACGGCAGCCCGGCGGTCGGCAGCTGCTGGAACATCAGGGCCCGGTTGCTGGCGTACCCGGTATCGGCCCCGCCCCAGAACGGCGAGGAGGCCGACAGCGCCTGCAGATGCGGGAACCAGCGCAGCAGCCCGTTGAGGATCGGCAGTACCTTACCGACCGATTCCACGCCCACATGCACGTGCACGCCGAAGATGAGCATGTGCCGCCCCCACCACTGGGTGCGCTCGATAAGCGCAGCGTACCGTTCGCCCTCGCTGACCTCCTGGTCGTACCAGCGGGCGAACGGGTGCGCGCCGGCGCTGAAGATCTCCAGCCCGCGCTGCCGGGCGACCCGCCGGACGACATCACGGCTCTCGCGCAGGTCGCCGGCCGCCTGCGGCACGGACTCGCAGATCCCGGTGACCAGCTCGACGGTGTTGCTCATCAGCTCCCGGTGCACTCGCGACTCGCCGGCCGGTATCGCGCCCCGAGCCTCCTCGACGACCTCCGCCGCCGCGGAGACGAGGTCACCGGTCCGGGCATCGACGAGGCCGAGCTCCCATTCGACTCCGAGCGTAGGCCGGCGCGAAGGCCGGAAGTCCACCACCATGCCGGTCAGACGACCTGGCTGAGGTTGCGGGCTGCGACGCCGGACACGAAACCGCGCACCGCACCGGTATGCGAGAACGCCTTGGCCGCTGGCCGCATCGCTGCGGCGAGCGCTTCAGGCTGGCCGGCGGGAACGAAGGTCGTATCGATCCCCGGGCGCCGCAGTGGCACATCTTGCCGCGCGTGTGTGCTGCCGCCCAGTGTCGCGCTGGCCACCGGGTGGTCGGCGGCAGCAGCCGGGGCAGTGCAGGTCAGCAGCTCCGCCGCCTGTCTGCGAGCACGTCAGAGCGGCTCATGCGCTTATCTTCTGGTCGGCGCTGGCCGGCGCCGGGGACTGGCGGCGTGGCCAGATGCGCCGGATGAGCAGGTACATCTCGCAGCCAAGGCAGAACCCGAAGACTCCGTTCAGGAATGCCGCGGCCAGGGCGGCCGCCGTCGCCGCCATGCCGAGCCAGGTCAGGCCCGCTGCGTAACCGGCCACGCCCACGACGGCAAAGACCAGGCCGACCGTCTGGGCGAACCGCGGCGGCGCCTCGGGCTCGAGTTCCGGGGGCGGGCCCAGCCGCGGCCGGACCAGCTGCCGGTAGAGCAAGCCATAGGGCGAGTAGCGCAAGCCGAATACGGACCCGGCTGCGAAGACCAGCGCCTGGGCCGCGAGCAGCCACACGCTGCCCGTGAGCAGGACCGCGGCGAGCACCACGGTGGTGATAAGCGCGCCGAAACGCAGGCCTCGCGGATCAATCCCCATCTGCGCCGTCCCTCCTGCGGGATTCCCGGCGTGACCTGGCAAGTTACGCATCTTCTCCGGTCGCCACCCTGGCCGGTTGTTCGATTTACCCTATCGTTATAGTAGATAAATCTGAAGACCTGCGCTGGCCAGCGGCCGCGAAAACAGCGCCGGCGGCGGCCTCCCGCAGCAGCGAGTCCACCGAGGTGTCACCTGAGCGGTGACGTCGGCGGCAGCACCGGCCCAGTACAGATGCATGTTCACTGCCAGCGCCGTGGCCGGCGACCGGTAGGCGAGCCGCTGCTGCTCCCTCGCCACTTCGGGCAGGCTGAACCCGCCACCGCCAAGATCTTCTGGTTCCTGATCGGTGCCTCTATTCTGCGGAGTCGTGCAGCCGCGGGAGCGGACGAGGATGTCATGACGGGGGCTGCTTTCTGTCTCAGGAGATGGCCAGTTCGGCGGCGATGCGGCTCTCGAGGTCGGCCGTCTCCAGTTCCTGCAGGGTGCCGAGCTGGGCGGCGCGGGCCGGGTTCCGGAGCTTGAGCGCCAGGTACCAGGCCAGCCCGATCACGACCCAGGCCAGGAAGATGTAGGGGAAGGTGTCGTAGGGGCCCGGCGGGACCGGAATAAGGGTCTTGTAGAGCACGTAGCCGATGGCCGCCGTGGCCAGCACCGTGACGATCACCGGCAACGGGGTCAGTGCCTTTCGGCGGGCGAGGAAGAAGGGGACGGCCACGGAGACCAGCAGGTAGGCCACCAGATAGCCGAAGGTGGCAACCGTGTCGACGTAGGCGAGGATATGGAGCGGTGAGGTCCCGTAGGCCGCCATCACGAAGGGCACGGCGCCGACCACCGGCGCCAGCGCGTAGATGGCCACGTGCGGTGTCTTGAATTTCGAATGAGAACGGCCGAAGTTGCCCGGCAGGATGTCTTCGCGGCCGAGGCTGTAGACGCCGCGGGCGGCGGCGTTCAGCGAGGCCGCCGCGCAGGCCACCGCCGAGATGGTCACGGCCAGGTCGAGGTAGTAGGCGAGCCAGCCCACGCCGGCGGTGGCGGAGAGGTGGTTCAGCGGGGCGCTGCTGCTCGCCAGGGAGGCCGCCGAGCCGAAGCCCAGCACCTCACCGTAGGCGGCGACGATGTAGAGCACGCCGACCGCCAGCAGGGTGAAGAGGATGGCCCGCGGGATGGACCGGTGCGGGGAACGCGCCTCGATCCCGAGCGAGGACGAGCTCTCGAAGCCCACGAAGGCGCTCACCGCCACCACGGTGCCCAGCGCGATGCCGGTGGTGCTGGAGCCGGCGGCTTTGAACTGGCCGGTGTCGATGCGGGCCCCGTAGTGGACGAACAGGGCGATCAGCAGCACGCCGATGGCCACCAGCGAGATGATCTCCAGCGTCACCGCCACCCGGGTCGAGATCCGGACCCCGCGTATGAGGATCGCCACGGTGGGAACCAGGAAGACCGCCAGCAAAGGTAGCTGCCACGGCCGGCTCTCGCCGCTGAGCCCCAGCTTGACCAGGAAGGCGCCGAAGTAAAGCGCCGCGCCGGCCAGGCAGGCGGCGGCCATGAGGACGTAGCCGAAGATAAGGCCCCATCCGCCGGCGAACGCGGTACTACGTCCGAGGCCCGACGCCATGTAGGTGTACAGGGAACCGGCCGCCGCGGTCCGGCGAGCGAACTGGGCGATGCTGTAGCCCACCAGCACGGCCACGACGGTCGCCAGAATGTAGGACCAGATCGTGCCCCGGCCGGCGATCAAGTAGACCACGGCCAGGGTCCCGATCGAGATGGTCGGCCCAGTCGCGGCCAGCGACTGGCCGAATACCTCGAAGCCGGTCACTGACCGGCGCGCCAGCTCATTTTCCTTTACTGGCGGAGTGGGACCATCTCCTCCTGGCGGAGTGGGACCATCTCCGGCAGATGGCCCGGCCCGTGGACCGGTCGGCGCCTGGTTGCCGATGTCGCGACTGGTGGTCATCTCATAACTCCTCACGCTCGTTGTCCGGTACTCATCGGTGCCGGTCACCTCAACCGGCCGCGGGGACGGCGGGGCAGGCCCGTCGGGGCGCCGCCGCCCGGATGTGACGTTCGCCGACCGGACGGCCGTCCGCCGGCTCGGTTGCCGGCTGGAAGAGAGGGGGCCCGGTGTCGTGGTGAAGGCAAGCGCTACCGGGCCACTGAGCCCGGTGCCCACCACCAGGCGGGCGCGCGGCGACGAGAGGACGGCGACGGCGGCGGCTACCTGATGCGGCTCGTAACGCCCATCGCTGCGCTAACCCAGCTCCTTCGGACCGCGGGCGCCGTAGGGTATCTCGGCCGCCCCGGCCGTCTGATGGAGAACCCCGAACTCGTTGCCGAGCTCGGCAAACTGCTGTGGCACTGCATCACCCTTAGTCGTGCCTGCAAAGGACGACGCCTCGCGCAGCCGTTCGATGCGCCGCCGGGCTGCCAGATGCTTTCGGCGCCTGCGGGCGGCGACACGGGCGTGCAGGGCAGCGTCAACGCTGCGCTGGGCACCCACCCGCAGAGCGGCCGGCCTGACAGAGCCCGCTCTTCATCCGGCCCAGGTCAACGTGACGCCGGGCGGTGAGGGGGCGGGCACTGGCATTCACTTCTTCAGGATGACACCGGGGATGAGAAAAAATAATATTTCCGACCAATTTAATCGGTTTTTTCGGGCTCTGAGCGGAATCGCCCACCCATGGTTAAGCGGCGGGGGTGAGGGTGGCGTGCTCATCGGTGCCACCGGTCCAGATGGGTGCGGACGTTTTCCGGCAGCGCCTCGGCTGGGTAGTACCGGTCGTAGAAGTCGGTGTCCAGATGATGAGCCTGGTACCAGACGGTGGTCAGGAACGGGTCAATAGTGGCGGGGAACCGTCCGTAGGCGTCCCAGACATAGCGAACCCAGGTCTTGGTCGCCTCGATCGCCTCTGGCGATGGCCGCGGTATGCGACGGACGATGGTGCGGTCGGTCCATGGAGTGGCGACATCAGACGTGAAGATTCCCTCAGTTCCCCAGCGCAGGCCCACCACGAAATCGACAGCGTCCTCGACCGTGTCGTGGTAGGGGGGGATGGCCGCCTCGAACAATCCGTCTA
>PLRW01000328.1 GCA_003164955.1 Actinomycetota bacterium
GCGCCCGAGACCGGTGCGCCCGAGATCTTTGTCTCAATGAGGGCGTCTAGTTCTTGTTGATAGCGGTTTTGGTGCTCGGCCGGGTCGAAGTCTTCTGTCATCGCCTCGATCAGTGCCGTCGCCGTCGCCAGTTCCGGCGCACCGGGGCCGGCGCCGGAGTGCCGGACAGGGAAATCGGCGCCGGCGACCTCGCCGGGCCGCAGCAGGGTCTGCAGGACGAGCACACCGTCGCGGGCGCGCAGCACGGCCAGCGACTCCCGCTGCCGCAGGGTCACCGTAACGACCGCGACCTTCCCGGTGCGCCGCAGCGCCTCGCGGAACACCGCGTACGCCCGGGTCGCGGATTCCCCCGGCTCGAGGTAGTAACTCCGCGCCGCCAGGATGGGATCGATCTGGCCCGGCCGGGTGAAGGAGAGCACGTCAATGCGGTGCGCGCGCTCCCGCGGGAGGCTGGCCAGCTCCTCGTCGCTCAGCACGACCAGGTCGCCGCCGGGCCGCTCGTAACCCTTGGCCACGTCGGCGTAGGGGACATCCCGGCCGCAGGCGGTGCAGACCCGGCGGAACGATATCTTCCCCCCGTCCTCCCGGTGGACCTGACGGAACGCCACGTCCTGCTGCTGCGCCGCCGGGTAGAGCCGGACGGGGATATTGACCAGGCCGAACGAGATGGCACCGGCCCACACGCTTCGCATGGCCCGGGTAATACCCAGCCGGGGGGGCCGTAAAGAGCCAACGAAGGCGCCCCCTGGCTGAGATGATGGTCGGACCGCGCATCCCGGGCGTCGTCCCGGGGCCGGGGGGATGGAAGGTGATCTTATGCCCGAGTTCGATGTCGTCGTGCTAGGCGGCGGGACCGCGGGCGTGCACGTCGCCTCCGAGGTGGCCCGTGCAGGCCGGTCGGTGGCGCTGGCTGAGGCCGGACTGGTGGGGGGCGAGTCGCCCTACCTGGCGTGCCTGCCCTCCAAGGCCCTGCTGGAGGCGGCCAGCCGCGGTGAGGCCTGGGAAAACGCGGTCGCCCGGCGGGACGAGGCCGCCAGCCACCTGGACGACGCCGCAGCGGCCGCGCGCCTGGCCGACGCGGGCGTCACGCTGTTCCGCGGCACCGGGAAGGTGACCCGGCCCGGCACGGTGGAGATCACCGAACACGAGCCGGTCAGCTACACCGACCTCGTCATCACCACCGGCAGCGAGCCGGTCGCGCCCCCGATCGAGGGCCTGACCGACATTACCGCCTGGACCAGCGCTGAGGCCCTGAGCTGCCCGGATCTGCCGCGGCGGCTGGTCGTCCTGGGCGGCGGCTCGGCCGGATGTGAGCTGGCGCAGATCTACGCGGCGTTCGGCTCACAGGTGACGCTGGTGGAGGCGGAGAGCGTCCTGCTGCCGGCCGAGGCCACCTTCACCGGGGAGATCCTGGCCGAAGCCCTGCGCCGGACCGGCGTGGACGTGCGCCTCGGGTCCGCGGCGGCGAAAGCCGAGCGGACGGACGACGGACTGGCGCTGACGCTGGAGGACGGGACACGGATCGAGGCGGACCGGGTGCTGCTGGCGACCGGCCGGCGTCCCCGCCTCAGCGGCCTGGGGCTGGACAAGCTGGGCGTCGACGTCAAGCCCGGCGCGGCGATCCCGGTCGACGCCACCTGCCGGGTGGTCACGCCCGGCCCGGCGGCGGGCGACGGGGCGGGCGACCCGCCGACGGGCCTGTGGGCGGCGGGAGACGTCACCGGGCTCGGGACACATACGCACACGGCGAGGTACCAGGGCGGCGTGGTCGCCGCGAATATCCTGGGCCAGCGGCGGGAAGCTGACTACCGGGCCATCCCCCGCGCGGTCTACACCACGCCGGCGGTGTTCGCGGTGGGTGTCTCCCCTCGGGGCGCCGCCGAAGCGGGGATATCCGTGCTGACCGCGGGGGCTGACCTGCAGGGCACGGCGCGGGCTACCGTAACGGGGGAGGACGCCGGGCGCGCCGAGCTGTACGCTCATCCGGAGTCAGGGCTGCTGCTGGGGGCCGCCGCGGTGGGGCCGAGCGCACCGGACTGGATGGGCGAGGTGACGGTGGCCATCCGGGCCGAACTCCCCCTGGCCATTCTGGCCGATACGGTGCACGCTTTCCCCACATGGAGTGAGGCGCTCGAGCCGGTCATCAAGGACCTGGCCAGCCAGCTGCCCTAACCCACAGCAATGCCACCCGCACCGAGGCCGGACGAACGCATGAGGAGTTGCCCGTATTGAGCGAGATGGATATCGAGAAGCCTGCGGACGACGCCTCCGAGCAGGCGCGTGAGCTGGTCGAGACCGACGAGGACGACGAGCCGGAACGCCCGGAGATTCCGCTCGACGCGAACGAGGCCGACGTGATGGAGCAGGAGCGGACGGTCAGCAACGACGATGACGACTACCGCTGAGCAGGCCTCCGGGCAAGTACCCGGAGAGGTCCCCGGACAGGGGAAACTAGCTGGTCGGCCAGCTTGGCCTTAACATGGCCGGAACGCGGATAATCGTCTTCCGCTCGGCTCACGAATCCCGGAGACTCTGGTGACGGCAACGTCCGACGCACGGCCACGGGGGGCGCGGCTGCCACGGCAGGCCCGCCGCCGCCAACTGCTCGGCGCAGCTCAGGAGGTGTTTGTCTCCCAGGGCTACCACGCCGCGGCGATGGACGAGATCGCGGATCGGGCCGGGATCAGCAAGCCCGTGCTCTACCAGCATTTCCCGAGCAAGCTCGAGCTCTACCTCGCGCTGCTGGACGAAAGCGTGGACGCGCTCATCGCCACCGTCCGCAAGGCGCTGAGCTCGACGAACGACAACAAACTGCGGGTCGTCGCGACGTTCGGCGCCTACTTCGGCTTCGTGGCCAACCAGGGCGGAGCGTACCGGCTGGTCTTCGAGTCCGATCTGGGCAACGAGCCCGCCGTGCGGGCCCGGCTCGACCGGTCGGTCCAGGAGTGCGCGCAGATGATCAGCCAGGTCATCAAGGAAGATACGCGTATTCCGGACGACGCCGCGCACCTGCTCAGCGTGGGGCTGGTGGGGACGGCTCAGGTCAGCGCGCGATACTGGCTCGGCAGCGACGGCCGCATTCCCAAGGAGGAGGCCGAGCAGCTGATGGCCCGGCTGGCCTGGCGAGGGATCAGCGGCTGGCCTCTCAGCAGCTAATCCCGATCGAAGGAGCCAGGTGGAAGTACGTATTGGAGTCCAGTCCGCCCCGCGTGAGCTGACCGTGGAGACGAGCACCCCGGCCGGTCAGATTGAGCAGGACCTGACGGACGCCCTGTCCGGCAACGGCGTTTTCATACTCGCCGTGGAGAAGGGCGGCAAGGTGTTCGTGCCGGCGGACAAGATCGCCTACCTCGAGTTCATCGGCGCGGAGAACCGGCCGATCGGCTTCGGCAACCTCTGAGCGCGGGATCCCGTTTACCACGTCTGACCCGGCCGGGAAGCCTCCTGCTACACTTTGCGTTGTACGTGGTACGGATGCGGCGACCGCAGCCCGCCGAAGGTGGCGGTGACAGTGGGACACGCCCCCGTAAACGGAACAGGCACCGCGCACGGTTACCGCTGCGGTGTATACGACGGACCTTGGCCCTGCCGTCCCCGAGGGTGGCCGGGCAAAGGGGTTATTGATGGAGGCTGAAACCCCTGACCAGCGAAACTTTGACCGGGCACAGTACCGGTAGCGAGACCGGGCCCGGCGTCGAGATCGTGCTGGATGACGAGACGGCGCTGAACGACGAGACGGCGCTGACTGACAAGCCGGCCCGCACGGAAGCCGCGCACGCGGTTCCGTTCCGGGAATTCGGCGTCTCTGACACGATCTGCGCGGCTCTCGAGGCCGCAGGAATCTTCACGACGTTCCCGATTCAGGCCCTGACCCTGCCAATCGCGCTGGGCGGCCACGACATTATCGGCCAGGCCCGCACCGGGACCGGCAAGACGCTGGGCTTCGGCATCCCGCTGCTGCAGCGGCTGCAGGACGGCCCGCCGACCGAACCGAAGGCGCCGCGCGCCCTCGTGGTCGTGCCGACCCGGGAACTGGCGATCCAGGTCGCCGACGACCTGCGGATGGCGGGCTCCGGCCTGGGCACCCGCGTGCTGACGCTCTACGGCGGCCGCGCCTATGAGCCGCAGATCGAGGCGCTCCGCGCGGGCGTCGACGTCGTCGTCAGCACCCCCGGGCGGCTGCTCGACCTCGTCGGGCAGCGGCACCTGGGGCTGGGCGACGTCCGCACCCTCGTCCTGGACGAGGCGGACAAGATGCTCGACCTCGGCTTCCTGCCGGACGTCGAGCGCATCCTGCAGCTCACCCCCGATGGCCGGCAGACCATGATGTTCTCGGCCACGATGCCCGGTGAGGTCGTCACGCTGGCGCGGCGGCACCTGCACCAGCCGACCCACATACGCGCCGAGACCATCGACGCCCCCGCGCCGGTCCCGAGCACCCAGCAGCACGTCTTCCGCGTCCACCACATGGACAAGGTCGAGGTGCTGGCGCGGGTCCTGCAGGCCGAGGGCCGGGGCCTGACGATGGTGTTCTGCCAGACCAAGCGCGCGGCCGACCAGGTCGCGAGCGCCCTGACCACCCGGGGCTTCGCGGTCGCGACCGTCCACGGCGACCTGGGCCAGGGCCAGCGGGAGCGCGCACTGCGCGCGTTCCGCAGCGGCAAGGTCGACGTGCTCGTGGCCACCGAGGTAGCCGCGCGCGGGCTCGACGTCGAACTCGTCACGCACGTCGTGAACTTCGAATGCCCCGACGACGACAAGGCCTACCTGCACCGCATCGGGCGGACCGGGCGCGCGGGACGGGACGGCGTCGCGGTGACGTTCGTCGACTGGCGGGACATGCACCGGTGGAAGCTCATCGACGAGGCCCTGGGCCTGGCCCGGGCCGAGCCGGTCGAGACGTACTCCACGTCGGAGCACCTCTTCACCGAGCTGAACATCCCGCGGACCGCGACCGGCACCCTGCCGAGGGCGATGCGCAGCCGGGCCGGTCTGGACGCCGAGGACGTCGAGGACATCGGCGAGACCGGTCGGCTGGCGGCGGCGGGCGGGAAAGGCCCGCGGAACTCCCCGGGCCGGGGCGGCCGCGGGCGGCGCGGTGCAGCCGCGGCGCCGGAGGGCCGGACGCCGGACGGCGGCAGTGCCAGCGACAGCAGTGACG
>PLRW01000041.1:0-4327 GCA_003164955.1 Actinomycetota bacterium
GAGACTCACCAGTCGCAGGAGGCTCGACGACGCCTGGGAGGCCCGTCCCTTCCCGTCGCTTCGGCCGGCCCGCGCGCTTCGGCCGTCCCGCCCCACGTGACCCACTCACCCGGTGGGCCCACTCGTCCCAGGGCTCAACGGGGGAACAGCGGCCCGTGCTCCAGCTTCGGCAGGACGTGCCGGGCGAACAGGTCGCCCTCGGCCTGGTGCGGGTAGCCGGACAGGATGAACGCCTCCATGCCGAGCGCCCGGTACGCCCGCAGCTTGGCCAGCACCTGGTCCGGATCGCCGACAATGGCGGCCCCCGCCCCGGACCGCGCCCGGCCGATGCCGGTCCACAGCTGGGGCTCGGCATACCCCTCGCTGTTGGCCTCCTCCCGCAGCTCCCGCTGCCGCGCGTTCCCGGCCGACGTGGTGTCCAGCGACCGGCGGCGGATCTGCTCACCCGCCGCCGTGTCCAGCCGGGACAGCAGCCGCCGCGCCGCCGCGCGCGCCTCGGACTCGGTGGACCGGACGATCACGTGCGCCCGGTAACCGAACCGCAGCTCGCGCCCGTACCGCGTGGCCCGGGCACGCATGTCCTCGATCACCGCGGAGACCCCGCCCATGGTGTCCGGCCACATCAGGAACACGTCCGCGGCCTGGGCGGCCACCTCACGCGCGGGCTCGGACAGACCGCCGAAGTAAAACGGCGGGCACCCGCTCTTGGGCCGCAGCCGCGGCGGATCGAGCGTCACGTCAACGAAATCGCCGTGGAAGTCCACCGGCTTCCCGTCGAGCAGGTCACGCAGCACGCTCATGATCTCCAGCGTCCGCCGGTACCGGGGTCCGGACTCGAGCTTCTGGCCCGGGAGGTCGGAGGAGATGATGTTCACCGTGAGCCGGCCGCCTAGCATCTGGTCGAGGGTGGCCAGCTGCCGGGCCAACTGCGGCGCCCACATCTCGCCCATCCGCACGGCCACCAGCAGCCGCATGCGCCGCAGCAGCGGGGCGATCCCCGCCGCGAAGCCGGCCGCGTCGATGCCCATCGCGTATCCCGACGGCAGCAGCAGGTTGTCGTAGCCGCCCGCCTCGGCGGCCAGCGCGATCGTGCGGCAGTGCTCCCAGCTCGACTGGAGTATCGGGTCCGGCACCCCCAGGAACTCGTAATCGTCATCGCACAGTGCGGCGAACCAGGAAACCTCACATCCCATCGGGCTACCTCCTCGTAGCGCTGCGCTTGGCGGCCGAATTCCTTCCTTACCCACCAGAGATGACCAGGAATCCCTCCCACCTCAGTGCGAATCCCAGGGAGACGGCCCGGCCCAGCCGATGCATCCAACGCTAGGCGATCAACCAACTGCAGAGTGTCATATCCCTGGCCGGAACTCCCGCGCAGGTCCGTTTCGGCTGCAGCGACGGATGCGGCGCCGGACGGTCAGTCGAGGCGCTGGCGCCCAGCCGGTGCGACGGTGAGCATGACCCGGGCCCGCCCCAGCTGCGGGTGGTCGGCGATGACGGTGACCGGCCCCGAGCCGCCCGGCCGCGAGCGCAGCCAGACCGCGCCCAGCCCGCCGTACTCGCCGAGCTGGAACGGGTTGTCCCCGATGAGATCGGCGGGCCCCGTCACGTGCAACCCGACCTCTCCGGAGGTGTACCGGCGCTGGTTGCCGTAGGCGTCGACGGCGCGGAACACGACGCGGGTGGCGTCGGACCCGTCGCCGATGATCACCGCGTCGTCGGCCGTCATCGCGAGCCGGTCGCCGGCCGGATCGGAGGACATCCGCACCACGGCGACCTGTTTCCCGTCGATGTAGCCCTCGATGCGGAGCTCGGGATGGTCGTCGCGCGACACGCTGAGGTCCACCAGGGTCGGCGGATAGGCCAGGTGGCCGTACATTTCCGCGTCGAGCACGGGGCGCCCCGTGCCGGCGTGGTCACCGCCGATGAAGACTTCCACCTGTTCGCAGTTGCTGGCCAGCATCGCGTTGGGGCCGGGTCCCTGGGGCGACGCGCCTTCCGCCGGGTCCCAGAAGAACACCGGCACGACCACCGGCCGGACCTGCGGGTCTATCTGTGACAGGTAGATGGCAGCGGCGGGCTTGGCCACCCGGAAGCCGTCGGCGACGCCGGCCCACTTCACGTTCTGGCCCCACGGCCGCCCCATCTGGGACGCGTAGTCGAACGCGACCCAGGCGAGCAGCCCGGCGTACCGCGGATCTGACTGTGCGATGTCGTGCGCCTGCGCGTGATAGACCGCCTGCCGGGCCAGCAGCGCCGGGGGATCGGTCCAGCGGTAATGCCGCGGCCGCGGCAGTTCCACCCCCACCGACTCGGTGACGAGGTAAGGAATGTGGGGGAGTGGCGGCCGCAACTGGTAGTGGCCATCGCGGTCCAGGCCGTAGTCGTTGAAGGCGAAGACGTCCTCATCCCAGAATTCCGTGCTGTAGCGGTCCATGGCCCCGGAGGAGGGCCGCGAGCCGTCCAGGCCCTTCGCGATCTGCCGGGTCCGGCGATACAGGCCCGGGTAGTCGCGGGTCTCGTTGAGCCGGGTGCCCCAGATGATAACCGACGGCCTGCTGCGGTCCCGGACTACCATGTCGCGCACGTTGGCCAGCACGATGTCCTGCCACGCCGCGTCGCCGAGGTGGTGCCAGCCAGGTGCCTCCTCCCACACCATCAGGCCCAGCTCGTCACAGGCGTCCAGGAAACGCGGCGATTGCGGGTAGTGCGAGCAGCGCACCATGTTGCAGTTGAAGTCGTTCTTGATGATCTCGGCGTCCCGGCGCTGTACGCGGGCGGGCATGGCCATTCCGGTGTAGGGGAAAAGCTGATGCCGGTCCAGGCCGAATATCTTGAGCCGCTGGCCGTTCAGGAAGAAGCCGTCCGGCCGGAACGCCGCCTCGCGGAACCCGATCCGCTGCTGCACCGAATGCGTGCCGGTGCCCGGGACCGACACCGTCGTGGTCAGGTCGTACAGCGCGGGGCTGGCCGGCGACCACAGCTCGATGTCGCCCAGGCCGCTGAGGGACAGGCCGGTGGCGGTGATGCCCGCGGGGACCCCGTACAGGGTCTGGGAGACCGTGGCGATCTTCCGCGGGCCCCTGGTCAGCTGGGCGGTGATCCGCACCGGGGCGGCCGGAGCCCTGGCGGCGTCGAGGGTGCACTCGATGCTGACGCTCCGGTTCGGGGTCAGCACGTTGACCGGCTGGGCGAAGACGTCGGTCAGGTAGGTACCCGGCACGACCCGCAGCCGGACGTCCCGGTAGATCCCGCCCGGCTGCAGGAAGTCGATGGAGTGCGGTTCGCCCAGGATGCCTTCCGGCGGGACCGGTACGCAGCGGGCGTCGACCACCACCGCGAGCACGTTGTCGCCGGGCTCCAGGTAACCGGTCAGCTCGGCCGTGAAGGGCAGGTAGCCGCCCATGTGACTGGTCACCGTCTGGCCGTTGATGACCACCGTGGCGTTGACCATCACGCCGTCGAATTCGACCAGTACCCGGCTGTTCAGCAGGCCCGTGCCATCGAAGGTCCTGCGGTAGACCCAGACGCGCTCCCACGCTGCGGGGTCCCACTTCTGCCAGGAAAGTTCGGTGACGCAGTGCGGCAGCGTGACCGAGGTGAGGGCCGTGTCGTGGTAGGCGGGCTGATCGGACCCGGGGGCGTACTCGCCGAACACCCAGCCGGTGTTGAACGTGTACTCGCGCGCCGTGACCGATTCCAGCCGCGCCGGCAGGTGCTCCCACCCGCGGCCGTCGTCGAGGTCATTAAGGGCTGCCCGGGTCCGCGTGCCCCGGTTC
This sequence comes from Actinomycetota bacterium, assembly GCA_003164955.1. Classification (GTDB taxonomy): domain Bacteria; phylum Actinomycetota; class Actinomycetes; order Streptosporangiales; family Streptosporangiaceae; genus Bog-532. Next base: position 3,780 of record PLRW01000041.1, read on the forward strand.
AGGATCAGCGGGATAGCCGTCGCCCCGGCCGCCCCCGCGAGCCCCGCGGACAGCAAGGCCCGCCGGGACGGCCCGCGCCTTCGTGCGGGGGGCTGCCCGGTATGCGGAGGTGGTTCCCCCGCATTCCCCGTCGGCGATCCCATGCCGGATATAGATCCTCCACGTCGTGATCGCCCGGCGCGTGCTGCCGCCGCACAATCTCAGGCCCAACGTTCAGCGGCCGGCTACGGGTCCTAGTGCGTTTCCCCGGCCGCCCGCCATCACAGCTTCCCCGCAGGCACCAGTGAGGCTCCCGGGGGACATCAGTGAGGCTCCCGGGGGACATCAGTGAGGTTTCGTTACTAATGACGACGGGGCGGCCCAAATAGTTGCGGCGCTCGTGCCGTGGCGCTTCTCCCCGAGGGTCCCCGGCGGGCGGCGCAACCCCGCCCAGCCCCCGTGACCAGCGGAGCGGCGATGCCGCGGAACCCGCAAAACTATGACACGGCACATGCGTGTTCGGGCACGGACGAAGGTCCCGATATCCGCTCCATTCGCCCCATCCGCCC
>PLRW01000041.1:4340-11409 GCA_003164955.1 Actinomycetota bacterium
CGGTCGGCCGGGCCCCGTGCCAGGCGTGGTAGCGGGAAGTACCTCGCCTGGCACGGTTCCGCACGGAAGAGAGGACGCGATGGTGAACGCAGTCACCTCAGCGCAGGTACGTGCGCCGATGCGCACCAGGACGGCCGACCGGGCGGCCGCGGAGCGAACCTCAGCGGACCGCGGCCCCGGGAACGGCTGGCCATCACCGGGCGGGCAGTCACGGCGCAGAATGGCGCCGTCCGCCATGGCACTACTCGAATCCGCGCGGAGCGGGCTGGCTGACGCGGTGGACGAGACCTCGCCCGCGGGACGCTACGTGGCCGCGCATCTGGCCGCACTGCGGGCCGCCGCGGCGGTAGTCGCCGTTCGCGGGGAGCCGTCGAGCGGGTCCCGCCGTCGGCGCCCTCGCAGCGTGTGGGAGCTTCTGCCGCAGGTCGAGCCCGCGCTCTCTGAATGGGCCGCGTTCTTCGCGGCGGGAGCGAGTAAGCGTGCCGCGGCCGAAGCCGGGCTTTCCCGGGCGGCGACGGCCCGGGAGGCGGACGACCTGCTCAGGGATGCGGAGATATTCCTGTCCGTCGTGGAGACCGCGCTCGGAGTCCCGGGCCAGTCCCCGCTCCCGCTCCGCTCGGCGGGCTAACGTCGGCCGGTCGCGCAGGACGGTTGACCGCGGCCGGTCGCGCAGGACGGGCTTGCCGCGAGTCCCTACAGGACGGGCTTACCGCGAGGTGATCTCATACGCCACTGATCGCGGCGTCACATCCAGCGGCATCGGGATTCACGCAGGACATCCGGGCGCCGGATTCAGGCCGTGCAGCCGGGGCATGGCAGTCGCTTCTGCCCGGCCCTGGTAGAGCCCGGCCCCCGTAGAGCCCGGCCCCCGTAGAGATAGCAATCATTCCTTCCCCTTCCCCTTCCCCTTCCCCGCCCGGTGGCCAGCGTGGTGAGCGCGGGCAGGGCGGGAAAGGGGGGTTGGGCGGGGAGGCCTGGCGGTCAGAGCGTTTCGATAGCCCCGCGGGCCTCTGAGTCCAGCACGCCCCAGTTGATCAGTTCCTCGGTCAGGTCGGCAGGGGACTTGTCGTAGATGACGGCCAGCGACCGGAGGTCTTCCTGCCGGACCGACAGCACCCGGCCGTTGTAGTCGCCACGCTGGCTCTGGATCGTGGCGATGTAACGGGCCAGCGGGCCGGACTTCTCCTTGGGCAGTTCGTTCATCCGCTCAAGATCGATGACCAGTTTGGGTGTCGGGGCCAGCGGCGCCGGGGCCGAGTCGCCGGGCAGCAGTTCCGATACGGGAACGCCGTAGAACTCGGCCAGTTCGGCCAGTTTCTGGACGGTCACGGATCGGTCACCGCGCTCGTAGGAACCAACCACGACGGCCTTCCAGCGACCGCGCGACTTTTCTTCAACTCCGTGCAGGGACAGACCTTGCTGGGTGCGGATAGCGCGTAGTCGTGCGCCCAGGGTCTTTGCGTACTCAGATGGCATGTTCTCGGCCCCCCGGCCAGTCGTAGCTTACGGTAACGGTTACGGACAGTGACGGTAAGCCGCGAGCACGGCAAGGTCAAGCCGAATGGCAAAAACTGGTCGAACCTACCCGGTAACCGACCTGCCTTACCGGAGCGTTATCTGGCCCGCGCGCAGCGTGCGGGAACCTTGGCGTGGCCGGGCTTTATTGGCGGTCTGCGACCGTTTTGGGGTAGTCGGCGGAGCCTTGTGGCGTTCTGCGAATGCCCTTGTAGTGTGACCCAAATCACACTACAAAACGGGGTCCCGTGTACACGTCCCGCCCTGATTTATCCCGCGGCGCGTCGTCCATCCACTCCTCTCCGGTCCTGATAACGTGAGGGTGACAGACGTCCTTTAAGGACCGTTCCGTGAGACGGCGAAGGAGGTCGCGGCTGATGCATGCGCGCACTGACGATGGCAACACCGGCGATGGCAATACTGGCGCCGGCCAGGATGGCGAAAGCCCCGGCAGCTGTAAACGGGTCCTCGAGCCCGCAGAGGTCCGGCGGGTACTGACCCGGATCGCGCACGAAATCCTCGAACGGACCCACGGCGCCGACGACATCCTTCTCCTCGGCATTCCTACCCGTGGTGTCCCGCTCGCCCAGCGGCTCGCCGGACGGGCCGCCGAGTTCGAGGGCCGGCCCGTTCCGTGGGGCTCTCTCGACGTCACGATGTACCGGGATGACCTGCGACTGCGCCCGGCCCGGGCGCTCGGCCGTACCGAGCTTCCCGTCGACGGTATCGACGGCAAGACGATCGTCATCGTCGATGACGTCCTCTACTCCGGGCGCACGGTCCGGGCCGCGCTGGACGCGCTGACCGATCTGGGCCGGCCGCGCTCGGTGCAGCTTGCGGTCCTCGTCGACCGCGGGCACCGGGAGCTCCCGATCCGGGCGGACTACGTGGGCAAGAACCTGCCCACCTCGCAGCGCGAGACGGTGCGGGTTCACCTCGCCGAGACCGACGGCGAGGACGCGGTACTTCTGGGCGAGTGGAAGGGGGCGCTGGCATGAACCGGCACCTGATCGCGGCCGCCGACCTCAGCCGGGACGATGCGCTCCTGATCCTGGACACCGCCGAAGAGCTGGCGCGCATGTCCGACCGGCCGATCAAGAAGCTGCCGACATTGCGCGGGCGCACGGTCGTCAACCTGTTCTTCGAGGATTCGACCCGGACCAGGATCTCGTTCGAGGCCGCCGCCAAGCGGCTGTCCGCCGACGTGATCAACTTCTCGGCCAAGGGGTCCAGCGTCGCCAAGGGCGAGAGCCTCAAGGACACGGCGCTGACGCTCGAGGCCATGGGCGCCGACGCCGTGGTCATCCGGCACGACGCGTCCGGCGCGCCGCACCGGCTGGCGGGCTGGATCCGCGGCCACGTGATCAACGCCGGCGACGGTATGCACGAGCACCCGACCCAGGCGCTGCTCGACGCCTTCACCATCCGGCGCCGGCTGGGCGGGGGCCGGAGCGGGGCCGGCGGCCTCGACGGCGTACGGGTGACGATCGTCGGGGACGTCCTGCACAGCCGGGTGGCCCGGTCGAACATCGCGCTGCTGAACATTCTCGGCGCGGGGGTCACCCTGGTCGCGCCGCCCACCCTGCTGCCGATCGCCGTGGACGGCTGGTCGTGCGAGGTCAGCTACGACCTGGATGCGGTCCTGCCCAAAAGCGATGTGATCATGATGTTGCGGGTGCAGCGGGAGCGGATGACCGCGGCGTACTTCCCGAGCGTCCGTGAATACAGCCGCCGGTACGGGCTGGACGCCGGGCGGATGGCCATGCTGCCCGAGCACGCCATCGTGATGCACCCCGGGCCGATGAACCGGGGAGTCGAGATCGCCGCCGAGGTGGCGGACTCGCCCCGGTCCACGATCGTGGAGCAGGTGGCGAACGGCGTCAGCGTCCGGATGGCCGTGCTGTACCTGCTGCTCGGCGGCGCGGAACTGACCGGGGAACCCCGGTGACCCGGGACAGCGGAGATGGGGGACAGCGAAGATGGAGGACACGGTGAACCGTGCGGCGGACACCTGGCTGATCAGGAAGGCCACGCTGCCCAGCGGTCAGAGCACCGACCTGCTGCTCCACGACGGGGTGATCGCCGAGACGGGGACGCGGCTCGCCGCGGCCGGGGCCCAGGTGCTGGACGCGGACGGGCTGATCGCGCTGCCCGGGCTGGTCGACCTGCACACTCACCTGCGGGAGCCGGGCCGCGAGGACGCGGAAACCATCGGGACCGGCACCCGCGCGGCCGCGCTGGGCGGCTACACCGCGGTGCACGCCATGGCCAACACCGAACCGGTCGCCGATACGGCCGGGGTGGTAGAGCAGGTGTGGCGGCTGGGCCGCGAGGCTGGGCACTGTGACGTGCAGCCGGTCGGCGCCGTCACGCTCGGGCTCGGCGGGACGCGCCTGGCCGAGCTCGGCGCGATGGCCGACTCGGCCGCCCGGGTCCGGGTGTTCTCCGATGACGGCCACTGCGTGTCCGACCCGCTGCTGATGCGCCGGGCGCTGGAGTACGTCAAGGCGTTCGACGGCGTGATCGCGCAGCACGCCCAGGAGCCCCGCCTCACCGAGGGCGCGCAGATGAACGAGGGCGCGGTATCCGGGCGGCTGGGGCTGGCGGGCTGGCCGGCGGTGGCCGAGGAAGCGATCATCGCCCGGGACTGCCTGCTGGCCGCGCACGTCGGGTCGGCCCTGCACGTCTGCCACGTGTCGACGGCCGGGTCGGTGGAGATCATCCGCTGGGCCAAGTCCAAGGGATGGCGGGTCACCGCCGAGGTCACCCCGCACCACCTGCTGCTCACCGACGAGCTGGCCGAGAGTTACGACCCGATCTACAAGGTCAACCCGCCGCTGCGGACGGCCACCGACATCGAGGGGCTCCGGGCCGGCCTGGCCGACGGGACGATCGACTGCGTGGCCACCGACCACGCGCCGCACCCGTCCGAGGCCAAGGACACCGAGTGGGCCGACGCCGCCTTCGGCATGACCGGCCTGGAGGTCGCGCTGCGCGCGGTGCAGCAGGCCATGGTGGAGACCGGGCTGCTGGACTGGGCGGGGGTGGCGGACCGGATGTCGGTGCGCCCGGCCGCCATCGGACGGCTCGGCGGGCACGGCATCCTGCCCGCGGCCGGGGGGCCCGCGAACCTCACGCTGTATGACCCGGCCGCGGCGCCCGAGCCGGTGGACCCGGCCGCGCACGCGTCGAAGAGCCGCAACTCGCCGTTCCGCGGCGTCGCGCTGCCGGGCCATGTGGTAGCCACGTTCCTGCGCGGCACCGCGACCGTGCTCGACGGGAAGGCAACATCATGACCACGGACGCATCATGACCACGGACGCACCGGCCGCCGCCGGCCACGCCGGGGACAGCCGTGCGGCACCGCCGGCCCTGCTGGTTCTCGAAGACGGAACGGTCATGCGCGGGACCGCGTTTGGCGCCGAGGGCGAGACGTTCGGGGAGATGGTATTCAACACCGGTATGACCGGCTACCAGGAAACGCTCACCGATCCCTCGTACGCCCGCCAGATCGTTGCGATGACCGCCCCGCACATCGGCAACACCGGCGTCAACGACGAGGACCCGGAATCGCGGCGCATCTGGGTCGGCGGCTACGTGGTGCGGGAGCCCGCCCGGCTGACGTCCAGCTGGCGGGCGGACCGGGACCTGGACACCGAGCTGCGCAACCAGGGCATCACCGGGATCGCGATCCGCGGCACCCGCGCGCTCACCCGGCGGCTGCGCGAGCACGGCGCGATGCGCGCGGCGATCAGTACCACCGAACCGGACCCGGCCCGGCTCCTCGAGCGCGTGCTGGCCAGCCCCGGCATGGTCGGCGCCGACCTGGCCCGGACCGTGACGACTCCCGAGCCCTACACGGTCAGCCCGCCGGCCGGGATACCGTCCCGGTACCGTGTCGCCGCGGTGGACCTCGGCATCAAGGCCTCCACCCCGCGCTACCTGGCCCGGCTCGGCTGCGAGGTCCTGGTCCTGCCCGCGGGCGCCACGGCCGCCACGATCCTGGAGACCAGCCCGGACGGGGTCTTCTTCAGCAACGGCCCCGGCGATCCGGCCGCGGCCGGGTACGCGGTAGAGGCCATGCGAGGCGTGCTGGAGGCCGGCCTGCCGGTGTTCGGGATCTGCCTGGGCAGCCAGATCCTCGGCCGGGCGCTGGGCCTGGACACCTACAAGCTGCGCTACGGCCACCGCGGCGTGAACCAGCCGGTCATGGACCTGGCCACCGGCCGCGTCCAGGTGACCAGCCACAACCACGGCTTCGCCGCCGCGCTGCCCGGGGGCGGGGACCGCCCCGCCGGGGACCGCCCCGCCGGGACCGAATGGGCGCACATCCCCGCGGCCGCCCGGCAGCCTTTCGGCACCCCCTACGGGCCCGCGGTCGTCAGCCACGTCAACCTCAACGACGGCGTGGTCGAGGGGCTGCGGATGCTGGAGCGACCCGTCTTCAGCGTGCAGTACCACCCCGAGGCGGCTCCCGGCCCGCACGACGCCGCCGGCCTCTTCAGCGACTTCTGCGCGAACATGCGGAACGGGGGCGCGTGATGCCGCGTCGCAGTGACCTGAAGTCGGTGCTGGTCATCGGGTCCGGCCCGATCGTGATCGGGCAGGGCTGCGAGTTCGACTACTCCGGGACGCAGGCGTGCCGCGTCCTCAAGCAGGAGGGCATCAGGGTCAGCCTGGTCAACTCCAATCCGGCGACGATCATGACGGACCCGGAGTTCGCCGACGCCACCTACGTCGAGCCGATCACGATCGACGTGCTCGAGAAGGTCATCGCGATCGAGCGCCCGGACGCGGTGCTGCCCACCCTGGGCGGCCAGACCGCGCTGAACGCCGCGGTGGAACTGCACGAGGCGGGCATCCTGGCCCGCTACGGCACCGAGCTGATCGGGGCCCGGATCGACGCGATCAAGGCTGGCGAGGACCGCGAGCGATTCAAGGAGATCGTGACCAGCCTGCCGCCCCTGGGTGGCGGGAGCGACGGCCCCGGTGAGGTGCCCCAGGTGCCGGACAGCCGCATCTGCCACTCCCTGGAGGGGGCCTTCGCCGCGGCCGAACATCTCGGCTACCCCGTCGTCGTCCGCCCGTCCTACACCCTGGGCGGCTCCGGCTCCGGGATCGCCCGCACGCCCGATGAACTGCGCCGTATCGCCGGCGCCGGGCTGGACGCGAGCCCCACCAGCGAAGTCCTGCTGGAGGAGTCGATCCTCGGCTGGAAGGAGTTCGAGCTCGAGCTCATGCGCGACCGCAACGACAACGTGGTCGTGGTCTGCTCGATCGAGAACATCGACCCGATGGGCGTGCACACCGGTGACTCGGTGACCGTGGCCCCCGCGATGACGCTCACCGACCGCGAGTACCAGCGCATGCGTGACACCGCGATCGCGATCGTCCGCGCGGTCGGGGTGGACACCGGCGGCTGCAACATCCAGTTCGCGGTGCACCCGCAGACCGGGCGCATGGTCGTCATCGAGATGAACCCCCGGGTGTCCCGCTCGTCGGCGCTGGCTTCCAAGGCGACCGGCTTCCCGATCGCCAAGATCGCGGCCAAGCT
>PLRW01000342.1 GCA_003164955.1 Actinomycetota bacterium
CATGCTTGCCACCTTCGCGGTTTCGGGGCTCGCGCTTGCGCACATTCGCTCACCGCGGTCCTCATCTTGCTTCCTCCTGCGCCGGTGCTAACCGGCCGGGGTGCGGATGCGCCAGCCGCGGGCGCAGCGCTCGACGTAACCGCCGGCCGCCAGCAGGCCGAGTGACCGCACGACCGCGTCGACGCTGAGGCCCGCGGCGACCGCGATCGTGGCCGGGCCGGCCCCCCGGGCGGGTATGGCTTCAAGAACATCTATGGTCAGGGCGTCAAGCGCGGCGCGGGCCAGCAACGGGCCACGCTGGCGATCGGGCGCGCCAGTCCCGCTGATCCCGCTCGCAGCGCCGCCGCTGAGCGGTCCGGGCCACAGGCCCTCCTGCACGGAGCCGGAACGTTCGCCACGGTCGGGAAGCGGCCGACCGGCGCCGGGCTCCCCCAGCGGGGCGAGCATCTCGATGACGTCGGCGGCGCCGGTCACGCAGACCGCGCCCCACTCCCGCATGATCATGTGGCAGCCGGCCGACACCTCCGAGGTCACCGGCCCCGGGACCGCCATCAGAGGGCGGCCCAGATCCCGGGCGTGGCGCGCGGTGTTCAGGGCGCCGCTGCGCAGCCCGGCCTCGACCACCACGGTGCCCCGGGACAGCGCGCCGATCACCCGGTTCCGGATGAGGAAGCGCCGCCGCGTCGGCGTCTGCCCCGGTGGCCATTCACTGACCAGCACACCCTGCGCGCAGACGCCGGTCAGCAGGTCCTGATGGCCGGGCGGGTAGGGCCGGTCCACACCGCAGGCCAGTACGGCGATGGAGACACCGTCCGCGGCCAGGGCACCCCGGTGCGCGCAGCCGTCGATACCGTACGCGCCGCCCGAAATCACGGTCCAGCCCCGCTCGGCCAGCGCGGCCGCCATCTCGGTGCCGACGTGCGCCCCGTAGGCCGTCGCGGCGCGGGCCCCCACGACCGACACCGAACGCAGGCAGCAGTAACGCAGGTCAGCCTCCCCGCGCAGCCACAGCGCGTACGGGCGGGCCGCCCCCAGCACGTCGAGCTGCGTGGGCCACTCCGGTTCGCCCGGGCAGACCAGGCGGATCCCGTCCCGGTGAAACCGGGCCAGGTCCATCTCGGAGGGGACACCACCGAGCCTGTTCCGCCAGGTCCCGAAGGCGTGCTCCAGCCTCGCGGCGGCCGTACGGCGAGCCCGGCGGGTCCGCTCCGGGGCCGGGACGGCCGTCAGGGTCGCGTCCTGCGGTCCCGCACTCCGGCGCCCCGGCGGGGACGCGGGAAGACCCTCGGACGGCAACCCGGGAAGGCGCCCGGGTGCCCACGCGGACAGGCACCCGGCCAGCCAGGCCGGAAGGCGCCCGGCCGTCACCGCGGCGACGATGTCGGCGGGCTCACTGACATCGAGCAGGGCGGCGAGTACCGGGTCTCCCGGCTCGGCCAGGTAGGTCAGGACGGCTCGCGCGACGCGCTGCCGGTCGAGGGCGGCGATCATCTCACCACCCCCAGCCACAGGCCGAGGGCGTACCCGCATTCGTCGATGGTCGGCCGGTCCCGGCCGGCGAGGTCGGCCAGGGTCCAGGACACCCGCACCACCTTGTCGACGCCGCGCGCGCTGATCTCGCCGAGCTCCATGGCGCGCTCCAGCGGCGCGAGCGCGCCCCGGCCGGGCGCGTAGGAGCGCCGCAGCTCGGAGCCGGGCACCTCGGCGTTGAGCCGCCAGGGCGTGCCGGCGAGCCGCCGGGCCGCACGGTCACGGGCCTGGGCGACGCGCGCGGCCACCGCCCTGCTCGTCTCGGTGAACTTCCGGTCGTTCAGCAGCTCCGCGCGCCCGACGGGGAGCAGTTCGACCTTGACATCGACCCGGTCCAGCAACGGCCCGGACAGGCGGCCGAGGTAGCGGCGCTTGGCGGTGGGGCTGCACGAGCACGCGGTCCGCGGCGACGCGGCCGCCTTGGCGCACGGGCACGGGTTCGCGGCCAGTACGAGCGTGAACCTCGCCGGGAACCGCGCCGTGATCCCGGACCGGGCGATCACGACTTCTCCCGATTCGAGCGGCTGGCGCAGCGCGTCCAGCACCTCGCGGCCAAACTCGGGTGCCTCGTCGAGAAACAGGACTCCCCGGTGCGCGAGAGACGCGGCGCCGGGATAGATGACGCCGCTGCCCCCGCCCACGATGGCCGCCTTCGTCGCCGTGTGATGCGGTCCGCAGAAGGGCGGCCCGGTCATCAGCGGGCACGCCTCCGGCAGCGTGCCCGCGACCGAGTGAATCGACGTCACCTCGAGGGCCGCCCCGGCGTCGAGCCGGGGCAAGATCGTCGGAAGCCGCTCGGCGAGCATCGTCTTGCCTGCTCCCGGGGGCCCGAGCAGCGACAGGTGATGACCGCCGGCGGCGCAGATCTCGGCCGCCCGCCGCGCGACCGGCTGGCCCAGGACGTCCGACAGGTCCGGCCGCGGGACGGAAGAAGCCGCTGGCTCCCCCGGAGACGCCTCACCACCGGCGCCCGGGACGGCGGGAGCCGGGCCCGGTAGCGGCGTTATCGCCCCCCCGGCGAGTTCCTCGACGGCCGGGCCGCCGGCCGGGGGCTCGCCGCGCAGCCACGTCAGGAGCGCCGCCAGGGCCGGGGCGGACACCACGCGCAGGCCGGGGACGAGCGCGGCTTCCTGCGCGTTGGCGCGGGCCACCACCACGTCACGGAAGCCCGCCGCCGCGGCCGCGACCGCCGCGGGCAGCACGCCGCGTACCGGGCGCAACTGCCCGTCGAGGCCGAGCTCGCCCAGGAACATCGTGCCGGCCAGGGCGGCGGCCCTGACGACGCCGGCGGCCGCCAGGACGGCCACCGCGATGGCCAGATCGAAGCCGCTGCCGCGCTTCGGCAGGCTGGCCGGGGACAGCCCGACCGTGATACGGCGCTGCGGCCACTGCTCACCGCTGTTGACAATCGCCGACCGGATCCGGTCCCGGGCCTCACGCAGCGCGGTGTCGGGCAGGCCCACCAGGACCATGCCGACCAGCCCGTTGGCGATGTCCGCCTCCACCTCCACGAGATGGCCGTGCACGCCCATCAGGGCGACCGAGTGCGTGCGGGCCAGCGCCATCTAGCCCACCCCCCGGACATGCTCGATGGTGAACCCGCCGGCCGGTTCGCGAGTGACCCCCACCACGTCGACCCGCACCTCGTCGAAGTGCACGCCGTAAGCGGCCAGCCAGCGCAGCGCGAGCCGCCGGAGCCGGCCGCGCTTCGGCTGGCTCACGGACTCAAGCGGGGTCCCATACCGGTTACTGGAGCGCGTCTTGACCTCGCAGACGACGAACGTGAGCCGGTCCACGGCCACGATGTCGATCTCGCCGTCAGCGCAGCGCCAGTTCCGCGCGAGTATCCGGAAACCCTCGGTCTCCAGGTAATCGGCCGCGGCCTGCTCCCCGTTCCGCCCCAGGACGTCCTTGGCGCGCATGGGCACCACCTCCGGACACGACAATCGCCGGAAAGGACGGAGCAGCGACACGGCGAAAGAGGCGCTGTGGACAACGCCAGCGAAGGACGGCCGCCGGTGGAAAACGCCGCAGGAATGTCGGTGGGGGGTGTTTAGCTGATCGGGGGATTAGCGGCTCCGGTTGCGGGCTCGGCTGGCCACGGTAGACACGGATCGCGGACGCTTCGCTGGGACGATTGCGACGGCTGGCGATCAGGTCGGCGAGACGAACGGGATCCGGGACGCAGCGGTAAGGCTCGCAGCCGATGAGGGTGGCCTCCACGATGTGGTCGCGGCGGCCGGCCGTTGCCGGGCAGTCCCGCGCGCACCCGCATCTGCATCGCGGCGAATCTCTGGTACCTGATGGCGAACGCCAGCAGTCCAGCGATAAATCTGCTTGCCTATAGCATCCGATGCATATAGCTTTCGATGCATGGCAGGCTTGTATGCGGTTGAAGTCGAGCCTGAAGTCCGGTCCTGGCTCGCAGAGCTGAGCGATCGCGACTTCGGCCGGGTGGACTTTCACGTCGCCCTACTCGCAGAGTACGCGGAGGATCTCGGAGAACCGTACACCCGCCATCTCGGCGGCAAGGTCCGCGAGCTCCGGTTTCACTTACCGGCCCAGCAGACCCGCGTCACGTACTGACTCTCCGCCCGGGCGGAGAGTCATCCTCCTCACCGTCTTTCGCAAGACCCGCAACGCCGAAACCGCCGAAGTCGCTCGCGCCGTGCAAGCCCAGAAAGTCGGCGAGGCCGAGCACGGTCCCGCCCACGAAACGTACGACCGAGAGGTGCCCCGAAATGACCAGCGATCACTCTTCCTACGACGACCTGGCTCGCGGGCGGCGTAAGAGCCAGGGCTATCGCGAGGGCTACGCCGAGGCTCAGCGCGCCTTCCTCATCGGCCAGGCCGTCCGCGACCGCCGTCTGGCCCTGGGCCTGTCACAGGTCGAACTCGCCGACCGGGCCGGCATGACCCAGCCCGCGCTTTCCCGTCTGGAGGCAGGCGGTGTCATCCCCACCATCCCCCTGCTCGAGCGGATCTCCGCAGCCCTCGACGCCGACCTGATCGTGGCGATATCCCCGCACGCCGCCTGACATCAGCACGACATAACCAATCAGCACACGGACTTGCCGAATTGAGTGCGTTAAATAGCGCATTGCGCCGTTGTTTCCCGACATCCGGATCAACGCCCTCCCAGAGGGCTACAGCCTGCGGGCAGATGGCCGGGCGCCGGCCGCGCGGGCCGGCGCGGAACGGTGGCCATGCTAGCTCGGTCCTCACCGCAGTGGGCGTGCTGCCGGCGGGGGGGAACGCGGACCAGTACCGAGCGTCGGCAGGCTGTCCGGATCGCCGCCGCAGTGCCCGCGCCGCCCCTTGGCTCGAGAAGCTGGTTATTCGGTCCCGTGAGGCCCTATGCGCGAGTGGAAGGAAAGCGTACCATCACCGCTATTGCTCCGGACCCCGGCAGCTGCATTCGCACGGTGTTGCGCATGTGGCGGTAGGGCCCGGATTTTTTAATGCCTTCATAGACCTGCGCCGGAAGTGACGCTAAAGGGTCAAAAGACGGCGGGAACCGGCAGGGCAGAATACCTCTCCTACGGCGATCTGCTCACAACAACGGCGTGCTCACGCTTTGAGAAGGGGCCGGTATCGATGATGAACAGGTCCTCGGAACTGACGGTTCCGCCAGTCCCTCCGGCAGCCGCCGTTCCGGCGCGTGCGCGGGGCTTGACTGTCCCTGCCGGGGTCATCGGGCCGGAAGCAACCGGCCGGGCTGCGCGATGAGCGCGCCAGCCGCCGGGACGGAAGGTCAGGCCGGCCGAGCGGCACGGGGCCAGACGCTGCTGGACCGTATGGACCGGCTGCCGGGGTGGCCGCTGCCCCGCCTCGACCTTTTCGTGCTGGGGCTAGCCTACTTCTTCGTCTTCTACGACATTACCGACATCGGCTTTGGGCTGCCGGCCATCGTCAAGCAGTTCTCCCTGAGCTCCAACGACGTGAAGTTCGTGGCGATAGCTATCGGGCTGGTCGGCTACATCGTGGGGTCGAACCTCATCGGGGCGCTCGCAGACCGGCGGGGCCGCCGGCTTGCGTTCCTTACCTCGCTGCTCGTGTCCGGCCTGGGGTCCCTGGGCACCGCGTTCGCGACGGGGATCGTCTCGCTGTCGATCTGGCGCTTCCTGACCGGTATGGGCGTCGGCGCGGCTCTCAACCTGGCGTCGACGTACGTGGGGGAGCTCTCCCCTCCCTCACAGCGGGGCCGTATCTCGGTGACGATGTTCATGATCGGCATCATGGGGCAGGCCATCACGCCGTTCGTGGCCCTCGCCCTGGTACCGCACTTCTATATCGGCTGGCGGCTCCTGTTTGGCATCGGCGCACTGATAGGCTTGGCGGGCGTGCTGTTCGGGCTGCGGCTGCCGGAGTCACCCCGATGGCTGATTCACCACGGGCACCTCGACAAGGCCGAGGCCATGGTCGGATCGATGGAGCAGCGCTTCGACCCGCAGGAACTGGGGGCGGCCGCGGCGCCGCACCCGGCCGGGCAGGCGTCCGGGCCGGTCTCCGCGGCGCCCGGGGGCAGCCGGCCGGCCGGCGACGACCAGCATCGGGTCAGCACCGTGTACGAGCTGACGCACGGACGGTACGGCCTGGCGGTCCTGGCCATGATCACCATGTGGTTCCTGTGGTACATCGGCAACTACGGGTTCCTGGGGGACGCTGCGACCCTGCTCTCCGCGCACGGCCTGGGGATCGGCAGTTCGATCCTGTACCTTGCGGTCGGAGCGATCGGGTACCCGGCGGGAGCGGGGATCATGATCCTGACGGCCGACAAGGTCGAGCGCAAGTACCTGATCCTCGGCGCCACGGTCCTGTGGCTGATCGGGATGCTGCTGATCGGGACCCTGGCCAACGGCGCGGTCGTGACGGCCGGCTCGTTCCTGGCGTCGCTGGCCCTGGGTTCCTACCTCCAGGTGGCCTACACCTTCACCGCCGAGAACTTCCCGACCCGCCTGCGGGCCCGCGGGTTCGCCCTGGCTGACGGAGGCGGGCACCTGGGCGGGGCAGTAGGCGCCCTGCTGCTGCCCACGCTGATATCCGGCACCACGTTCTTCCTCGGGTTCGCCGTCATCGGAATCACCGGGGTGCTAGCGGGCCTGATCGCCCTGGGCGGCCCGAAAACCAGCGGCCGCTCACTCGAGCTGATCGCCAGACCCACCCGCTTCGGCAGACAGTCCCCGAAGCGGCCAGTTCAGGAGGCCAGATGAACTCCAACGGCAGCAGGGCCAGGACGGCCCCGGCGACGGAGCAGGTGCTCGGCGCGCAAATCCTTGATCAGGCGGCCCTGAACAAGGGTGTCGCCTTTACCTATGCGGAACGAGATGAGCTCGGCCTTCGCGGGCTGCTGCCCTGGCGCGTGGCCACCATCGAGGAGCAGGTGGAGCTTGAACTTGAGCATGTCCGCCGCAAGACCGATGATCTGGAGAAGTACATCGGGCTCGTTGCGCTGCACGACCGCAACGAGACGCTCTTCTACCGGCTGCTCGTCGACCACATCGAGGAATTCGCGCCGATCATCTACACCCCGACGGTCGGCGAAGCGTGCCGCACGTTCAGCCACATTCAACGCCGTCCGCGCGGCCTGTGGATCACTCCCGACGACATTGACCGCATCCCCGAGCTGCTCCGTAACGTCGGCCGGCCGGGCATCCGGCTGATCGTCGCCACCGATAACGAGCGGATCCTGGGGCTGGGCGACCAGGGAGCCGGTGGCATGGGCATCCCGGTGGGAAAGCTCGCGCTCTACTCTGCAGGCGCTGGCGTGCATCCCGGCGTAACCCTGCCGATCTCGCTCGACGTCGGCACAGACAATGAAGACCTGCTGCGCGACCCGCTTTACCTCGGCTATCCGAAGCCGCGCCTGCGCGGTGCCGACTACGACGCGCTCATCGAGGCATTCGTCAGCGCCGTGGCCGAGGTCTACCCCGCCGCCGTGCTGCAGTGGGAGGACTTCAAGCAGCACAACGCGATCCGGCTGCTCGGCCGCTACCGGCAGCGCATCGCGAGCTTCAACGACGACATCCAGGGCACCGCTGCGGTCGTCGTGGCCGGGCTGCTGGCCGCGCTGCGGCTGCGTGGCGAGCCGCTGGCCGCTCAGCGACTGGTTTTCGTAGGCGCGGGCGCGGCCGGCACTGGCATCGCGCGCCTGGCCGAGACGGTCATCCGTGAGCAGGACCCGGGAGCCAGCCTTCGCCGGGCGGTCATCATGCTGGACTCGCGCGGTCTCATCTTCGACGGGCGCGACCACGTGGACGAGGACAAGCGCCCGTTCGCGCTGCCCGCGCCCGAACTGGCCGCGTGCGGCTTCGCGGCCGCCAGCCATTACGACCTCGAAACCGTCGTGCGGCAGATGGCCCCGACCATCCTGATCGGCACGTCAGCGACCCCGGGCGCCTTCACCGAGCCGGTGATCCGCGAAATGGCCGCCCGCACCCCGGCGCCAATCGTGCTGCCGCTGTCCAACCCGACCCAAAAATCCGAAGCGACCCCGGCCGATGTGCTCGCCTGGAGTGACGGGCGCGCGCTGGTGGCAACCGGCAGTGCCTTCGACCCGGTGCGGGTCGAAGGCCGCGTCCGTGTGATCGGGCAGGCGAACAACGTGTTCATCTTCCCAGGAGTGGGCCTCGGCGTGATCGCGTCGCGGGCACGGGAAGTCACCGACCGCATGTTCCTCGTGGCGGCCACCACACTGGCCGGCATGGTCGACACAGACCGGCTCGCCGAGGGCGCGCTCTACCCCAGCCTCGCTGAGCTCCGGCCCATCTCGCGGGCCGTCGCGATCGCGGTCGCATGCGAGGCCTCCGCATCCGGCGTGGCACCGATGGTGAGCCGCGACCAGGCAGCGGCGGCGGTGGACGCCGCGATCTGGACACCGGAGTACGGCCCTCCCGCCGTGCCGGCCGAACCGTAGGCCAGCACTCTCCAGGGCACGCCGCCAGCGGGTTAAGAGCGCCCGGCGCAGGGTTTGAGCCGTTCGGCGAGATCCGTGATGATGCTCGGACGCGAACCGCACCTCGTCTGGACCGCGGCCTGCGCCGAGTCCTCGGCCCGTAAGCGCAGCGCCGGGTACCTATCAGCCTGTTCTGGCTTCTGGGGCAGATGGCGGCATCCGCGCCGCCGCCGTGGACTGCGGGCGATGGCGCGGATGCCGGGTGGAGGATCAGGGTCCGGTCGGGGAGTTCACGGCTCAGCGTGGGGTGTGGTGTCACCCATTTCATCCAATATTTACCTGCATCGGCTGGACACCTAACACGGGCTTGATCTGGTGAATAAAACGGGCCACGTCACCAATGAGGCACGTGCCGATGCCAAAGCATCTGGAGGGGCCCTGACCGGCACCGGCTACATCACCGCGATGTCCGCGCTGGCGTGACAAGGAACGGGACCGGACGGCTGGGATCGTCGGCAACCTGATGCATTAGCACGTTAACCGCCGTCGTGCCGCCGCCGGGATCACCCGGCCCGGCCCAGGCGACGACCTGCGACCGGGCCCAGCCACCGATCCGGAGGAGGGCAGCACCATCACCGTCAACGCGCCGGCGGACACGAATGTGGTGACGCTGAAGCGGTCGCTCGGCCTGCGGTCCGTCGTCCTGTTCGGTCTGGCCTACCTGGCCCCGATGATCGTGCTCGGCACCTTCGGGGTGCTCGCCATGAAGACCAACGGCACGGTGCCGACCGGGTATCTGCTCGCCCTTGTCGCCCTGCTCTTCACGGCTATGAGCTACGGCAAGATGTCGGCCAGGTTCCCGGTCGCCGGCTCGGCCTACACCTACACCAGGCGGGCGATCGACTCCCGCGTCGGCTTCCTCGTCGGCTGGGCTGTCCTGCTCGACTACTTCTTCCTGCCCATGGTCATCTGGCTCATCGGGGCCGCCTTCCTGTCGGCCAAGTTCCCCGGAGTTCCGAACTGGATGTGGATCGTGGGCTTCATCGTCATCACCTCGATCCTCAACGTCATTGGCATCAAGGCGGCGGCCAACGCCAACCTGCTCCTCATGATCTTCCAGATCCTCGTGCTGGCCATCTTCGTGGCGCTGTCTTTGCGCCACGTGTTCCACACCGGCGGCGCCGGGGCGCTGCTCAGCAGCACCCCCTTCCTCAATCCGCGGACGACCATCTCAGGGGTGTCGGCCGGCGCCGCCCTGGCCGCCTATTCGTTCTTAGGCTTCGACGCGATCACCACGCTGACCGAGGAGACCATTGAGCCGAGGAAAACGATCCCGCGGGCCATCCTGCTCGTCCTGCTGATCGGTGGCGGCATCTTCCTCGTCGTCACCTACTCGACCCAGCTCGTGCACCCGGGCGGGTCCTTCGCCGACACGAGCTCGGCGGCCTTCACGATCGCCAGGACCATCGGCGGAGACTTGTTCTCCTCCCTGTTCCTCGCCGGCCTGGTCGTCACCCAGTTTGCCTCCGGCCTGGCCGCCCAGACCAGCGTGGCGCGCCTGCTTTACGCCATGGGCCGCGACTCCGTCTTCCCCAAGCGGATCTTCGGCTACCTCCACCCCAGGTTCCATACGCCGGCGATCAACGTGCTGCTGGCCGGGGTGGTCGGGCTCATCGCCCTCAAGCTGAGCGTGGCCACCTCGACCTCCTTCATCAACTTCGGCGCGTTCAGCGCGTTCACGTGCGTGAACCTCTGCGTGATCGCCATGTTCATCCGCCAGCAGCGCGAGCACGGCCCATCGCAGCGGGTCGTGGCCCATGTCGTCTTCCCGGCGATCGGCGCCGTGGTCGACGTGTACCTTCTGCTGCACCTCGACGGCAAGGCCAAGCTGCTCGGGGTCACCTGGCTCGCCTGTGGCGTCCTCTACCTCACCTACCTGACCAGAGGGTTCCGGCGCCCGCCACCAGAAATCGACGTCGTCGAGGACTGACCCGGTCCCGGCTGTCCTCGACGGGCATCATCGCGTTGCCGCCAGATGCACGACGTTCCCGCTGCCCAGGACCAGGAGATCATCAGCAAGCCAGTGCTCTGGAATCACCGCCGGTCACCTCCCTGGCAACTGGGCGCTGAAGTAAATAGCCTGAGAGATGCCGACGGGCACGCGATCAGGCCAGGCCCGGCTGGTGCCTGGGAGGACCGGATGCGTATCAGCGATGTACTTCGCATCAAGGGCACGCACGTCGTCACCGTCACCCCGGACACGAGGGTACGGCGCATTCTGGCGGTGCTCGCCGAACACCGGATCGGTGTTGTCGTCGTCTCTCGCGACGGCACCTCGGTCGACGGGATCGCCAGCGAGCGGGACATCGTCCGGGCGCTGGCCGATCGGGGCGCCGCGGTGCTGTCTGAGCCGGTCACGGCTATCTATACGGCCGAGGTGCGCACGGTCACGCCACAGACCCCGATCGAGGAGGTCATGCGCATGATGACCGAGCACCGGGTGCGGCACGTGCCGGTCGTGGCGGACGGCGGCTTGCGGGGGATTGTGAGCATCGGCGACGTGGTGAAGAACCGTATCAGCGAGCTCGAGACCGAGCGAGCCGCATTGACCGACTACATCACAGGTACCCGTTATTGACCGACTACATCACAGGTACCCGTTAACGCGCCGGCTCAGCCGACTGACGGCCCCGCGATCTCCCGGGAGCTTCGCCGGGGCAGTATCCGCACAGCGTTGTCCTTGGCCGGTCAGCTCTCTTCGGCCGGGATGTATCACCTGGTTGCCTTTTCACTCTGTACGGATGGGCCAGGCGGAACTCAGGCGCCGAGGGAGCAAGCACTCGGCGGAGTCTCAGCTCGCCGGGCCCGCACCCGGGTACCTGCCCCACCCGCCGGGCAGCGCCGGCTGCTTCGCCAGACGGACCGCGCCAGGCGGCGGCGCGAACTCCCCGAAGATCGCCTTGGCGCCGGCCACGGCGCGCTGCTCCGGCGTCCCGGTCAGCCGGCTGCTGAGGGCCGGCGTGCCGGAGGACCGCACCGCGTGTGGTGCGGACGTCACCCCGCTGCAGCTCACCGCCAGCACCGCGCCCAGGACAAGGAGGAACGGACCCGCCTTTCTCAGTCTCACACCACTTGGACGCCAGCCCCGCACTGGCGGTTGCATCCGCCTCCTGCAGCCGGGCTACGCAGCCGCTAGATCCGGATCCGGGCGGCCTGGCGCCGCTGCGGGTCGAGCGACATGATGGCCAGGGCCGGACCGTCATGACGCTGCTTGGCACGGGAGAACCGGGCGACGGCGGTGCCGATGAGGGTGGCCTCCACGATGTGGTCGCGGCGGGCGACCGTTGCCGGGCAGTCCCGCGCGCGTACCCGCATCTGCATCGTGGCGATCACCACGCCCTCGGCACCGAGCCGGCTGACGTCCCTTTCCAGCTGGCGCCGGGCGTCCTGCCGCACCCGGCTGACCAGCTCGGTCCAGCCGGCGACCTCGGCGTTGCCCGAGCCCCAGCGCGCCTGGCGGCCGATGCTCCGGTCATCGTGCCGCGACCCGATCGAGATGCCGAGGACGAGCCCCGCCGGCACCCAGCCCGCCATCATCAGCTTCGCGAAATCCTGCCCGGACATCCCAGCGGTGAAGGGCACCGGTGGCCCGTCCGCGGCACCCGGCGCGCGGACCGCCGTGCCGATGACGATGAACTGCGGGCCGCCGAGGGGGAACGTGCCCCGGGACACCCGGACGCCGACCACCCCGTGCCCGCCAAGCTCCGCGCACTCGGTGATCATCCGGCCGACGGCCGTGTGCCGCGCCTGATCCATGGTCTGCACGAGCGGGCCGAACGACCCCGCGCCGCCCCGCCCGGACACCTGAGCCGCCGGCCGGGGCGGCGGCCCGCCGCCGGCCGGTCCCGGCGCCCCCGGGCAGCTATACCCGCTGGCAGACCCGGCGCTGTAGACGGCCGCCCCGAACACCTGGCCGACGGGCTCGAAGCCCACGCTGCGGATGGCGGCGAACTCGTCCGCGGTCAGCGCGGACCCCCACGTGCCGCTGGACCGCAGCGCCGCCATCCGGGCCCCGGCCACCGCGGGCAGCTTTACGCTCACACCCCCAGCGTAGGCTTTCCGCCCTGCAGGAATACCGGGCCCGAGCCCGCCCGCACCGGGGCGCAAGTGGCCAGATCAGGCGTAACGCCCAGGACCGCGTGTTCTGGCGGAGCCTAAATTCGGGTGACCTGTGATCGCTGGCCGGCCATAACGGTCGTGGTCACGAGGCTCGGTCCTGATGGACATGGCCCGTTAGGCGGCAGCGGCTTAGACGTACTACTGTTCCTGCGGTGGGCGAGTTGTATCCAGCGACCGTGCCGTATGACAAGGGCATGCTCGATGCCGGTGACCGCAACCTCGTGTACTGGGAAACGTGCGGGAACCCGGACGGCAAGCCCGCCGTGATCGTTCATGGCGGGCCCGGCGGGGCCTGCCGGCCGGGACAGGGCCGGACCTTCGACCCGGATCGCTACCGGATTGTCCTTTTCGACCAGCGCGGCTGCGGTCGCAGCACGCCGCACGCCAGCGATCTGGCCGCCGACCTGAGCGTCAACACCACCGAGCACCTGATCGCGGACATGGAGCGGCTGCGCGCGCACCTGAGCATCGAGCGGTGGCTGCTGAGCGGTGCCTCGTGGGGCTGCACGCTGGCGCTGGCCTACGCCGAGCGGTACCCGGCGCGCGTCTCGGAGATCGCCCTTTCCGCCGTGACCACGACACGGCGCTCCGAGATCGACTGGCTGTACCGCGGGGTGGGCCGTTTCTTCCCCGAACAGTGGGAGCGGTTCGTGGCCGGGTCGGGGGTATCTCGCGATGATGACATCCTCGCGGCCTACGCCCGGCTGACCTCGCATCCGGACACCGCGGCCCGGGAGAAAGCGACCGCCGACTGGTGCGCCTGGGAAGACGCGGTGCTCTCCGGGGAGACGAGCGTCGCCGTCTGGGGCGGCCCTCCCTCGCCGGACCGGCTCGCCCTGGTCCGGATCTGTGCGCACTACTTCTCGCAGGGTGCCTGGCTGGAGGACGGCGTGCTGATCCGGGAGGCCGGCCGGCTGGCCTCGATCCCCGGCGTGCTGCTCCACGGCCGGCTCGACATGAGCGCTCCGCTGGACACCGCATGGGAGCTGTCCCGCGCATGGCCGGCCGCGCGGCTTCACGTCTTCGAGAACTCCGGCCACCTTGGCGGCGATGCAACCCGCGACTGCCTGCTCGACGCGTTCAGCCGCTTCGCGGCCTGACCCGGGCGGGACTCCGGCGCGCGTTCGTGCCCTCGCTGGGCGCGTTACCCGGGTAGCCGGGCGAAGGCGCGCACGGGGATGGTGCCGAATTTTTCGATGCGCAACGGCACCGCGGTAAACCGGGCACCGGTTGGCGGCAGTTGCTCCAGGCCGGTCAGATGCTCGACGACGGGAACGCCGGCCGCGAGCAGCAGTGTGTGCGCGGGTCGCTCACCGTCGGCGGTGTCGTCGATGTTCAGCGCGTCGATGCCGACCAGCGCTGCGTCATGGGCGGCGAGCCAGGCTGCGCCCGCGCGGGTCAGGAAGTGCCGTCTTCCGGCGTGAGCGGTCAGGTCACCGCCGTTGCTGAACCTGATGGTGGCATCGAATGATGCGCGGTACTCAGTCACCGATCGCCTGTTCCATGGGGTAGCTATCCGGGCAGTGAGACGCGCAGGAACTGCCGGGTGAGCTCCGCGATCCGGTCGGGCTGCTCGTCCGGGGCGAAATGGCCGGCGTCAAGGAGATGGACCTCGGCGTCCGGCACGTCCCGGCGGTAGGCCTCCGTACGAGCTAGATATATCCACATGCCTAGCCGACGACACCCAAAGACCGAAGTCCCGCTCTTGTATCTACCAGGCACAGCACGCGAACTTTCGCCGAGGGCTAGAGCACTTCGCGTCCCTTGCCTAGGGTGGCCTGGTGACCGGCACGTGGGACCCGGCCGGTGCTGGCGTGCTGCGGCTGCCATCCGGCCGGCTCGTCAGGGGCCGCAGCCTGCGACGGGCGCTTCCGGCCACCATCCCAGTGAGCACCCCTGACCATGCCCGGCCACAGCCAGAATTCCCCCCGCCACGCCACGGCGGACAGACCCAGGAAGCTGACATGAGATCCGGAAATCTGCACCAGAGACGAAGAAGCGCCCAGGGGAAGCTGTCCGCCACCGCGGCCGCCTGCGCCATACTCGGCGCGCCGCCGGCGCTTAGCTTGCCAGGTCGCCGCGATCTTCTGCGGCACCAGGCGGCAGATGCGGGAGGGCGCCATGCGAGTCGATGCTGACTCCGTCGGTCAGCTTCTCGCTTCAGGGCCCCCGGCCCGCGCGGGCGGATCTTCATTGCGGCCCATGCTGTGGATGTTCCTGGCGATACTGGTCACTTTTCTCGTCACCAGAACCGTGACCAGGCTGATCCGATCAGGCGCCGGCCGCCGTGCCGGGCTGGGTAACGTCCGGATTGCCGGCACTCACGTTCATCACCAGGTTTTCGGAATACTGATCATCATCGGCACGGGCATCGCCCTGGTGTCCCAGCGGCCGGGGGGAGCGGCCCTCGACACCGCCGCCGCCATCTTCGGGGTGGGCGTCGGCCTCACAATCGACGAATTCGCGCTCTGGCTGCAGCTCGAAGACGTCTACTGGACCAGCGAGGGACGCAAGTCAGTTGATGCCATCTTCTGCGTTCTGGTGATCACTGGAGCGCTTCTCGGCGGAACCAGCTTCGTGACCGGCCGCGCCGGCACGTTGGCATGGTGGTGGTCGGTCTTCGTCCTCGCCGTCGAGCTCCTGCTTTGCGTGATATGCGTACTCAAGGGAAAGATCCCGACCGGTGTTGTCGGCGTCGTCATCGGCTTCGCTGCCCTCGTCGGCGCGATCAGGCTGGCCAAGCCAGGGTCGTGGTGGGCGGCGCACCGCTACGCCAGCCGGCCCCGGCGTGCCGCGCGCGCCGCAGATCGCTACGGCGAGCGTTACCAGGCACGCTGGAATCGGGTGCGGGATCTCATTGGCGGCGCGCCTTCGGCGGAACGGCCGGGCTGACACATCGTTCCGGCCCGCGACCTGCCGGACACGCGTCCTATGATGCAGGCGCTTCCTCTCTGTTAAATCGAACCTAGACGTCTCGTCTCGAATTAAAGTAGAATGGCTTCATGACCGACCAGCTAGACCCGGCCCGGCCGGGCCGCAAGCGCAGCGAGGAAGCCCGTCAGGCGATCCTGGCCGCCGCGCTCGAGCTCACCGCCGAGGCCGGCTACGCGCGGCTCACGATCGACGGGATCGCCGCCCGTTCCGGGGCCGGCAAGCAGACGATCTACCGCTGGTGGCCATCCAAGGACGACGTGCTGCTGGAAGCCGGCGCCGGCGAGGCCGACCTGCATGTCCCGATCCCGGACGAGGGTAGCTACCGGGCTGACCTGAGGGCGTTCCTCACCGCCAGCTTCGCCCTCGGCCGCCGGCGGCAGCTCACCGACGTGCTGCGCGCCCTGATGGCCAGGGCCCAGATCGACGACGCGTTCGGGCAGCGTTTCCGCACCGCGTTCCTGCAGCGCCGCCGCGATGCCCTCGCGGTCATCCTCGACCGGGCGCAGGCCCGCGGCGAGCTCCCGGCCGGCGTCCCGGCGGGCACCATCGCCGACATTGTGTTCGGCGTGATCTGGTACCGGCTGCTCGCCACCGGCCAGGCCCTCGACAACAAGCTGGCCGACGAACTGACCACGGTCCTGGCCGGGCCGCCATCCGGATCCGGTGAGCCCGCACTGCACGCCAGCCGAAGGAAGCGCACATGACCGCCAGCCCGACGATCCTCATCACGGGCGCCACCGACGGCCTCGGCCGCGCCCTCGCGCACCATCTCGCCGCCGCCGGCGCCGCCCTGATCCTGCACGGCAGGGACCCCGGCAAGCTCGAGCGTGCGCCGAGTCGGGCCGGGCTCCTACCGCCCGGCCGTGGCGGCCCGCTCACGCACGACGTCACCGGCCGACTCGGCCGGGGCCTGCTCACAGGCCACACCAGACAGCGCGCTCGCCGCCTGCACCCACTCGACGGTGAGATCGCGGTTCATCTCCGCCATCCGCTGCACGAACTCGAAGTAGCGATCAACCGCCGGGAACAGGCCGACCGGCGGCAGCGGGGGGAACATGTAAGTCTGGTCAATGAGCTTCCGCATGCCCTGCGCCCAGAGGTCAGCGACCTTCTGCACCGTGCCACGCGCCCGGGTCGCCGCGGGGAGGTCAACCGTGACATCGAGCACGCCCCGCTCAGGCAGGCCCGGCGACACGCGCCCGGCCCCGGCGAGCAGGGCCAGCGACGCGCGGTTGCCGGCTTCGACGGGCGTGCGCAGCCGTGTGACCGCCGCCGGGCGCCGCGCCAGCAGCGCCGAGCAGAGTGCCGTGCCGGCGCCGCGTCCTTGCCAGTCGTCCACGACGGTAACGGCGATATCGGCGGTGGCCGGATCATCGGGATACTGCACGAGATGGGCGACCCCGATCAGCTCCTCCTCGCCCGCTGGCGGCAGCACGATAAGCAAGAGCGCAATGTGATGCACCCCGTCAACGCTGTCGACAAGCAGCCGGATCATCGGATCATCGAGTTGATCGAGCACCTGGAGGAACCGGTGATAGCGCGATCCGGGCGACAGGCGGCGGAACACGTCGCGCAGCGTCTCGGCATCGGTGGGCAGCAGCGGCCAGATCATCGCCGGCGTGCCGTCCTGCAGAACGAACTCCCCGGGCAGCACCTGGCCAGAGGCCGGACGCGCCCGCGTCTCCCTGCTCTGATGCGCGACAATCGCGGTCATGCCGGGTGCTCGCCGGGGACCATCGGCACAAGCGCGCCGGCCAGGTCCTCGCCCTCAGCCGGCCTCCCCTTAGCCGGCTTCCCCTCAGCCGGCAGCCAGGGCGTCTTCCCGGCCGCGGCGGTCCGGCCGATCCGGTCATGCGCTGCCGCATAACTGCGGTCAGCGCCCAGCATCCAGATCCGCGGGACCGCAGCCCCTGGGCCGGCCTGCTTACTCATGACCTTAATTCCCCGATTGTTTGGCGTGCGCAGCGGCGCGCCATCAGGATAGCGCTCTTACCCGAGTTCCATTCCTCCGGATCAAACGTTACGCAGCTTGTTTGCCTGCGAGTTTCGGTAATGTCATCAATTCGTAAATACATCCCCCGGGTCTCCAAACTGCCGCAGGCGTCCCGGTCCTGCAGTCCAGGCTTGTCATCATCTGCCGAATACCACCGCGAAAACCAGCGGCAATGATGCGCGGTGAGACATGCCGAGCATTAGGCGGCTCTATTGCTCAGGGCGAGCGCGAGCGCAGCTTTCTCGTTAAGCGGCGAACATCCTCGACTGCCGCCGGCGGGCGGGCCGGTGTCAGAGGTTCCCTGCATACTGGCGACGACAGTTTGCCAGCACCCGGGGAGAGACCGATGGCCGTGAGCTTTCAGTTGGTGATCGACTGCGCTGACCCTGAGCCGCTCGCGCGCTTCTGGGCCGCCGCGCTGGGATACGAGCTTGAACCGCCCCCAGATGGCTTCGCCAGCTGGGATGCGTACTGGCGTGACGTCGGAGTGCCGGAAGACGAGCTGGGCACTGGCGCGGACCGCATCGTCGATCCCGGCGGGCGGGGGCCGCGGATCTGGTTCCAGGTGGTACCGGAGCGCAAAGCGGCCAAGAACCGGCTGCACCTCGATATCGGTGTCAGTGGCGGCCGCGCGGTTCCGATCGAGACGCGCAGGCAGCGTGTCGACGCGGAGGCGGCCCGTCTGGCCGATCTCGGTGCCCTGCTCGTCGGTGTCCTGAACACCGAAGGCCTCGACCACTACGCAGTCGCGATGAAAGACCCTGAGGGCAACGAGTTCGACATCAACTGACGGCCGCCGCTGCCCTGGCGCTCGTCTCTATCTGCCAGCGATCTCGCACCGACGTTCCCCCAGGAACGTCCGCTCGTGCCACGAGCCGTGAATCGGCCTGGAGAACCGCTGTACCAGTGAGTACATGAACTCGCGGAACCGTGCCTCGTCCGGGCGTGCCGTCATCATGACTACGCCAGACGTTGTGGATGATCGGCTGCGGTAGCTGGCACACTCAGTGACATGAGGCGAGATCGAGCCAGATACGGCGTCGATGGAGGGTACGGCGGCATTCCTATCTTCCTCCTGGCCGGAGCCGGTCTGCTGGCTGGTGACCGGTGGGCGAAGAGACGAGACAAGCGCCTGGCCGGCTCTGTGGCGAAGGTGGGGATCGTCGCCGTGCTCGGATTCGCTGCGGGCTACTTCTACAGCACCGGTCCGGGCAAACTGTCGGTCTGGAAGGAGTTGCTCGATGAACTCGATCTCCGGGGCGACGAGGACGTACTCGACATCGGTTGCGGCCGGGGCGCCGTCCTCATCTCGGCCGCCCACCGCCTCCCCCGAGGTCGTGCCACCGGAGCCGATATCTGGCGTCTGCGTGACCAGACGGGGAACACCCGGGCCAGCGCTGAGGGTAACGCGATGGCCGAGGGGGTCAGCGAACGTGTCGATCTCGTAGATGCCGATGCACGGCATCTCCCTTTTCCGCCCGATTCGTTCGACGTGGTGCTCAGCAACCTGGCCTTCGATAACATCCACGGCAGCGAAGAACGCGCCAAGGCTCTCCGGGAAGCCGTCAGGGTCCTTCGCCCGGGCGGGCGGATGCGCGTCGTCGATGTCCGCGCTGACCGCTACGCCCCCATCCTTCGAAGCGCCGGATGCGTGGACGTCGGGGTACGGCACCTCGACTGGCGGACATCGTTCGGCCTTCCCGGCCACCATATGACGCTTGTCCTGGCCGGAAAACCAGCCGCCGGATCCCGCAACTAGCGCAGTAACTCTCCGTCTGGGCGGCGGGCCTGATCTCCCGGAATGCCGTCACAGCCGCCCCGAACGGCTATGCGGCCATCGATCCGGTCCGACCCTGAGGCCTGCCTGTCCAGCGAGCAGGTCGAGCATCTGCTCGCCCAGTAGCGCCGGCCGCGAGGGACCCCAGATATCCGGTCGTTACCGTGTGATGGCAATGGCCACGGGGTCTGTCCCGACCGCTATGGACGTGCCCGCGGTGTTGGTAGCGGTCCGGATCGGGGTGACCGAGCCCGATCCGGCATCGAGGACGTAGGCGGTCTTCCCGTCCGGCGTGATCGCGATGGCTTCGGGATCGTCCCCGACCCGGATCGGGCAGCCTGCCTTGCCCGTGGCGACCGAGATCGGGGTGACCGTGCCGGATCCCGCGTTGACAACGTAGGCGGTCTCGTGCCGTGCCCCGACGGCGGGCGGAATGGTCCGGGCAGTGGCGGCCGCGTCCCGCAGGCCGGTCACCGCACCCGCCGCCGGGGCGGCCCTGACCGCACTGGCGGCACCGGCCAGGGCCAGTGAATACAGCGCAGCCCCGGCCGTGACAGCGCCCAGAACACGCACAATACGCGTGCGCATCATAACCCCCCCCTTTTGTGATTCTCCCGGAATCAGGCAGAACGCGCTGAAATTTCAGCCCTGGAATAACCCTGCCTGGAATCCCGGATGCCCGGCCACCTTTCCCCGGGCACAGTTTATCCACCAGCCAGATGCCCGGGCCGCGGACGGATGACTTCATCAGCAATGATCAGGGCGGATCCCGCTCATTACCCGGACCCAGGTTGCCGAACGCTGAATGATGCCGGGCAAAGTCGCGGTGAAGCTATCTTCGGCACCGAAATCCGCACAATTCCGGGATAAACATTAGCCTGGCGGCCGGAACCGGCTACAGCCGCAAATCAAATGTATACGCAGATTGCGCTCCGCGAGAGGCCCGGACCGTACCTGGCGGTCTGCCCCGCAGTGCCACCAGCTAGCACGGGCAGACAAGGGCGCCCGGGAACCGGCTAGGCCGGGAAGTCGGGCTTGTCGTCGGGGAGCTCGAGGTCGCTCTTGGCGAGTTCCTCGATGTTGACGTCCTTGAACGTCACGACGCGGACGTTCTTGACGAACCGCGCGGGCCGGTACATGTCCCATACCCAGGCGTCACGCATGACGACCTCGAAGAAGACCTCGCCGTTGTCGGTGTTGCGCACGTTCAGCTCGACCTCGTTGGTGAGGTAGAAGCGGCGCTCAGTCTCGACGACGTGGCTGAACAGGCCGACGACATCGCGGTACTCGCGGTAAAGCTGAAGCTCCATCTCAGCTTCGTACTTTTCGAGATCTTCCGCGCTCATGCCTACCCCTCCGATCACCCGTTGAAGGCGCTCGCCGACCGCGCGCTCATCCGTATGCCCCGTCCCGCGGCCCCGGTCTGGCCGAGCTTGCGGCGTGCCTTTCGCCCGAACTCAGCCATGGCTCCATTGTGCTCTCCCGCGTGCGTGCCGTGTCCCTAATTTAGTCTCCGCCACGGGGAGCATCGGCCCAGGCGCTCTCGGCCCGGCCGGCGTCCGCCGTCGCCACCTCTTCTGCCACGAGATCTGCCCACGCACCGGGGGTTTCAGTACCGTCGAGCGCCAGTTCTTCGCCGGGTTTGCCCGGTGGCGCGCTCGGTGCCCTCGGTGCGCTCGCCGCAGCGGCCGGGCCGCCCCCATCGGCGGGACAGTCACCGGCCACGGCGGTCTCGAAGCCGGGGGCACCGCCCTGCCCGCCGGTGGCCCAGCGGCGGTTCGCTTGCCGCACGTTCGTATACGAATAGCGATGCTCGGGGCATGGCCCATAGCCGCACAGGGCGGCCATGTGCTCCGGGGTGGAGTACCCCTTGTGCCGGGCGAAGCCGTAGGCGGGGTAGGACCCGTCGAGCGCGACCATCATGCGGTCCCTGGTCACCTTGGCCACGACGGAAGCCGCCGCCACCGACGCGGTGACCTGATCACCCTTCCACACGGCCAGGGCGGGCGCGCCGAGCCCGCGCACGGGGAAGCCGTCGGTGAGCACGTATCCCGGCCGCCGGCGCAAGCCCGCGAGCGCGCGCCGCATGCCTTCCACGTTGCAGACGTGCAGCCCGAGGACGTCGATCTCCTGGGCCGGGACGGCGATCACGTGCCAGTCGAGCGCCCATCGCATGACGTCGGTGTACACGCTCTCGCGCTCGTCCGGCGTGAGCAGCTTGGAATCGGCGAGACCCGGCATCCGGCGGATCGTCGCACAGTCCAGGACGACCGCCGCCACCACGAGCGGCCCGGCGCAGGCCCCCCGGCCCGCCTCGTCAATCCCCGCGACCGGCGAGAGGCCCGCACGGGTCAGCACGCTCTCGTACGCGGCCAGCCCGGCGTTGCGCCGGGGCGTGTGGCCGGAGTGCCGCCATTTGACCCGTTCCGGGCCGATGGCCGACTGGCTGGAGGGGCGGAACATGACATCCGAAAGATTACGCCAGATCTCCGCGGCCCGAGCGTCCTCCCCGGAAGCCCCCGCCACCCCGGCCGGCCTGGAAGCCCCGGAAGCCCCGGCCACCCGGAAGCCCCGGGCACCCGGAAGCCCCGGGCACCCGGAAGCCCCGGGCGGCGGAAACGAGAGCTTACCGGCGGAAGCGGCGGCGAGCCGAGGTGCGCAGCTTGCGCTGCAGCAAGGTCAACGGGACCGCTCCGGCGAAACCGAGCGCGAGCGGCGCCGTGGGGGACGACGGATGCACGGGGACGCCCGCATCGGCCACGGCGCCCGCCTCCTGGGCCGAACGGGCCCCCGATGACTGGGCCGCCGACTGGGCGGCCGACTTGGCGTTCAGCGCGGTCTGCTGGAACGTGGACGGGATCGGCAGCACCGACCACTGGCTGACCGGCCAGATGATGATGAAGGCGCGGCCGACCACGGCGCTCTCCGGGATCGAGCCGCCGCCAGGGTAACCGTAACGGTGGCCACGGGAGTCCCAGGACACGTCGCGGTGATCGCCCATCACCCACAGGCTGCCGGCCGGGACGGTGATGCTGAACCGGTTCTCCGACGGCGAGTTCCCGGGGAACAGGTAGGACTTCTCGTTCAGGGCCACGCCGTTGACCGTCACCCGGCCCTGCGCGTCACAGCAGGCGACGTGGTCGCCGGGCAGGCCGATGACCCGCTTGATGTAGTCGTTCTGGTCGCGGGCGAAGCCGAACATCGAGGCGACGCTCTCGCCGAACTTGGCGATGAAGTTGCTACTCGCGGGCGGGGTGCCCGGATTCCACGAACCATCCCCGCTGAAGACCACGATGTCGCCGCGGTGAATGCTGCGGACGTCGTAGACGACCTTATTGACCAGGACCCGGTCGCCGATCGCCAGCGTGTTCTGCATCGAGCCGGAGGGGATGAAGAACGCCTGGATCGCGTAGGTCTTGATGACCAGGGTGAGGACCAGCGCGACGACGATGAGGATGGGCAGTTCCTTCCAGAAGGACCTGACCTTCTTCTTCTTCTTCGGCGGCGCCTTGGCGGGGCTCTTGTCCTGGCCCTGGCCCGGCGCGCCCGGAGCGCTCGCGTCCGGCCCGCCATCCCCGGCGGGCCCACTGGCCTGGCTGGCGGACGGCCCCGCAGAGCCCGCAGAGCCCGCCGGGCTCACCGGGTCCGGCTGGCCCGCGGCGGCGGACGCTCCTCGCGGGCCGCCAGAATCCTGCGGGCTAGTCCTGCTCATGCTCGCGCCTCCTGTGGCCCCGGTCCCCGGACGCTGTTCGTCGGGCGCCTGCCCCGGCCTACCCTGCGCGTGCCTAACGGGCGGCTGGCCAAGGCCGTCTCCCTCGTCGGTCATTGCCATGAGCCTAGCGTCAGATACCGGTAACGAAAGCGGTAACCGTGCTCACTCTGGATGACTTCGAGCATGTCAGGTACGCAGTTTGGGTACGTACCAGCCCACAGTGAGTTATTTCCGCCAGTACACCGAAAGCCGGTGCACGGAGATAGGTGCCGGCGCTGGCCCCGGGACATCCGGCAGTTGCTTAACTTGCCGGGGTCTCGCGGCGCTCCTTGATACGCGCGGCCTTCCCGCGCAGATCCCGGAGGTAGTACAGCTTGGCCCGGCGGACCTTGCCGCGGGTCACCGTCTCGATGTGGTCGATCGACGGGCTGTGCACCGGGAACGTGCGCTCGACGCCGACCCCGTAGCTGATCTTGCGCACGGTGAACGTCTCACGGATCCCGCCACCCTGGCGCCGGATCACCACACCCTGGAACACCTGGATCCTGGAGCGGTTGCCCTCCTTGACGCGCACGTGGACCTTGAGCGTGTCTCCCGGGCGGAATCCCGGGATGTCGTCCCGGACCTGGGCCTGCTCTAGTTCGGCAATAGCGGTGTGCATGGCAGCGTGTCCTCAGTGCTTATCGGCTAGGCGCGTGTGCGGGCATTCCAGCGCGAGCCCGGTGTTGGTGAACCGGGCCGAGGCGCCCATGGGAAAGCACACGGCGACCTTCAGTGTGCCATATTCTCCGGGCCGGCTGGTAAGCGAGCCGGCTCCCCGGCCATCCCGCCCGCATCCGGCTCGGCTCCATCCCTGCGCACGACACCGGACAAGCCCATGGCGGACAGCACCTGCCAGTCGCGCGGGCTGAGCGTCCCCGGGTCCGCCGCTGCCCGCCAGATGAGATCGGGCCGGTTGGCCGCGGTCCGCAGCAGGGCCGCATCACGCCGCCACCGGGCAATCGCCGCATGGTCCCCGGACAGCAGGACCTCCGGCACCTCGCGTCCCCGCCAGACACGGGGCCGGGTGTAGACCGGTCCTTCGAGGAGCCCGGCCATGCTCGCCGCCGTCTCCGTCCCGCCGGAGGACCAGCCGTTACCGGTGGACCAGCCGCCGTCCGGCCGGCCACCCGGGGCACCCGTTCCGGTCGGGCCCGGAAGCACGGGACCGCCCGCGGACCCGTCGTCCGGCGGAGCGCCGGCGCCGGAGGACGCACCGCCGAAGGAGTCGTCGCTGGCCGAGCGCTCGTTGCCGAGGACCCCCGGAAGAAGCCGGCTGACCGCCTCGACCATGACCAGGACCGCTGCCTCGCCGCCCGCCAGCACGTAATCACCGATGCTGACCTCGTCCACCGGCATCCGTGCGCGGGCTTCGTCGATGAAGCGGGCATCGATGCCCTCGTACCGGCCACAGGCGAAGATGAGCTGGGCGCAGCCCGTGTACCTCGCCGCGCTGGCCTGGGTGAACGGGACACCGCTGGGGGTGGGGACGATCAGCCGCGGTCCGGCGCCCCCGGGGGCCGCCAGCGCCGCGGCCGGGACGCCGCGAGCAGCCTGAAGCGCGGCGGGCGGGGCAATCTCATCCAGCGCTTCCGCCCAGACCTGCGCCTTCATCACCATGCCCGGGCCGCCGCCGAACGGCGCGTCATCCACCGTCCGATGGATGTCGTGCGCCCACTCGCGCAGGTCGTGAACGTGAAAGTCGATGTCCCCCCGGGCCGCCGCCTTGCCGATCAGCGACACGCCCAGCGGGCCGAAGTACTCCGGGAAGATAGTGACGATGTCGATGCGCACGGTGGTCAGGCCTCGGTCGCCTCGTCCGGGTCGAGCAGCCCGGGGGGCGGATCGATGACGAGACGCCCCGCCGCCACGTCGACGTCGGTCACGATCGCGCCGACGAACGGCACGAGGGCATCAGCCGGCGCTCCGGCTCCCCCTGGGCTCCGGGACCCCAGGGGGACCTGGGCCGGCGGACCGCCCCGCCGGACCACGAGGAGATCCTGGCCGTGATGCAGCACGTCGGCCACGACGCCGACCGGATCACCGGCGGCGGTGACGACACCGAGACCGATGAGTTCGTGGTCATAGAACTCATCGGGGTCGGATGCCGGCGGGATCTGCGCGGAATCCAGGACGAGCAGCGTGCCGCGCAGGCCCTCGGCGGCGGTCCGGTCCCGGATGCCCTCGAACGCGACGATGAGGCGGCCCGAATGCCACCGCGACGCCGCGACGGTCAGCGGCCCGCGCTCCGGCGGTTCGGTGGGCAGCACCGAACCCGGGGCGAAGCGGACGCCGGGTTCATCGGTGCGCACCACGACGAGGACTTCGCCGCGGATGCCATGAGCGCGGAGAATCTGGCCGACGGCAATCTGCATGCCCGCCTGCCCTGCTAGCGGATCTCGTCCGTGTCCAGAAGGTCGACGCGGACATGCCGGCCGCCCGCCAGCGAGCCCATCACGGTGCGGAGCGCCCTGGCGGTGCGGCCACCCCGGCCGATGACCTTACCCAGGTCATCGGGGTGAACGCGCACCTCCAGGACATTCCCGCGGCGCATCGCGCGGCTGGACACCAGAACGTCGTCCGGATGCTCGACGATGCCCCGGACCAAGTGCTCAAGCGCCTCTTCTAGCATCTCAGGCTCCGCTGCCCGGCTCACTGCCCTGCGCTGTCTCGGCCCCTGCCGTCTCGGCCTGTACCGTCTCGGCCTGTGCCGTCTCGGCCTGTGCCGTCTCGGCCCCTGCCGTCTCGGCCTCTGCCACAGCGGCGGCTGCGGGAGCCTCGCCGGACGTGGCCGCCGCGGCTGCGCTGTCGTCAGCGGAACCGGCGGCCGGCGTCTCGGCGCTGGCCTTGGACTTGGACCGGCCGGACTCGGGCTTGACGTGCGCCTTGGCGCTGTCGGCCTTCGCCGTGTCGGCCTTCGCGGTGTCAGCCTTCGCGCCGGCCTTCGCGGTGTCGGCCTTGGCGGTGTCAGACCTGGCCGTGTCGGACTTCCTGGCCCGGCTGCCACCCCTGGGCGCGGCCGTCGCGGTGTCGTCCTTGGCCGCGGCCTGCAGGGCCGCCGCGAAGGTCTCCTTCTTGTCCGACGCCGGCGCCTTGGTGCGCAGGGTGCCTTCCGCGCCCGGCTCACCCTTGAACTTCTGCCAGTCACCCGTGATCTTGAGGATGACCATAACCGGCTCGGTGGGCTGTGCGCCCACGGACAGCCAGTGCTGCGCCCGCTCCGAATTGACTTCGATGAAGGACGGCTCTTCCTTCGGGTGGTACTTGCCGATCTCCTCGATGGCACGCCCGTCGCGCTTGGTCCGGGCGTCGGCGACGACGATCCGGTAGGTCGGCACCCGGGTCCTGCCCAGGCGCTTGAGCTTGATCTTTACAGCCACGGCTGCGGTCTTCTCCCAGCAAATAAAGGTACGGGCGGCGGCCCAGCGGCCAGGTGGGGACTGGCGGGACCACTCAGATGGACCGGCGTGCGGGGGTAGAGGGCCCCGCGCCACCAGGTAATCAGGATGCCATTCTGCCAGACGGCGGCCGATGCTTAGTCATCATGGCCGACACCGGCCCTGCCGCCGGGGCCGCCCATCTCGGTCATCGGCGGCTCTACGGGCGGACCTGCCAGCCAATAGGCACAGAGAGTCATTCTCGTGAAACAACAGTTACGTAACGCGCATTGACGGACAGCGCGCACCGAATCTAGGTTATGCCTACCCTCCGTTCATATTAAGCACGAGTGTTCGCACAGCGAACATCGTCACCTTCCGTTATCGCCTTACGACGTCGCCTTTTTCCCGCATGTCAGTGTTCCACGGCCTCGATGGAGAGCCATGACTGGACATTCAGCGCTACCGGACGCGGGCACGTACGCGGGCGGATGCGCGGGCAAGGACACGGGCAAGCACGCGGACAGGCCCGCCAGCGGGACATGCGGCCCTCTCAGCTTCGCCGCGGGACCGGCGCCCGGTGCCGGAATTGCCCGGCCGGCCGGCGTGCCACGGGGAACGGACCGGGGTAAGTACTCGTTTACCTGCAAAATTGTTGACAATCTGTTGAACAATACTGCGAACATACAACGGGATCTCGTGTCAGCGAATTCATGACCGGGCCCGCTCGCCCATGTCGCCACTCGTCCGCACCACGCGTAGGGGGAAGGCCATGACCAGCCCGCCAGACAGACCATCACCGGACACCACCGCACCCGGCCGCGCCGCCGCCGGGTCTCCGCCCGACGCGGCCGGGATCGGGCGGCGCAACGTGCTCAAGGCGTTCGGCGCGGGAGCGTTCGCGGTCGGCGCCGGCGGCCTGCTCGAGGCCTGCAGCACCGGCATCAAGGGCTCATCGGGGTCGGGCGGCACCAAGGCCATCACGATCGGCTGGATCCACCCGCTGACCGGTTCCCTGGCCGGGTTCGGCGCGGCGGACGACTGGGTGACCACCAAGATCAAGCAGACCGCCCAGTACAAGAACGGGTTCAAGATCGGCGGGAAGACCTACCCGGTCACCATCAAGTCCTACGACACCCAGTCCAGCCCGACCCGGGCCGGCGATCTGGCCCGGACGGCCATCCTGAGCGACGGGGTGGACCTGCTGTTCGCGTCGTCCACGCCGGAGACCGTCAACGCCGTATCCAGTCAGGCCGAATCGCTCGGCACGCCGCTGATCTGCTCGAACATCCCGTGGGAGTCCTGGTACATCAACCTCGGGGGCAACCCGCAGAAGCCGACGCTCAAGCCGAAGTTCGTGGTGATGTACTTCCTGGGCGCCGAGCACCTGGTCCAGGCCTTCATCCCGATGTGGAACCGGATCCACGCCCAGCTCCACACCAACAAGGTGGTCGCCGCCGCGTTCCCCAACGATTCGGACGGCAACGCGTTCCGCGCGGTGTTCCCGCCGATCGCGAAGGGCGCGGGCTACACCTTCGACATGTCCTCGCCCTACCCCGACGGGACCACGAACTACTCCTCGATGATCTCCGCGTTCAAGTCCGACAGCGCCGACTTCTTCACCAACGTGCCGCTGCCGCCGGACTTCGCCACCATGTGGAAGCAGGCCGTCCAGCAGGGCTTCAAGCCGAAGCTGGCCACCGTGGCCAAGGTGCTGCTGTTCCCGACCGACGCCTACGCACTCGGCTCGCTGGTCGAGAACGTCGCCACGGACGCCTGGTGGGCGCCGACCCTGCCCTGGACCTCGTCGTTCACCGGGGAGACCTGCCAGCAGATGGCCAACGAGTACGAGGCCGCCGGCCACGGGCAGTGGAACTCCAACATCAGCAACTACAGCCTCTTCGAGGCCGCGCACGCGGCGTTCATGCTGGTGAACAACCCGCACGACAAGACCGAAGTCGCCGACGCCATCCACAAGGTGAACATCCCCGCGCTGGCCGGCCCGCTGAACTTCGCCTCCGGCGGCCCCGCGCCCGGCGTGGCGATCACGCCGCCGGTCGGCATCCAGTGGCAGAAGGGCACCACATACTCGCTCGAGGCCAAGGTCGTCGACAACACGCTGCAGCCGCACGCGAAGCTCACTGGCGACCTGCTGCCGACCAACGCATGACCGGATGACCAGTCCACTGCTGGAACTCGACGGCGTGACGAAACGGTTCGGCCGGGTCGTCATCGCGGAGGATCTCTCACTCGCCGTGGGAACCGGCGACACGGTGGGGATCGTGGGGCCGAACGGCGCGGGCAAGACCAGCCTGTTCGGCCTCATCTCCGGCGACCTCGCCCCCGG
Source organism: Actinomycetota bacterium (assembly GCA_003164955.1). Lineage (GTDB taxonomy): Bacteria > Actinomycetota > Actinomycetes > Streptosporangiales > Streptosporangiaceae > Bog-532. The sequence continues at coordinate 28,784 of PLRW01000342.1, forward strand.
CGGCGGAGAGGTCCGCTTCGCCGGGCGCACGGTCACCAAGCTGGACGCGGCCGCGCGGTGCAGGCTGGGCATCGGCCGCACCTACCAGGTGCCGCGGCCGTTCGGGGACATGACCGTGTTCGAGAACCTGCTCGTCGCCGCGCAGCAGGGCGGCGGGCTGCGGCGGCGGGCCAGCTACACGGCCGCGGCCGCGGCACTGGAACGGGCCGGCATATCCGGCCAGGCGAACGTGCCCGCCGAGCGACTCGGCCTGCTCCAGCGCAAGCGGCTGGAACTCGCCCGCGCCCTGGCCACGCAGCCCACGCTGCTCCTGCTCGACGAGGTGGCAGGCGGCCTGACCGACCCGGAGGTCGCCCAGCTGGTCGAGATCGTCCGTGGCGTCAACGCCGAGGGCACCGCGGTGATCTGGATCGAGCACGTCGTGCGGGCGCTGACCCCCGTGGTGAGCCGGCTGATCTGCCTGACCAGCGGCAAGTTCGTCGGCGACGGCGACCCGGCGACGGTGCTGGCCGACCCCGCGGTCCGCGAGGTCTTCCTCGGCAGTGAGGTCACCGCGGCGCTGGCCGGCGGGGCGCCGGAGGCTCCCGCGGCCGGGCCGCCGGATGGGGCGGCGGGCGGGGAACGGAGCGAGCCGTGACCGTACCGGGAGACACCGAGCGCGCGGAAAACGGGACGCCGCTGCTGGAGGTCCGCGACCTGACTGTGCACCACGGGCAGCTCCGGGCCCTGGAGGGAATCTCGCTACGGGTGTTCCCCGGCGAGGTCTACGCGATCATCGGCGCGAACGGCGCGGGCAAGTCGACGCTGCTGCGCACGATCGCGGGCCTGCACCGCCCGACCACGGGCACGGTCCTGTTCGACGGCAGGGACGTCACCAGACTGCGGCCCGAGCGCCGGGCCACGCAGGGGATCGTCATGGTGCCGGAGGGCCGGCGGCTCTTCGGATCACTGTCGGTGGAGGAGAACCTGAAGGTCGGCGCGACGTACGCGCGGCCGGGCCCGTGGACCATCGAGCGCGTGTACGAGCTGTTCGGCTGGATGCGGGAGCGCAGCAACCAGAAAACCGCGCAGCTATCCGGCGGCGAGCAGCAATCGGTGGCCATCGGCCGGGCGCTGGTGGCGAACCCCCGCGTGCTGCTGCTGGATGAGCTGTCACTGGGTCTGGCGCCGGTGGTCGTCCAGCGCATCTACGGCATGCTGTCGCAGATTCTGGCCACCGGCCTGACGGTGCTGCTCGTCGAGCAGGATGTCAGCCAGGCGCTGCGGGTCGCCTCCCGGGTGCAGTGCCTGCTCGAAGGCCGGACCACGCTGGAGGGCGAGCCCGGCGATCTGACCCCCGAGCGGGTCGAGGCGGCCTACTTCGGCCTGGGGGAAACGGCCGCGGGCGGCGGAGACGCCGGCGGGGGAAACGGCGGCCAGCCCGTGCCCTCCGCCGGTCACCGCTCCCCGGTCCCCGGTGGCGGCCAGGCCATGGGCCAGTCTTCCGGCGGAGGGAGTGAGCAGTTATGGCCTGGGTAAACGCCATCATCCAGGGGGTGCTGACCGGCGGCCTCTACGCCCTGTTCGCCTGCGGGCTGTCGCTCATGTTCGGGGTGATGAAGGTCGTCAACCTGGCGCACGGCGACCTCGCCGTGGTCGCGGGCTATGTCGCGATCGGCGTCATCACCGTCACCCGCATCCCCGTGCTGTGGTCCTTTCTCATCGTGGTCCCGGTGATGGCGCTGCTCGGCTACGTGCTGCAGCGCACCATCATCCAGAGCGCGCTCGACCGCAGCGTGCTCACCACGCTGATCGTCACCTTCGGCCTGTCCGTGGTGATCGAGAACGGCCTCCTTCAGTTCTTCACCGCCAACAGCCGCGCGATCGGCACCGACCTGGCCCTGGTGCGGGACTCGTTCAAGGTCGGCTCGCAGATCCAGATCGGCTACCTGCTCGTGGTCATCTTCGCCGTGGCCGTGGTCGTGCTGCTCGGGCTGCAGTATTTCCTTTCCGCGTCCAAGTACGGCCGGCTGATCCGCGCCGTCGCGGACGACCGGGAGGCGGCGCAGCTCGCCGGGGCCGACTACCGGCACGTTTTCGGCATCGCGGCGGCGCTCGCGTTCGGCACCGTGGCGCTGGCCGGGATCTCCTACGGCATGTACTCCCAGCTGCAGCCGACCACGGGCACCGACACGATCCTGCTGTTCGCGTTCGCCGCGGTGGTGATCGGCGGGCTCGGCTCGCTGTGGGGCACGCTGCTCGGCGGTGTGGTGCTGGGCGTGGCCCAGCAGATCGGCGCCCAGATCAACATCTCCGACGAGGTCCTGGCCGGGTACATCGTGTTTCTCGCCGTACTGGTGCTGCGCCCGCAGGGCCTGACTTCCCGGAGGACGCAGTCGTGAGCCTGATCACGGAAACCACTGCCCGCCCGGCCGGGAAACTCCGCGTCACCCGGTCGCGCCGAAACGTGGCCTGGACCGGGGCGGGCGCGCTGATCGTCGTCGTCGTGCTCGCGCTGCTGCCCTACATCGTGTACTCGGGCACCACCAGCATCATCGTCCAGGCCTTCATCGTGCTGACGCTGGCGAGTATGTGGAACCTGCTGGCGGGTTACGCCGGCCTGGTGTCGGTGGGACAGCAGGTGTTCGTAGGGCTCGGCGCGTACTTCGTGCTGATCCTCGCCATCCACGGCACCTCGCCGTTCGCCGCGCTGCCCGTCGCCGTGATCGCCTGCGCCGTCGCGGCGCTGCCCCTGTGGTGGCTGGTCTCACGGCTGCGCAGCGGGTACTTCGCGATCGCCACCTGGGTGCTCGCCGCGACCGTCATGCTCATCATCGAGAGGTTCTCCTCCATCGGCGGCGGGACCGGCATGCCGCTGCCCGGGCTGTCCGGGCTCAGCTCGGTCCTGCTCACGGCGTATACCTACTGGGCCGGACTCGCCGTCACCGTGGTGGCGCTGGCCACCATGTACCTGCTGCTGCGCGGCAGGCTCGGACTGGTGCTCACCGCCATCCGCGACGATGAGGTGGCCGCGCGCAGCTCAGGGGCGCGGGTCGGCCTGGCCAGGCTGCTGGTATTCGTGGTGGCGGGGGCCGGCTGCGGCGCCGCGGGCGCGGTGCTGGCCATCAGCCAGCTCCAGGTGCAGCCGGGCGCCGTGTTCAGCGTGCAGTGGACCGCGGAGATGGCGTTCGCGACCATCATCGGCGGGCTGGGCACGATTGAGGGACCGATCATCGGCACCGCCGTGTACATGGTGCTGCAGCAGACGCTCGCCTCTTACAACGCGTGGTACCTGATCATTCTGGGGCTCGTCGCCATCATCATCGCGCTGTGGTCGCGCCGGGGCCTATGGGGCCTGGTCGACGAGCACCTCCATTTCCGGCTGTTCCCGGTCGGCTACTGGCTCTGGCCCGAAGACGTCTCCCGCCCCTCCCGCCTCCTGTCCCGCCTCCGCCGCTCAGGCGCTTAATAAACTGAAGCGTGCTGCTGAGCGAGATGGCTGACGCGTCCGAGGCCGTGGCGGGGACATCTTCCCGGCTGGCCAAGATCGAGGTCCTCGCCAAGGCCCTGCACGACGCAGGCCCTGCCGAAGTGACGATCGCGGTCGCCTACCTGTCGGGGGAACTCCCCCAGCGCCAGATCGGCGTGGGCTGGGCCACGCTCCGGGAGGCGGCGCCCCCGGCGGACCATCCGTCGCTCACGCTCACCGACGTCGACGCGGCGCTCACCGCCATCGGCTCGGTGTCCGGCAAGGGTTCGGTGGCCACCCGGAAGCAGTTCGTGGACGCGCTGCTGGGCCGGGCGACCGCGCACGAGCAAGCCTTCCTGTTCCGGCTGCTGTCCGGGGAACTGCGCCAGGGCGCCCTGGAGGGGGTCATGGCCGAGGCGATCGCGCGCGCCGCACAGGTCCCGGGCGCGGAGGTGCGCCGGGCGCTGATGCTGTCCGGCTCCATGGCCACGGTCGCGCAGACCGCCCTGGCGGAGGGCAGCGCCGGGCTGTCCGGCTTCGGCCTTCAGGTCGGGCGGCCGATCGGCCCGATGCTCGCCTCCAGCGCCCCGAATATCGAGGACGCGCTGGCGCGGATCAGCCCGGCCCCGATGGAGTGCCCAATGGAGTGCGCCGTGGAGTGGAAGATGGACGGCATCCGGATCCAGGCGCACATCCGGGACGGGAGCGCCCGGCTGTTCACGCGCACGCTGGATGACATCACTGACCGTCTCCCCGAGGTGACCGGCGTCCTGGCCGGGCTGCCCGTGCGCGACGCGGTCCTGGACGGCGAGGTGATCGCGCTCCGGGAAGACGGCCGCCCGCACCCGTTCCAGGTCACCGCGTCCCGGACCGCACGCCGCACCGGGGAAACGGACGCGGGCCTGGCGGCCTTCATGTTCGACATCGTGCATCTGGACGGCGAGGACCTCATCGACCGGCCCGGGGCGGAACGGTTCGACGCGCTGGCCCGGGTCGTGCCCGAGCGGCTGCGGATGCCGCGGCTCGTGACCAGTTCGGTCGAGGAAGCCACGGAGTTCTTCAACGACTCGATCGCGCACGGCCACGAGGGGGTCGTGGTCAAGTCGCTGGACACCCCGTACACCGCGGGCCGCCGCGGCGCGGGCTGGATCAAGGTGAAGCCCCGGCACACCCTCGACCTCGTCATCCTGGCGGCCGAATGGGGGCACGGACGGCGCCGCGGCAAGCTGTCGAACCTGCACCTGGGCGCGCGCGATCCGGACACGGGCGGTTTCGTCATGCTCGGGAAGACGTTCAAGGGCCTGACCGACGAAATGCTGGCCTGGCAGACCGAGCGCCTGATCGCGCTGGAGGACCGGCGGGACAACTACACCGTCTACGTCCGGCCGGAACTCGTCGCGGAGATCGCCTTCGACGGCGTGCAGCGCAGTCCCCGGTACCCGGGCGGCCTGGCGCTGCGGTTTGCCCGCGTGCTGCGCTACCGGCTGGACAAATCAGCCGCCGAGGCCGACACCATCGAGACCGTGCGCGCCACCCAGCCTGAGTAGCCCTGCGAGCGGCCGGGCCCCCTGGGACGCCTAAAGCGGTCAACCCCCTGGTTTGTGACGACTTTTCCGCAGGATCTGCGGAAAAGTCGTCACAAATCCGGCGGGGCGCGCTTCCCGGCGGGAGGGAGGCGGGAGGGGATACGCGGGCGTTAGACGCTGGGGCAGATGAGGCTCGCTGGAAGGGGACGCTGGACGGGCCTGGGGCGAAGCTACTTCTTCTTGCGGCGCTTGTTGCCCGGGGCGCGGAAGGCGGCGGGGACGTTGCTGTCGGGGGTGCCGAGGCCCGGGAGGCCGCCCAGGCCACCGGGCAGGCCGCCCTTCTGCAGAGCGGCCAGCGTCTCGGCCATGTCCTGGTTACTGAACCCCTCCGGCAGGCCACCGCCCACACCGCCGGCGCGACCGTTGCCCGGGACCTCGTCTCCGGCGGGCGCGCCGTTGCCGACTGCCCGGGCGGCCGCGCGGCGCGGGTCGCCACCGGGGTGCTTCTTCTTCGGCTTCTTGCCCTTGACCGCCTTGTTCGCGGCGCGGCGCATGCCCGGCGGCATGCCCGGGATGTTGCCCAGCCCGCCGCCCATGAGCTGCCGCATCTGCTTCTGGCCCTCTTGGAAGTTCTGGATGAGGGCGCCGACCTGACCCGGGGTGACGCCGGAACCGCCCGCGATCCGCGCGCGCCGGGAGCCGTTGACGATCTTGGGATTGCGCCGCTCCTCGGGCGTCATCGACTGGACGATCGCGGTGGCCCGGTCCAGGTCCTTGTCGTTGACCTGGCTGAGCAGCTCCTTGTTCTTCCCGGCTCCGGGCAGCATGCCGAGCAGGTTGCCGATCGGCCCCAGCTTGCGGACCATCTGGATCTGCTCGACGAAGTCCTCGAGAGTGAAGCCCTCGCCGGAGACGAGCCGGTCGGCGAGGGCCGCCGTCTGGTCCTCGTCGAAGGCCTTCTCCGCCTGCTCGATCAGGGTGAGCATGTCGCCCATGTCGAGGATGCGGGACGCCATCCGGTCGGGGTGGAAGACGTCGAAGTCCTCGAGCTTCTCCCCCGCGGACGCGAACATGATGGGGCGCCCGGTGAGCTGCGTGATCGACAGGGCCGCACCGCCACGTGCGTCACCGTCGAGCTTGGTGAGCACTACCCCGTCGTAACCGACGCCGTCCAGGAACGCCTGCGCCGTGGCCACGGCATCCTGGCCGATCATCGCGTCGACGACGAACAGGATCTCGTCCGGCTGGACCGCGTCCCTGATCCCCACGGCCTGCCGCATCATCTCCTCGTCGATGCCCAGGCGGCCCGCGGTGTCGATGATGACCATGTTCTGCTGCCGGCGCTGCGCCTCCTCCAAGGACTGGCGGGCGACCGCAACCGGGTCGCCGACCCCGTTGCCCGGCTCCGGGGCGTAGACCGGCACGCCCGCGCGCTCCCCCACGATCTGGAGCTGCTGGACGGCGTTGGGACGCTGCAGGTCGGCGGCGACGAGCATCGGCGTATTGCCCTGCTCGCGCAGCCACAGGGCCAGCTTGCCGGCCAGCGTCGTCTTACCGGAACCCTGCAGGCCGGCCAGCATGATGACGGTGGGCGGAACCTTGGCGAACCGCAGCCGCCGGGTCTCGCCCCCCAGGACATCGATCAGCTCGTCATGGACGATCTTGATGACCTGCTGCGCCGGGTTCAGCGCGCCGGAGACCTCCTCGCCGCCCGCCCGCTCCTTGACCCGGGCGATGAACGCTCTGACGACGGGGAGCGCGACGTCGGCCTCCAGCAGCGCGATGCGTATCTCGCGCGCGGTCGCGTCGATGTCGGCGGCCGACAGCCGTCCCTTGCCCCGCAGGGAGGAAAAGACCTGTGTGAGCCGTTCGGAGAGGGTATCGAACACGTTTCTATGCCATCCTCGCGCGTACGCTACTGAGACATCCAGGCTATCTGGTTCGCTCCCCAGGCTGTGCTGGCCCGGGGAGCGACCCCCCGGAACCCCCCGCTGCGCTCCGCGCCCCGCTACGGTACTTCGCCGGCACACCGGCCACTCACCCGGACCTTCGGCCCGGGGTCGCTGGGCCGGTAACGATCGCCTCGCCGTAGGGCCGCTGCGGTTCCCGCCGACAGCACCGGCCACTCGCCGGGGCCGTTGGCCCCGGCTCGCTGGGCCGGTTAAGACCCTTCGCGCGCTACAACGATGTCACCTTTAGGTTAGGGCGGAGAGGACGGCTTCTATGGTGGCTTGGCGGAGGACCTTGTCGGACAGGGGCTTGCCTGATTCGTCGGCGACGTAGAAGACGTCGACGGCCTCGGCGCCGAGGGTCTCCACCCGGGCTGAGCGCAGGTCGAGGCCGCAGCCGCCCAGGGCACGGCCCACCCGCCAGAGCAGGCCGGGCTCATCATGGGCCCGGACCTCGACGACGGTCGCGGTCAGCGAGGCATCGTCCACCAGCGTCACCTTGGGCGGGGCGACCATCGCGCCGCGCGGGCGGGTGCCACGCGTCCGGCGCTCCAGGCGCTCCTCGACGTCAAGGCGGCCCTCCAGCATCCGGCGGAGGTCGCTGGCGACCAGCGCGGCGTCCGGCGGGTCACCGTACTGGGGCACGACGTTGAAAACCGCGACCGCGGTGGGCCCGATCGACATGGCGTTGGCGCCGCGGACCATCAGGCGGTGCGAGGCGAGCACGCCGGCCGCCCGCCACAGCAGGCCCGGCCGGTCCGGAGCGACGACCGTCACCTCGTCGCCCTTGATGACGGCGGCCGGACCCCCTTCACCGGCCAGCTCGAGCTGATCCTTGCGCAGCGGCCGGGCACACGGCGGCGGATCGCCGGCCAGCACCGCCGCCACTCTCTTGACCAGGTCGGAGACCAGCCCGGCCTTCCAGTCATTCCAGGCGGCGGGCCCGGTGGCCATTCCGTCCGCGGCCGCCAGCGCGTGCAGCAGTTCCAGCAGCGGACGACCGCCCAGGGTCCGGGCGACCTGTTCGACGGTCACCGGATCATCCAGGTCACGCCGGGTCGCGACCATGGGAAGCAGCAGATGATGGCGAGCCGCCTGCGCGACCAGTTCGGCGTCCTCGTCCGGAAAGCCGACGCGGTGGGCCACGTCACGCGCGACGACCTCGCCGCTGACGCTGTGGTCCCCCGGCCATCCCTTGCCGAGGTCGTGCAGCAGCGAGGCGACCAGGAGCAGGTCGGGGCGGGCGACATCGCGGGTCAGGGCGGCCGCGTAGGCCGCGGTCTCCACGAGGTGACGATCGACGGTAAAGGTGTGCAGCGGGTTCCGCTGCGGCCGGTTCCGCACCCGTTCCCAATCCGGGATCAGCGCGGTCACCAGGCCCTCCTGGTCGAGGGCCTCCCAGACGCCGATCGCGGCGTGACCGGCCCCGAGGAGGGCGATCAGTGCGTCACGGGCGTCCGCGGGCCAGGGCACCGGCAGCGGCGGGCAATCCGCCAGGCGGGCCAGCGCACGGGGAGCCAGCGGCCGTCCCGCCTGCGCGGCGGCCGCCGCCGCGCGCAAGACCAGGACCGGATCGGAGGCGGGATCGGCGGCGCGGGCCAGCACCACCTCGCCGTCCTGCTCGACGACACCGTCGGCGAGCGGGCGGCGCTCCAGCTTGCGCCGCCGTAGCCGCCTTCCCGCGGCCCGTTCGGCCTGCCGGAAGGCGTGATCGACCGCGTAGGCCACGGTGCGGCCGGCGCCCGCGAGCTCGCGCAGCAGCGCGTCCCCGTCGAGCAGGCCGGCGGCGCGCGCCACCTCGTCGTGTTCCTCGAGGACCAGCCGGTCGGAGGCACGCCCGGTGATCTCGTGCAGGATGTGCCGGGCGTCAAGGATCGACTCGTACGCGGCCCGGACGCGAGGGCCTGGAGCGGACGCGACCCAGGCGGCCGCGATGGCCTGGATCGCGTGCACGTCCCGCAGACCGCCCCGGGCCTCCTTGAGGTCGGGCTCGAGCAGGAAGGCCAGCTCGCCGAAGATCCGGACCCGTTCGTTATGGAGGTCGCGCAGCTCGGCGAGCCTGGTCTTGGCCGCAGCCCGCCAGTCCTCCAGGGCCCCCTCACGCAACTGGGTCGTCAGGGCGGGGTCGCCCGCGACGTGACGGGCGCTGAGCAGTCCGAGGGCGACCTTGATATCGGCTCGCGCGACCCGGCGGGCCTGGGGAACGGTCCGCACGGCGTGATCCAGCCGCGCCCCCGAATCCCAGACCGGGTACCAGATCCGGTCCGCGATCGAGGCGATGCCCTCACGCCCGGCGTGCAGCAGGAGAACGTCGAGGTCGCTGCCGGGCAGCAGTTCGCGCCGACCGTACCCGCCCACCGCGACCAAGGCCACACCGGGCTCGGCCCCGAGCATGCCAGCGAGCCACCGATCCGTTTCGGTAGTCCTGCGAGCACGGTCCGCAGCGAACGACGTCATCAAAGCCACAAGGTTTCCCCGGACGGCAGCAGCGATCTAGATCGCGTCGGGACCGCGTTCTCCCGTACGGACTCTGACGACCGTGTCGACGGGCACCGACCACACCTTTCCGTCGCCGATCCGACCGGTCTGCGCGGCCTTCAGGATGACGCCGATGAGATCGTCGGCGTCCTCATCGTCACATAGGACCTCGACCCGGACCTTCGGGACGAGGTCAATCTGATATTCAGCACCTCGGTAGACTTCGGTATGTCCGCGCTGCCTGCCGTAACCGCTCGACTCGACCACCGTCATGCCGTGCACTCCGAACGCCTGAAGTGCGGCTTTGACATCGTCCAGTTTGAACGGCTTGATGACCGCGGTGACGAGCTTCATACGACCCATCCTTTCGCTCTCCTGCGAGGAACTTTCCTCCGTAGGAGTTTCCGGAGACGTGCCGGAATGTGTCGGCAGCGTGAAACCGGAGGGGTTTATGTTACGTGCACGTTTCCTAGCATCTGACCCGCTTCCGCGCGAGCCGACGCGTCAGGTCATACCCAGGAACGGAAACGGCGGAACGGAAACGGCTTAACGGGAACAGCAAGGGGAACGCACGGCGCGGGGGCGGGAACTGATCGGAGACCGTACGGGCGGTCCCTCAGAACGGGAAACGGTCGTATTCAACCGGAATGTGGCGCCGCCCGGTGGTATCCCGATAACGCGCCGGATTACCGGGGTAGTCACCCACGGGCCCCGGGTACTCCGCGGCGGCTCCCGGGTACTCCGCGGCCCTTGAGTCCCCCGGGTGCTCCGCCGACGACCCTGGGTACTCCGCCGGCCCCCGGTACTCCGCAGGTCCTGAATAGTCGGCGTTCCCCTGGTAGCCGGCGGGCTCCGGGTAGCCGGCGGGCTCCGGGTACGAAGCCCGGTCCGGCCCGGCCGCATGGTCCCGGTAAGGAAGCGGGGCCGGGTAGCTGGCCGGGTCCCGGTGGGAGGCCGGGGCCGCGGAGGTGAGCTGGCCCGCGTCCGCGGCGGGCCGTCCCAGAGCGGCCCGGGTCGCGGCACGATGGGCCTGCTCCAGCAGGACACTGGCGCGGGCACTGGCCTCGGCCAGGATCTTCTCCCGGCGCCGCTGGGCCTCGTGGGCTACTTCACGGCTGTAGGCCCGGGCGTCGGCGACGCACCGTTCGGCGGTCTGCTGGGCCTTGGCCAGGATGCGGACGGCCTGCTGATCGGGCTCCCGCGGGCCTGGCGGGGCGGCCCCGGGGGGCGGAAGCGCGCGGGGTGAGGCCGCGACGGGCGCGCGGGGTGAGGCCGCGACGGGCGCGCTGAGCGGCATAGCCGGGGCGGTACCGGCCCGGTTGCGGGCGGGCGCAGGGCCGCGCAGCCGGCGAACCTCGGCGTAGAGCCTGGACCGTTCCTCCAGCAACCGGGCCAGCTCATCCTCGACCCGCTCGCAGAAGTCCTGCACGTCGTCCTCGTCGAGTCCGCGGTGGCCCAGGTGCGCCACGCGGAACGACATCGAGTGCACGGCTGCGGGGGTCAGCCGGGCCGGGTTCGGCGTGGGTAACGTCATCGGGGCCCCCACCGGTGCGCGGCGGCCCGCGCACCGGGCGGGGTCGTACTCAGGTACTGGGCATCCATCGCGATTTGCTCCGGGGGATGACATCGGCTAGGGCCCGTCGACGGCATCGTAACGGAGTGAGCTGCCGTTAAGGCAGATAATGGCCGGAAATTCGCGGATCACGCCAAACGGTGATTATCAATTTGTGAAACGCATTGTGCTATCGGCATGCATGCATGTGGCGCCATCGGACGGGCGTCCGTTTATTGGCCTTTATCGGCATGGTTATGGGATACGGGCCATTACGGTTGATTTGCACCGCTATAACGGTCACGTTTCGCGGCTTATGCCGGATATGTGACCGGGTAACGCCCCCATCCGGGCCCGGGCCGGAAACCGCCGGCTATGCGGTCAGGATCGCGTCCACGAACGTGGCCGGGTCGAAAGGCGCCAGATCATCCGGGCCTTCGCCCAGCCCGACGAGCTTGACGGGAACACCCAGCTCACGCTGGACGGCGATCACGATCCCGCCCTTGGCGGTGCCGTCGAGCTTCGTGAGGACGATGCCCGTGATGTCAACGACCTCAGCGAACACGCGTGCCTGCCGTAGCCCATTCTGCCCGGTGATGGCGTCCAGGACGAGCAGCACCTCGCCGACCGGCGCCCGCTTTTCGATCACGCGCTTGACCTTGCCCAGCTCATCCATCAGGCCGGTCTTGGTGTGCAGGCGGCCGGCCGTGTCCACGAGCACGACGTCCACCCCGAGGTCGGCGCCCTCGCGCACCGCTTCGAACGCCACGCTGGCGGGGTCGGCCCCGTCACGGTCGGCCCGGACCGTCCGGGCGCCGACCCGTTCGCCCCAGGTCTGCAGCTGGTCAGCGGCGGCCGCGCGGAACGTGTCGGCGGCGCCGAGCAGCACGGTCTTGCCGTCGCCCACCAGGACCCGGGCCAGCTTCCCGACGGTGGTGGTCTTACCCGTGCCGTTCACGCCGACCATCAGCACGACCCCGGGAAGGCCCTCATGGCGCTCCGTGTGCAAGGAGCGGTCCATGTCCTCGCCGATCTGGGTGATCAGCTCGGTCCGCAGCAGGGCGCGCACCTCGTCGACGCCCCGGGCACCGAGCACCTTCACCTTGGTCCGCAGGTCATCGACCATCTGCCGGGCCGGGACCACGCCGACGTCGGCGGTGATGAGAACCTCCTCGATCTCATCCCAGGTGTCGTCGTCGAGCCGGTCCCGGGACAGCAGCCCGAGCAGCACGGAGCCGACCGACGACTGCGAACGCGACAGCCGCTCCCGGAGCCGGACGAGGCGTCCCGCCGAGGGCGGCGGCTTCTCGATCTCCGGGGCGGCCGGCGGCGCCGGTGTCCGCTGCTCCGGCGCCCGCGGCGGCGCCGTCGGGGTGATGACCGCCTGCGCGGCCTCCGCCGCGTCCCGCCCCGGCGTCCGCAGCTCGGGCTCCCCCGGTGCCTCGGGCGGCGAAACGATGACCTCGGGAGGCTCTCCGCGACGACGGCGCCGGGGCCGGACGAGGAGCAGCCAGCCCATTTCGGTGACGACGGCGACGAAGAAGACCGCCAGGACAATGATGAGAATTAGAGTTTCCATGACTGTTCTCAGTCTCTCAGTCCGCTGTGTCCCTCAGTTGCGGGGCCCCGGCAGTCTAGATGCTATGCGGGCTCGCGCTCGCCGAGGCGCTGGCTCACCACCGCCGAGACACCATCGCCCCGCATGCTGACCCCGTACAGGGCGTCGGCGACCTCCATCGTTCTCCTCTGGTGGGTCACGACGATCAGCTGGGAGCTTTCCCTCAGCTCGCTGAAGATAACCAGCAGGCGCTGCAGGTTGGTGTCATCAAGCGCGGCTTCGACCTCGTCCAGCACGTAGAACGGGGAGGGCCGGGCCTTGAAGATCGCGCACAGGAAGGCGATGGCGGTCAGCGACCGCTCACCGCCGGATAGCAGGGACAGCCGCTTGACCTTCTTGCCGGGAGGCCGCGCCTCCACCTCGATACCGGTGGCCAGCATGTCGTCGGGCTCGGTGAGCACGAGCCGCCCCTGGCCACCGGGGAACAGCCGGCTGAAGATCTGCTCGAACTCCCGGGCCGTGTCGGCGTAGGCGGCGGTGAAGACCTCCTGCACCCGGTCGTCGACCTCCTTGACCACGGTGAGCAGGTCACGGCGGGTCTTCTTCAGGTCCTCGAGCTGGGTGGCCAGGAAGGCGTGCCGTTCCTGCAGCGCGGCGTACTCCTCCAGCGCGAGCGGGTTGACCTTGCCGAGCCTGACCAGATCACGCTGGGCGGCCTCGGCGCGGCGCTCCTGGGCGGCCCGGTCGTAGCTGGTCGGCAGCTGGCCCTCGTCCGCGTCCGGCGGGGGCGGGATAGGCACCGCGGGACCGTAATCGGCGATCAGTTCCGGGGCCTGGACGCCGAACTCCTCGACCGCGTGCGCCTCCATCTGCTCCAGGCGCAATCGGTGCTCGGCCCGGGCGATCTCCGCGCCGTGCGCGGTGCTGACCACGGTATCCAGCTCCGCGGCGACGTCGCGGACCCGGGCCCGCACGCTCTTGAGCTCCTCGGCTCCGTCCGCCGTCGCCGTCTCGGCCGCGGAGCGCCGGGCCAGGGCCTCCGTCACGGATCGCTCCGCGCTGGCCACGGCCAGCTGGGCACCGTGGGCCACCGCGCGCGCCACGGCCGCCTCCGCGCCGCGCTGCCGCAGCCGGGCCTGGGCGCGCTCACGCGCCTGG
>PLRW01000278.1 GCA_003164955.1 Actinomycetota bacterium
GGCTACACCGAGGACGAGAAGGTCGTCATCGCCCGTGACCACCTGCTGCCCCGGCAGCTGTCGAAGTCCGGTCTCGAGCCGGACGAGGTGACCTTCGACGCGGCTGCGCTGCACATGCTCGCCGCGGAGTACACCCGTGAGGCCGGTGTCCGCTCGCTGGAGCGCGCCATCGCGCGGGTGCTGCGGAAGATCGCCGCGAAGGTGGCCCTGGACGAGGCGACGCTCCCGGTGACGGTCACCAAGGAAGGCCTGCGGGACTANNCTGGGCCGTCCGCGGTTCACGCCGGAGGCGAGGCTGGGTGAGTCCGAGCGCCGTACCTCGGTGCCCGGTGTGGCCACCGGGCTGGCGGTCACTGGCGCCGGCGGTGACGTGCTGTTCATCGAGGCGTCGCTGGCCGACCCGGAGACGGGCGAGACCGGCGTCACCCTCACCGGACAGCTCGGTGACGTGATGANNTCGGCCCGGATCGCCCTGTCGTTCCTGCGGTCGCACGGCGCGGAGCTGGAGCTTCCGGTGGGCGACCTGAAGGACCGTGGCGTGCACATTCACGTGCCCGCAGGTGCGGTTCCCAAGGACGGCCCGAGCGCCGGCGNNCAAGCAGAAGCTGCTGGCCGCCCACCAGGCGGGCATCACGACGGTGCTGATCCCGAAGCGGAACGAGCCGGACCTCGACGATGTGCCCGCCGAGGTGCTGGAGAAGCTGACCGTGCACACGATGACGGATGTGCGCGACGTCCTCCGCCTGGCCCTGGAGCCCGCGCAGGCCGCGGAACAGGCGATCGCCGCCTAAGGCGCCCGGCAGACAAGCTGGCCCCCGGACCCTCACGGGTCCGGGGGCCGGGGTTTTTAAGGTGAGCCGTTCGTACCGGCCCAGCGAGTCCGGGCCTTNNGGGGGTCGCCCCCCGGGCTAACACCGCACACTCGGGGCAGAGGCCGAAGAGTTCTACCGTGTGGCCCACATCGGTGAAGCCGGCGTCGCGGGCCACCCGTTCGGCCCACTGCTCGACCGCGCGCCCCTCGACCTCGACGCTCTTCCCGCAGGTCCGGCAGGTCAGGTGGTGATGGTGTTCGCTGGTGCCGCACTGCCGGTACAGCGTCTCGCCACTGTCGTCGCGGATGGCGTCGACGCTGCCTTCCTCGCTGAGCACCTGGAGGTGCCGGTACACGGTGGTGAGCCCGATGTGCTCGCCGCGCCGCCGCAGCTCGGCGTGGATCTGCTGGGCGCTGCAGAAGCCGGGAAGGTTGTCCAGCGCCGCGACGAGCGCCGCCGCCTGTCTCGTCCCGCGCACCTTCGTCCCGCGGGGAGTTCCCGGCGGGCGTTCCCCCGGGGCAGCTTCGACGGGGGCCGGCTGTTCCGTGGAGCGATCAGACTGCGAGGTGGTCACAATCGCACGTTACAGCTTCGTTTTGACGGCTCCAAATAGAAATGATTATCATTACGGCTATGTTCAGGTGCGGCAAACCCCTCGCAGCCGCCGTCTCTGCCGCTATGGCGCTGGTGGTCAGCGCGTGCGCGTCCGGCCCGGCCGTGGCCCCGGGCGCCGGATCGAGTGGTGCCATCGTGGCGGTGGGGGCGGAAAACGAGTACGCCAGCGTCATCCAGCAGGTCGGCGGAAAGTACGTGCAGGCGTCCGCCATCATGAGCAATCCGAACACCGATCCGCACACGTTCGAGGCCAGCTCAAGTGTCGCCCGGGAGATCAGTTCCGCGCAGCTCGTCATCCAGAACGGCGTCGGCTACGACACGTTCATGAACGCGATCGAGAACGCGGTGCCGGATTCTGGCCGCAAGGTCATCGACGTGCAGAAGCTTCTCGGCCTGCCGGACAGCACGCCGAACCCGCACCTGTGGTACAAGCCGACCACGATGCCGGCCGTGGCCAACGCCATCGCGGCCGACCTGTCCGCCATCCAGCCGTCGCACGCGTCGTACTTCCGGGCCAACGCGCGCACCTTCATCGGCTCTCTGACGGCCTGGAACCAGGCCATCGCCTCGTTCAGGGCGAAGTACCCGAACACGCCGGTGGCGGTCACCGAACCGGTGGCGGACTACATGCTGCAGGCCGCGGGCGCCGACATCAGGACGCCGTTCGCCTTCCAGGCGGACGTCATGAACGGCGTCGACCCGTCGGCGCAGGGCACCGCGCTGGAGCGGAGCCTTTTCACGCAGCACAAGGTGAAGGTCTTTCTCTACAACCAGCAGGTGACCGATACGCTGACGCAGTCGTTCATCAGCCTGGCGGAGGAAAATCACATCCCGGTCGTGGGCGTCTACGAGACGATGCCGGTGCCGGGTTATGACTACCAGTCCTGGATGCTGGCCGAGACCCGGGATCTCCAGCGGGCCGTGGCCAGCAAGAAGTCGGCAGAGAAACTGTGATGACCGAAAACGCGTCCCGGGCCGGCTCCGGTGAGCTGCTCCGGCTGGACGGGATCGATGTCCGGCTGTCCGGCCGGGAGATCCTGCGCGACGTGGGGTTCGCGATCCGGCCCGGGGAGTTCACCGGCCTCATCGGGCCCAACGGTGCGGGCAAGACGACGATCCTGCGGGTGATTCTGGGGCTCCAGGCGCCGTCGTCGGGAACGGTGATCCTGGCCGGCGAGCCGCGTGGCAAGAGTGGCCGGTCGCGGGCCGGCTCGCTGGTCGGCTACGTCCCGCAGAAGCTGCTCATCGAGCCGGACATGCCGCTCCGCGTCCGCGACGTGGTGGCCCTCGGCATCGACGGGAACCGCCTCGGGATCCCCTTCCCGTCCCGCGCGCGCCGCGAACTGGTCACCAGCACCCTGCGCGCGGTCGGCGCGGACGGATACGCC
The DNA here is from genome assembly GCA_003164955.1 of Actinomycetota bacterium. Taxonomy (GTDB): domain Bacteria; phylum Actinomycetota; class Actinomycetes; order Streptosporangiales; family Streptosporangiaceae; genus Bog-532. The sequence goes on from PLRW01000278.1 coordinate 2,816, forward strand.
GACGCCCGCGTCGGCGAGCTGTCCGGCGGTGAGCAGCAGCGTGTCCTGATCGCGCACGCGCTGATCAGCCAGCCGAAGCTGCTCTTGCTCGACGAGCCGCTGGCCAACCTGGACATCCGCAGCGCGCAGGGCATCGTGGCGGTACTCGCCAAGCTGGCCCGGGAGCAGCAGATCGCGGTGCTGATCTCCGCGCACGACATGAACCCGCTGGCCCCGGTAATGGACCGGATCGTCTACGTCGCCGCGGGCCGGGCCGCGGTCGGCAGCAGCGAAGAGGTCCTGCGCACCGACGTGCTGAGCAAGCTGTACGGCCAGCACGTGGACGTGCTCCGCGTGCATGGCCGGGTCGTCATCGTGGCCGGCGAGGACGGGGCCGACCCGGCCAGCCCGGGCGCGCTGACGGGGCAGCCGGACCCCGTCTTCGGCAGCGGAGCCGCGTGAGCGGCGTGGGTCATCTGCTCCGTTACATCGCCGAACCGGGCCTGCTGTCCAGCGGCCCGGTCCGGATCGCCGCGCTCGTCGGTGCCGTCGTGGCCATCACCTCCGGTGCCGTCGGGGTGTTCACGGTGACGCGCGGGCAGTCGTTCGCCGGCCACTCGCTCGCCGACGTGGCCACCACCGGCGGCTCCGGCGCCTTCCTGATCGGGCTCAACCAGTTCTGGGGTTTCCTGGTCTTCGGGGTCGGCGCGGCCGCGTTCATGGAGATCATCGGCGTCCAGCGCCGTCGTGGCCGGGACGTCGCGACCGGCGTGATCCTCGGGGCCGCCCTCGGCGCGGCCGCCCTGTTTCTCTACCTGGGCTCGGAGACGACCAGCACGACGGGTGCCTCGTTCACGATCCTGTTCGGATCCATCTTTGTCATCGCGTCGTCGACGGTCCCGGTACTGGTCGCGTCGGGCCTGATCGCACTGATCGTCGTGGTCGCGCTGTCCCGGGTGCTGCTGCTGAGCTCGCTGAGCCCCGACATCGCGGCCGCCCGGGGCGTGCCGGTGCGGCTGGTCGGTGCGGTGTACCTGATCGCCCTGGCCGTGTCGGTCTCGTTGTCCGCGGTCGCTATCGGGGCGGTGCTGAGTACCGCGCTGCTGATCGGCCCGGCCGCGACGGCGCTGCGCGTGGCCCGCGGGCCGGGACGGGCCATGGCCACGTCGGCGGTCATCGGGGTGATCGCGACCTGGCTGGGGATCGTCCTGGCCTACGACAGCTACTACTGGCCGCCGCGCGGCCACGGCTGGCCGGTCAGTTTCTTCATCGTCGCGTTCGTGTTCGTCTTCTACCTGCTCACCTACCTGCGGCGGCCCTCCCGGCCGGGGCGAGGCCAGGTCGCGCAGACCGCAGCGGATCCGGCTGGGCAGGCCGGTCCGGGGGAGAGGGCATGTTCAGCGGCTTCATGATGAACACCTGGATCGCGGCGACGATCGTGGCGGTCATCGCGGGAATGGTCGGGTTCTTCGCCGTGCTCCGCGGCTCGACGTTCGCGGCGCACGCGATCCCGAATGGCGCCTTCGCGGGCGCGGCCGGGGCGAGCCTGCTCGGGATCAGCACGCTGACCGGCCTGGCCGTGTTCTCGGTGGCTGGCGCGCTGGGCATCGGAGCCCTCGGACGACGCGCCCGGCACGACGTGGCCACCGCGCTGGCCCTGGTCCTGATGCTGGGTCTCGGTGCGCTGTTCGTCAGCGTGAGCAGCCAGTACGCGCAGGAGACCTACTCGCTGCTGTTCGGTGAGGTATTCGGTATCAGCCCGGACGAACTGCTGCCGATCGCGGGCCTGGCCGCGGCGAGCGTCGCCGCTATCGTCGTGGTCTTCCGCCCGCTGATGCTGTCCTCCGCGATGCCGGAGGTCGCCGAGGCGCGGGGCGTGAGCACGCAGCGGATCGAGATCACTTTCCTGCTCATCATGGCCCTCACGACCAGCATGACCGTGCCGGTGGTGGGGGCGCTGCTGATGTTCAGCCTGATGATCGGGCCCGCGGCCGCGGCTCGTTCGTTCACCAGCAGACCCGGGCTCGCGATCGCTCTGTCGGTCGCGTTCGGCCTGGTGACGGTCTGGATAGGGATCGCGATCTCGTACGAGACCAATTGGCCGCTGGGGTTCTTCGTGGGTGCGCTGGGTGCCGTGTTCTACCTCGCCGGCCGGGCCTGGGCCGGGTTCCGCCGCACCCGGACGGTCCGGGCCGGCCGCGTCCCGGCCGCCGTCACAGCGGAGGCGGCCTCAGCGTGATGCGTAAGCCAGCCAGCCCAGCCAGTACGGAACCCGTCGCCACCGCGCCGGCGGGGCGCGACGGGCCCGCGGGGCTCTCGGAGCAGGAAGCGCCGGCCCGCAGTCAGCAGCGGTGGCGGCGCGAGCGGGAGTACCTGAACGCCCACCGCCACGACCTGTCCCAGCTGGCGCGCGACCTCTACCCGCCGTCCTGGCGGATGGCCGGTACGCACCTGCTGGGCCGCCCGGAATGGCTTCCGGCGCGCCCCGTCCCGCTGGAGCAGGTCAGGTTGTCCTGGCAGCCGGACGGGGCCGGCACCGTCGTGGACGCCGTCCAGCCGGCCGGGTCGGAAGGGGTGCGCCCGCTGCGCGACGACGGCACCCGGTTCACCTCCTACGCCGGTGCGCTGGCCGCGCTGGACCGGCCGCGGCTGCTCGAGAACCGGACGTGCTACCGGCTGCTGGAAGCCAGCGCCGAGCGGGGAGTCCAGCTCACGTTCGGCGCGAACCGTTATTTCGACCTGATCAACGTGAGTGAGGCCGTCGCTCATGAGACGGCCGCCCGGGTGCTCAGCCGGCCGGGTGCGCCGCCGGCCATGGGCGACCTTCCGCTGCGGTCGTCGATCGGCGATCCTCTCGACCTGATCCGGCGCTCCGTGACCACGGGCATCGCCACGCTCATCCTGCGCCGGGACCGGGACGCCGGGAACGCGCAGATGTTCCTGCACTGGCGCGACCCGGCCAGCGTGGCCGTCAACGGGGGGCTGTACCAGGTCACCCCGGCCGGCATGTTCCAGCCATCCCACGAGGCCGGCTGGAACCTGGCCAACGATCTCGGTCTCTGGGAGGCCATCGCCCGGGAAGTGTCCGAGGAACTCCTCGGCACCGGCGAGGACTACGGCAGTGGGTCCGCGCCGATCGACTACCCGCGGTGGCCCTTCTTCGCCGCCCTGACCGCCGCACGACGGGCCGGGACGCTGCGCGGCTACTGGCTCGCGGCCGGCGCCGATCCGCTGACCCTGGACGTCGACCTGCTGACGGTCCTGGTCTTCGACGCATCCCTCTTCGATACCGAGTTCGCGGGCCTGGTCGCGGACAACGATGAGGGCCGCATCCTGACCCGGCCGGGTGCCGTGGGCCATGAGGCCGGCATCGAATTCAGCGCCGCGAACGTCGAGCGCTTCACCACGGTGGAGGCCATGCAGGCGGCCGGCGCGGCGCTGCTCCGGCTGGCCTGGCGGCATCGCGGCGTGCTGCTGGAGAGCTGAGGCCGGGCCGCTGCCGGGGCCTTCCCGGGCCGATGGCCCGCGCACCCCCGGCCACGGGCCAGTATGGATGTATGGCGAACCGGCTGAAGGACGCGACCAGCCCGTACCTGCTGCAGCACGCGGAGAACCCGGTGGACTGGTGGCCGTGGTCGGACGAGGCGTTCGCCGAGGCCGAGCGGCGCGACGTGCCGGTCCTGCTCTCCGTCGGCTACGCCGCCTGCCACTGGTGTCACGTGATGGCTCACGAATCGTTCGAGGACCCCGCGACCGCGGCGCTGATGAACGAGCACCTGGTGGCGATCAAGGTGGACCGGGAAGAGCGTCCCGACGTGGACGCGGTGTACATGACCGCGACGCAGGCCATGACCGCGAGGCCAGGCAGGCCCGGTCAGGGCGGCTGGCCCATGACGGTGTTCATGACCCCGGAGCGTGAGCCGTTCTACTGCGGGACCTATTTCCCCCGGCAGAACTTCCAGCAGCTCGTCCTCGGCGTCTCGAACGCCTGGCGGAGCGACCGGGACAGTGTGCAGGAACAGGCCAGGTACGCCGCAGAGGCGCTGGCCAGCAACGCGTCCGCCACCGCCCGTGCGCTGCGCGAAGGCGCAGGCTCCGGCTTTCTCGGCGGGCCGCGGGGCGCGACCGCCCCGGGCGAGCTGAGCGAGCTCGGCCCGGCCCTGGCGGCTCTTACGGATGCTGCCGTCGCGAGCCTGACGGGTGACGTCGACGAGCAGTACGGCGGATTTGGCCGGGCGCCGAAGTTCCCCCCGTCGATGGTGCTGGAGTTCCTGCTGCGGCACGCCGCACGGACCGGCAGCGCCAGCGCGCGGCGGATGACGGAGCAGACGCTGGAGGCCATGGCCCGGGGCGGGATGTACGACCAGCTCGGTGGCGGGTTCGCGCGTTACTCCGTGGACGCGGGCTGGGTCGTCCCGCACTTCGAGAAGATGCTGTACGACAACGCTCTCCTGGCCCGCGTGTACGCCCACTCCTGGCGCCGGACCGGATCCCCCCTCGCCCGGCGCATCGCGGCCGAGACCTGCGACTGGATGCTCCGCGAGCTGCGGACACCTCAGGGGGGCCTGGCCGCCTCGCTCGACGCGGACAGCGAAGGCGAGGAGGGGCGGTTCTACGTCTGGACACCCGGCCAGCTCGCCGGCACGCTCGGCCCGCAGGACGCAGCCTTCGCGGCCAGCGTCTTCGGCGTGACCGGGCCGGGCACCTTCGAGCGGGGCCGGTCGGTGCTCCAGCGGCGTGCGGAGCCTGCCGACCCCGGGCGCTTCGAATCCGTCCGCGCCGCGCTGCTGGCGGCGCGGGGCCACCGGGTCCGCCCCGGCCGGGACGACAAGGTCGTCGCGGCGTGGAATGGCCTGGCGATCGCGGCGCTGGCCGAGACCGGCCTGATCCTGGACCGCGATGATCTGGTGTCAGCGGCGCAGGACAGTGCCCGCCTGCTGGCCCGCGTCCACCTGTCCGGCGGCCACCTCGCCCGGAGCTCCCGCGACGGGACGGCCGGCGCCAGCGCGGGCGTGCTGGAGGATTACGCCTGCGTGGCCGAGGGGTTCGCCGTCCTGTCCGGCGTCACCGGCGAAGCCCGCTGGCTGACGCTCGCCGGTGAGCTGCTGGAGTCGGTGCTGACCTCCTTCAGCGACGGGAACGGCGGCTTCTACGACACCGCGACGGGTGCCGAGCGGCTCATCTACCGCCCAGCCGACCCGGCCGACAACGCCACCCCCTCCGGCACGTTCGCCGCGGCGGGCGCACTGCTGAGCTACGCGGCGCTGACCGGCTCCGCACGTCATCGCGAGGCGGCTGTCGCCGCCCTGCAGGTTCTGCCGGCTCTGGCGGGACGGTACCCGCGCGCGGCGGGCTGGGGTCTGGCGGTCGCCGAGGCGGTGCTCGCCGGCCCGGCCGAGATCGCCGTCGTTGGGCCGCCGGGGGAGCCGACCCGCGATCTGCACCGGACCGCGATGCTGGCCGCCCCGCCGGGCGCCGTCTTCGCCCTCGGCGATGGAACAGCCGCCGCGGTCCCGCTGCTGGCCGGGCGCGGGCTGGTGGACGGCGGCCCCGCCGTCTACGTCTGCCGCAACTTCGCCTGCCAGCTGCCCGTTACCGACCCGGCCGAGCTTCGCGCCATGCTGTCGTCGTCCTGACGCCATCACCACGATGGCTCATTTTTGAGCAGGTATCCCCAGCCATAGCTACGAAAAATTACCGGATTCGGACATGGTGCCGACAGGTAACTGAGTGTGCACAGAAATGGATTATCCGCTACTCTTTGTACTCTAACCAGGTGAGCGGGGCGTCTAATACATGTGACAACCATTGGTCCGTCGGCCGGAAGTGCTTAAACGGTGATAGATGGGACAAATCGTAACGCTGGAGACTGACTGAATGAATTGTGCAGGTCGCATCTCAATCGGCTTGGGGCTAGACGCCGGTACACACATGGGGCATGTTGGCCAGGGAACGTTGTGCGGAACGGTCAGAATGTTATGGAACCGGCCTGCGGGTTCCGGCCGTCAGAGAAGGGGCGGAAGGCCGGGCCGCGCGAGGCCAGGACGGCCGGGCCGCCGAACCGACCAGGATGTCCGCGACGCAGAGGAGAGCCTGTGCGGGAGAGGGCGCGTTCGCTTCCGGCCCTGGCCGCCGCGATCGGTCTGCTCGGAGCGGGCGCGGGACTGAGTGTTCCCGCGCTGTGGCGGTCCGGGTCCCCCCCGGCGGCGGCCGGACGGCCGGCCTCCGACCGGCCCACCTCCGCCGGCCCGCGATCGCAGGTCCCGCTCCTCGGCACCTCGCGGCTGACGTCCTTCACGCTGCCCGTCGCCGGGCTGCACCCGGGCCACAGCGTGACCGTCGGCCCCCTGCACGGGCTGCTGCAGGCCGACATGATCGTCGTCGGGCCGGCGTCGCTCCCGGCCGGTACGCTGACCGCCATCAGCAAGCTGCCCGGAGTCACCGGTGCCGAGCCGGTGGAAGCGGCCAAAGTCCAGGTGAACGGCGAGTATGCCGCGGTGCTCGGCGTGGACCCGTCGACGTTCCGCGGCTACGCGGCCGAGAAGACGGCGGCATCGGATCAGCTCTGGCAGAACGTGGCGGACGGCGCCATGACCGTCTCCTACACCATGGGCCAGCAGGACAAGCTGCCGCTCGGCGGCACGGTGCGGGTGAACGGGGCCAAGCGGGAGAAGCTGCGGGTCGGCGGGTTCGGCACCGTCGGCATCGAGGGCGTCGACGCGGTGGTCTCGCACGCCGTAGCGCGCTCACTGGGCATGCCCGCTTCCAACGCCATCGTGATCAGCGCGCCGCACGCCAACCTGGCGTCCCTGGCCACCGCGGTGAAACGGGTCATCCCGCACGGTGCCGCGGCCGAACCGCTGATGGAGCAGGTGAGCGCGGGCGTGACCAGCACCGAGGCCACCGCGGCCGGTGTGTCCGGCATCTCCGGCAGCGGCGCAGCGGCCGGCCAGAGGCGGCTCGGCGCCATGCTGAGCGCCGCTCTCAGCCGGCAGGGTCTGCCCTACGTCTGGGGAGCGGCCGGCCCGGCCTCCTTCGACTGCTCGGGTCTGGTGCAATGGTCGTTCGCGCAGGCCGGGATACGCATGCCGCGGGTCGCCGCGGACCAGGCCCGCACCGGGCCGTCCGTGCCAGTGAATCAGCTGCAGCCCGGTGACCTGCTCTTTTACCACACTGACCCGACCGATCCCGGGTACATCTCGCACGTCGCCATCTACCTCGGGGACGGGAAGATGGTCCAGGCGCCCGAGACCGGTGAGAACGTCGAGGTCGTCCCGGCCGACACCGGCAGTGAATTCGCCGGCGCGATCCGCGTCGACCCGGCTCTGGCCGCCGCCGTGGCCGGAAGTATTTAATTAATACGGGTTGACCGTTATGTCGTATTGGCGCTCTGCGGCTGGCTCTAGGTAATAAATAGGCTGCCGGGACGTTTTGCCGAAATGTTCCACAAGGCTGCTGAGCTGGCAAAAGGCTGAAATTCTTTTATAAACGCTGTTTCCGTCTCAACTGGTATTAAGCTGCGGCCGGTGATGAGCGGACGGGCAGTGGCGATCGCGGCGGTGGCATCGGGAGTGGTGACCGCTGCCGTTGTGGTCCACCCGGCCTTCCGGGTCCTGCACGGCCGCCCGGAGCTGGCGAGCTCACTGGAGACGGCAGCCCTCGCCGTTGCGCTGCTGGCGGTGTTCCTGGCCTTCGGCCGGCTGCGGCGCGAACGGACCCGGATCGCATGCGATCTGCATGACGGGCTCGCGCAGGAGCTTGCCTATCTCACCCGCAACCTCGATGCACTGGGTGGCAGCGTTGAACCGGAGATCCTGGACCGGCTGCGCAGCGCCACCGAGCGGGCCCAGCTGGAGACCCGGCTGGCCATCAGCCGGCTCGCGATTCCCGGCCGCCGGCAGGAAGCGACGGCCCTCGCGGACGCGGCCGGCCAGATAGCCCGGCGGTTTGCCATCGACTTGGACCTGGACCTCCAGCCGGGCATCCGCCTCACCCGCTCGCGCTCGGAGGCGCTCGTCCGGATCGCCTGCGAGGCGGTGGCTAACGCGGCTCGGCACAGCGGCGCCCGCCAGGTCAGCCTGAGCCTGCACCGGCACGGATCCCAGGTCTGGCTCCGCGTCAGCGACAACGGCTCCGGGTTCGATCCCGGGCTTGCGACGACCGGTTTCGGCCTGGTCTCGATGCGGGAGCGGGCCAGCTCCGTGGGCGGAGAGCTGCGGGTCTCATCCGTTCCGGGACGGGGGACTGAGGTGGTGGCTTCACTATGAGCACGACGGAGAGATCTGTGCTGCGCGTCCTCGTCGCCGACGATCACGCGCCCACCCGATGCGACGTCCGGCAGGCGCTGGACGGTGATCCGCGGTTCAAGGTGTGCGCGGAGGCGATGGACGCGCCCCGCGCGGTGCAGTCGGCCCTCCGGGAGCGGCCGGATATCTGCCTGCTTGATCTCCGGATGCCCGGTAGCGGTCTCGCGACCGTGTGGGAGATCCGGGCCCGGCTGCCGGAGGTGAAGATCGTCATCTTCACCGTGTCCGGCAGCGACACCGACCTTTTTGCCGCCCTCCGGCTGGGGGTCCACGGGTACTTGCTGAAGACCATGAACCTTCGCCGGCTACCGGATGCGCTGCACGGCGTCAGTACGGGTGAAGCCGCGATACCGCGCACTCTGGTCGCCCGCGTTCTCCGGCAGTTCCGCGGCGGGGAGCCGTCCTGGCGGCAGCCTGCGGAGGGCACCCCCTGGCGGCTGACCAGCCGCGAATGGGAAGTGCTGGATTTGCTCGCGCAGGATCAGTCGACGGCCCAGATCGCCGGCCGGCTGGTGATCTCGGCGAGCGCGGTGCGCGTCCACGTCGCCGCGATCACGCGGAAGCTGGAGGTCCCCGGGCGGGCTGCGGCCGTGGAGCTTTTCCGCCAGCGCCCGACGGCGTGAGCGCTCAGGAAACTGAGCGGTCCGCTGACCCGATTCCCTTGCCGTGGCAGGCATGCCGGCTGAATATGGCTATGCCACCGTATGTGCTTGAGCTATAGCGGTGAGTAATAAGGCTAGGCGGGGCGATCTGCCCCGCTGGGCGAGTTCTTGAGGGGGAAAATCCGGGGGGACGACATCGAAAAAATGATGGACCATACGGAAAGGTACACGGGCTTGCTGGCCCTCTGACCGTTTCCCGAGCTTAGTCATGCCGAATCACATTCCTATCAGCCAGGTGATTCGGCCATGCTGGCCTGCAATTTTCCATCTGGAAATACCGGCGAATAGTTAACCGTGGCTGATGTAATCCATAGAGAAATGCTGAGCGTCTAATATGCAGACGGCCGGATTTCATGGCGTAGCGCCCGCAGGGTCAGGCATAAGATCTACGCCTATTATCAAAATGGAGGGATCCGTGGGGGGAATCCTTGAAGTGATGCGTCGTGCGGGACCAGGCTCGGGCCTGCTCCCGGGCTCAAGATCGACCTTAATGCGAGATGTCTTCAGCGACACCGAAGGGCACGCGGTCACGGCCGTGGTGCCATCGCCGCGAAATGGCGGCCTAGCGGATTCCGGGCCTCAGCAGGACCTTCTGGCGGCCCTCGTCCGCCCCCCCTGCCACCTGGAGATACTGATCCCAAGCCGCAACGAGGCCGAGCGCCTGCCGCATACGCTCATCCGGACCATCGAATATCTCGAGGCGCAGATCTACTCGTCTTCGCTGGTCGTGGTAGACAACGGCAGCATCGATCAGACCGTCGATCTCGTCCGCCGGGTACGGTCCCGCCGCGTGCCCGTCACCGTGATCGGCTGCGCCCGGCCGGGAAAGGGTGCCGCGGTACGGCGCGGCATCCAGACCTCGCGGGCCCGGTTCGTCGGTTACATGGATGCCGATCTGGCGACTCCGATCGAAACGCTGGACACCGTAGTGCCGCTGCTCGCGTCCGGTTCCCAAGCGGTGGTCGGCTCTCGCCGGATTGACGGTGCGGTCTTCGCCGAGCGGCAGCCTTTTCTCCGGCTCGCCGGCGGTATCGCGTTCCGGGTGGCGGCCAGCCGAGTGCTTCGCGGGATCGCGGATACCCAGTGTGGGTTCAAGTTCTTCTCGGGCGACCTGGCCCGGGCCGTCGCCGGTCAGCTGAGCATCGACGGCTTTGCCTTCGACGTTGAATTGCTCTCGGCTGTCGTGCAGCGTGGCGCCACGGTCACCGAGGTCCCGGTGGTGTGGACGGACCAGAAGGGCTCGTCACTGCGGCCCGGAACCGACGGGGCACGGGCCATTGCAGACGTGTTCCGGCTCTCTCGCCGGATGGCGGCTTGATGACGGCCATCGACGAGCTCAGCGGCCGTCGCATTCTGTTTCTGAACTGGCGGGATCTGACGAATCCCGCGGCGGGCGGCGCCGAGGCCTACGCCGAGCAGATCGCCCGGCGGCTCGCGGCCGCAGGGTGCCGCCTCACCCTGTTCACCTCGGCCCATGAGGATGCGCCGCCCTACGACTGGATGGACCAGTATCTCGTGGTACGGCGCGGCGGCCGGTTCGGGGTGTACGCCGCCGCGGCGCGCCATCTGCGGCGACATGGCCACCACTACGATGCGGTGGTCGATTTTCAGAACGGCATCCCGTTCTTCGCGCCCTGGTGGGCACCGGCAGGCACACCGGTGCTGTGCGTCGTGCATCACGTGCACCAGGACCAGTTCAATATGTACTTCCGGTGGCCACTGAACGTCATTGGGCGGCTGCTGGAAGGCCGGGCCAGCCGCCGGGCTTACCGGGACTGCCCGCTCATCGCGGTCTCTCCGTCGACCCGGGCGGAGATGCGCCGCCAGCTCCGGCTGCGTGGCCCGGTGTACATCGTCCCTAATGGGATCGATCCACCGGTGCCGGGCCGCGGATCGCGGGCCGAGGTCCCGGCCATCGCCGTCGTCACCCGGCTCGTCCCGCACAAGCAGCTGCACCTTCTCGTCCAGGCGGTCCCGGCACTCCTGGAACGCTGGCCAGACCTTCAGGTCGATATCGCGGGCGATGGTCCTGGCCGCGCGGCGCTCGACGCTGAGGTGCGCAGGCTCGGCCTGGAGGAAACCGTGCGGCTGCCCGGCCGTGTCCCGGAGCAGGCGAAGAGCGATCTGCTGAGCCGGGCGTGGCTCACCGTGGCCCCGTCGCTGGCCGAGGGCTGGGGGCTGACCGTTCTCGAAGCCAACGCGGCCGGGACTCCGGCGCTAGCGTACGACGTCCCCGGGCTCCGGGATTCCGTCCGCGACAAGGTGACCGGCTGGCTCGTACCGCCCGGTCAGGAGCTCGCGAGCCCACTCATCGCGGCCCTGGAAGAGGTCAGCGATCCGGAGCGGCAGCAGGCCATGGCCGATGAGTGCCAGCGCTGGGCCCGCCATTTCTCCTGGGACTCCACGACCGATCGGCTGGCTCGTGTCGTGCTGTCGGAGCTGGGCCGCAGGGGTCAGCCGCGACCGTCCCGGCGCGGGACCGCCGATCTCACGACCATCGCGTCCTGGCCGCCCGGTCAGCTGGACGGCGACGTGGAACGCCGTCTGCGGAAGGCCGTGCGGGTGACGGATCTGATCAGCAGGAGTGAGCAGGGGCTTAGCATCCTGCTGACGGGCTGCGATGAGGTCGAAGCGGCTGCGGTGCTGCGTATGGTCCCGATCGTGCCAGCCAGGCTCCGCCTGGCGACCACCGCCGAGGTCCTGGGCGGCATCAGCATGGACGGCACGCAGTGACGCGCGCGATCAGGCGCGAAGAGATGGCCGCAGCTCGCGGAGCCCGCTGGATCACCATCGCCATGATGGTGGTCGGACTTCTCAACTATGGATACGCACTGCTGCTCACCCGTCTGCTAAGTGTGACCGCATACTCAAGGTTCGCCGCCGGCCAGGGCCTAATCCTGTGGGCCTCGACCGTGGCCCTTGTGTCCGTGCCCTGGGTGCTGGCCCAGGCTCTGGCTCGCGCCCGGTCTGATGCCGAGCGCAACTTCGCCGTCCGGTTCGCGAAGCTGGCGGGTACAGCGAGCGGGATCATCGCGGCCGCCGCGGTCGGTATCATCGCAACCAGGTTCGCGGGTTCAGCAACGGCCCTCGTACTGGCCTTCAGCACTTTCGTCATCTTTCTGGGCACCACGACCACTGGCTGGCTGCAGGGCCGCGAGCGCATGCGCGCCCTCTCCGCGCTGTACTTCGCGGAGAACCTGCTGAAGAACGGCGCCGGGGTCCTGCTGGTTATGGTTGCCGGGCTGGGGGACGTCGGGGCACTTGGGGCGTACGCGATCGGCGGGCTCGTCATGTTTGCATGTTGGCCACGCACGCCGCGCGGCACCGGTCGAACGTGGCGGGCAGCGCTGGCCAACCGAGACCTGTGGCGCCGCGCGGTCGCCATCGCCGGGGCACAGGGGGTGGTCGCCCTGTTCGTCGCGATCGACGTGGTGCTGGTCGCGCTGCTGCCTGGAGACCGGGCCCAGACCGCGAGCTACCAAGCTAGCGCGGCGCTGGCCAGGGTCCCGTATTTCGTAGCGGGCGCGGTTGCCATATCGTTCTTCCCGTCGCTGTCGCGGCACGCCGCCGGAGGGGTGATCGTCGCTAGAGCCGTGCGGATGTACGCGACGATAGCCCTACCGGTAGCGGTCGTCCTTTCGACCGTGCCAGCGCCCATCCTGGCGGTGGTGCTTCCGACCCAGTATGGCGCGGTGGCGACGCTGCTGAAGTACACCGCCGTAACCGGCCTGGCGGCGGGTGGCATCAGCCTGGTAACGACGTTCTTCCAGGCCGCGGATGACTACTTCTGCCTATGGTGGCTAGGCGCAGGCCTGGTTGGCTACACCGGGGCGCTGCTGGCTGGATGGCGGGTCGACGGCATCAGCGGGCTGGCCGCCGGCGGCGCTCTGGGCGCCTCGGCCGCGCTAGCACTGGTCGGGTACCGCCTGGTGCGCAGGCATGGGCGCGCGGTACTCGCCCAGGTCCCCTTAGCGGAGCCGGTGGTGGCGGCCGCGGTTCTTATCGTGCTGCGGCCGCATCCGTTGCTGTGGCTGGCGACCGCATGTCTGGTGGGGCTGCATGCCGCTGTGCATTTCTTGCGGCCTGCAGCCCGCCACGCGCGGGCGCGAGGGTGGGCCGTGCTTGGAAACAGGAAGCATCCGCATCCCTGGCATCAGAGGGCACGGCCAGGGCCTGTTGAGCAGGAGGCGGCGCTGCAGGTAGTGCCTGCCGTCGCCCGGAAGCGAAGCAAGGTGACCCGATGAGCCGCCGGAGCGCGGCTGCCGCCGGGCCAGGCCCGGTCGGGGCGGGCGAGGCGGCCGCTCGGAGTGGCGCTAGGCGTGTGGTGATCTCGAGTTTCGACAGCGCGGGCAACCCGCATTACAACGGCGGGGGCGCGGTCATCGTCGACATGATCGCCGACCGTCTCGCCGGTCACTTTGAGGTCACGGTTGTTACCGCTGGACGCCGTGGCGGGACGGTGGTGCGTGACGGGGTGCGCTATCGGCAGCTGCCGATCGGCTGGGCCGGCCCCCGCGCCGGGCAGCTGATGTTCCATGCGCTTCTGCCGTTCGCGGCCAGGCGGATTCCCCACGACCTATGGATCGAGAATTTCACCCCGCCGTTTTCCACCAGCTTCCTGCCGCTTTTCTCGCGCGGACGGGTTATGGGACTTGCCCAGAACTTCTGCGGCAAGGAGATGTTGCGCCGTTACCGGCTCCCCTTTTTCCTGGTCGAGCGGTTCGGTCTCCGCTTCTACTCCGACGTTGTGGTGCTCAATCCCGCCGATCACGCGCTGGTTAGCCGTTACAGCCCGTCTGCCACTGTCCGGGTCATCCCGAATGGCATCCAGAAGAGGCGCCTTGACGAGCGGGCGCTCGGCCGTGGCGAATATGTCCTGTTCCTGGGCCGGGTCGATATCTGGGAGAAAGGGCTGGACCTGCTTCTTGCCGCGTACGAAAGGAGCGGGCTGGCCACGCCAATGCTCGTCGCGGGCACCGGCACCCGGCGCGAGGAGCGCAGGCTCGCGGCCCTGGTGGCCGCCACCCGCGGTGATGTCCGTTGGCTCGGCTACGTCACCGGGGAGGACAAACGGGAGCTGCTGGAACGCAGCGCCTTCGTGTTAGTGCCGTCGCGGCACGAAACATTTTCCCTGGCCGCTCTGGAGAGCATGTCCTGCGGCAAGCCAGTGGTGCATTTCGACCTGCCCACCCTGCGCTGGATGGACGGCGACGTGCGCGTCCCGCCCTTCGACGTCGGTGCTCTCGCCCGCGAGATGCGCCATCTGGCTGGCGATGAGGCGGCGCGGCGGGAGCTGGGCCGGACGGCGCATGCCACCGCGCAGCGATACGGGCGTGATGAGACGGCGGACCGCTATTTCACAGTCGTCCAGGAACTCCTCAGCGCACCGGGCGCTGACACGGCAATGGAGGGTAGTCCGCCATGCCAGCAAACATGCTGACCGAAGCGATTGAGCAAGGTGTGCCCCTTGTCGTGCTGTCCCCGCACCTCGACGACGCGGTGCTCTCCTGCGGCGCGCTATTGATCCACGCTGTAAAGCGCACCCAGGTGACCGTCGCGACGCTCTTTACCGAGGGCGGCCCGCCGCCGTATACGTTGTCGACGCGACGTTACCTGCGCCAGGTCGGTACGCGGGATGCCGAGTCGCTGTACCGCGAGCGCCGTGCGGAGGACCGCGCCGTCCTTGAATCGATGGGCGTCACCTGGGCCCATGCCGGCCTAACCGAGGCGCAGCACCGCCGGCGGACTGGGGCCGGGAGTCGGGGATGGTGGGTCGGCCTGCTGCCCGAGTTCGGGCACCTTTACCCGGTATACAGGCTGCATGTGGTCTCCGGGCGCGTGACGCCCGCCGACGCTGGAACGCTGGACGATGCATGCGCATTTATCCGGCGGATTACGGGCGCGGGACCGGCGCTGCTGCTAGCACCGCTCGGCGTTGGCGGCCACGTCGACCACGTGCTGGCGCGCACCGCGGCCGGGCGCACCGGGGCGCGGATCGCCTACTACAGCGACTTCCCCTACAACCAGCGGCATCCGCCCGACCACGCCTTCGTCCGGCGGAATGGCCTGACCGAGGCGCGATGGTCGCGGCTAATCGAGGCTAAGGCCGACTTGATCCGGGCCTACCGGACGCAGGCGCACGCGCTCTTCCATGGCGAATGTATCCCGGTTGTTCCCGAGGTCTTTTTCCTCCCGGACTACTCCGGCGACCCCACAGAGGGCAGGAGCAAGTGACGGCGACCCGTATCAGCCGGGTCCCGGCGGCGGCACTACGCACCAGGTCCCGTACGCCTGCCACTGCGATCGTCGCCGCGGCTGCTGGTGGTATTACCCTGCTCATCCGGCTGGCGCTCCATGGCAACTCGTTCGACGTGTTTGGTGACGAGATTATCTACACCGATCTCGGCCGGAGTGTCATCTCCGGCGGGTTCCCCCGATATCAGGGGCCCTTCTTTCTTCACGGGCCGGGCTTCTTCTATCTAGAGGCGGGCTGGGCTCGCGTGGCGGGGGCACAGCACAGCTTGATGGGCTGGATCTACGAGATGCGCACGCTCAACGCGCTGCTCGCCGGAGCCACCGCGGTGGTCTTGGTTCTCATAGCGACGCGGGCTGCATCATTGTGGGCTGGCGCTGTGGTGGGGTTGCTCTTCGCCTTGGAGCCCTTCTGCATCAGGCAGAACGACAGGGTCCTGCTAGAGACAGCGATGATGTTCTGGGTGGTGCTGGGATACCTGGTGTTCACCTCGCTGATCGGGCGGCCGCCGTTGCGCCGCGGCTGGCCCCGCGCGGTCGGTGCCGGCCTCCTGTTCGGCTGTGCGGTGCTGACCAAGGACGAGGCAGCACTGCTCACTGTTCTCCCATTGCTCGCCGCTGCCACGCTCCGGTGGGGGCCTCGCAGGGGCTTGACCTTGCTTACGGCCGGCACGACTGTGGCGGTTTACGCCGCTTATGTGGCCGTAGTGGCCGCCGGAGGGCAATTCAGCGGCCTGTGGACGGCCAAGACATCGGGCATCCAGCGGATGCTGGGGCTTATTCAGAGCAGCGGCTTCAACAGCTCCGGAGGGGGATCCCTCCCTGTCCGCCTCATCGCGGAGGCCAACTACTTTGGGACGACGTACGTCGTCTTGGCGCTGGCCATGCCGGCGCTGGTGGTGGTGCTGCGCCGTGGTGGCCAGTTGCCGCGGATGTTGGGCCTCCTGTACTGCGCGGCGGGGGCGACGCTCGCCTACGCTCTCGTCCTGGGAACCCTTGAGGAACAGGAACTGTACCTTCTGATCGTCCCGAGCCTGGTGACCATACCTGTCGCCGTAACCCTGCTGCTCGGTGAGCGTCGGCGTTTGCGCCGCTCCGCGCCGCGGAGCCGCGGGACAATGCCGAGAGCAGCGATTATCGCGGTGCTGACGCTCGCACTCGGCCTCAACATTGCCACTTGTGTGCAGTGGCAGCGGCAACCAGATGATGGGTTCGCGCAATTGCTTCGGTACATGGCGGCACATGTCCCAGCTGGCACCCAGGTCGGGGCGACCGAGGACGATATCGCCGCGCAGTACGGACTGGCCGGAAGCTACCGGATCGAGAGCTGGGTGATACCGGCTGACCGGTTCCGAAAGCCAGCCCGCTACTTCGTAGTGCAATGGGCAGTGATTAATGAGGGTTACTCGACCTTCACCTCGCCCCAGGTCCGGCATATCGTCGGCCGCGATCGGCCGGTGTTCTCCTTTTGGGGACCTACCTATGGCCAGCTTGCGCTCTATGAGCTGCCACAGCCTTCGGCGTCTGTGCGTACCCGGCGGAAGGACTAGCGATGCATGCGGCCTTAAGAGGATCGACTAACTGTGGATACACCGACGGCAGGCGCAGCCGCTGCGACAAATTGCGTGTCATTCCGGTCATCGGGAGTGTGAGGAGGCGTCAGGTGCAGATCCTGGCGGCACGTCCAAGCGAGCTTGGGCCATTTGAAATTGGTGCACGGTATTCGATGCTGCGCAAGACGAAGGAGCGGACATGACAAGCGCCCGGCGGTCGATCCTGATCGACGCCAGGGTAAACGGAAAGCCTGGAGGCCACGGGCTCGCCCGGTCCGTCCTGAAGCTGACCGAGCATATGGGCCCGAGCCGGGACGGCCTGGTGCTGCGGATCCTGGTCAACCGGTCCGTCCCCCAGCTGTTTCCGCTGGCCGGCGTGGCCGACCGGGCCGAGCTGATCGACACCGACATCCGGCCGGGCGCGGTGCACCACAGCCGGGAACTCGGGCAGCTGATCCGTGACGTCGGCGCCGCCGTCTTCTACGCGCCCTACCCGCTGTTCGCACCCCTTATCTGCCCGTGCCCAATGGTGGTCACCATCCACGACTGCATCTTCGAGAGCAGCGTCAGGGATGCTGGCGGCTTGCACCGCCAGCTCGGGCTCAAGGCGGCGACCGCCACGATCCTTCGCCGGGCCGCGGCGGTTACCGCTCCCACCCGGGCGAGCCTGGCCGAGATCCGGCGGCACTATCCCGCCGCCCCTAACCCCACGCTGATCCCGAACGGCATCGACGCCAGCCAGTTCACTGGCGTCACCGACCGTGCCGTGGCGGCCGTCCGGGAGCAGTACCACCTGCCGGAGCGGTTCATCCTCGCCGTCGGTGCGCGCCGGCCGCACAAGAATCACGGTATATTGCTGCACGCATTAGCGGAGATGCCGCCGACGGTATCGCTCGTCATCGTGGGCAATTCCGACCCAAAATTCCGGGACTCGCTTCCGCGGCAGATTTCCCGGCTTGGGCTGGGTTCGCGGGTTAGGCTCGTGCCTGCGGTGACCGAAGAAGCACTGCCCGCGGTGTACCGGGCGGCCTCGGTATTCGCCTTTCCATCGCTCGTCGAAGGATATGGCCTTCCCGCGCTGGAGGCCATGTCGGCGGGCGTCCCAGTGGTGGCGAGCGCCGTTCCCGCGCTGGCGGAGGTCTGCGGGTCCGCCGCAGTATTTGTGCCGCCGCATGACGCGGCCGCCTGGGCCGTAGCGATGACGCGAGTTCTCGACGACTCCGCGGCGGCCTCGGTCATGGTCGCGGCGGGCACCGCGGTGACGGCTGCCGCCACCTGGGACCGAGGGGGTCAGGCCCTCAGTGACCTGCTGTCATCAGTGACGAGTGCGAGTTGGCGCAGAGCGCCATCGGCTTCGCCAGCCCGTCACTAGCACGGACGGCAGCAGCAGCCGCTGTGCCGAAATCGTAGAGTCCAAGGCCGGTAGCGTAGGGGGAGATGTCAGGTGCAAATCTCGGTGGCACGTCCAAGTGAGCTTGGGCCAAATGAAATTGCTACGTGGCATTCCATGCTGCAACTCCCAGCCGAGCCAGTACCGGGTCGGCGGTGGCCATGGATCTGGACCCGGAGTCGGCTTACGCCGCACGACGCTTCTTCATTCCCAATGCTGCAGCGGTTCTGGTCTGGGATATGAACGAGCCGCTGTCCCTCCAGGACGGAAGCATAGGTGCCATCTTCTGTCTGGACGCCTTCCACTATGTGACGGACAAGCAGGCGCTCGCCCGCCGTCCTGGCCGCTCAGCGGCGAGAACCTGCCCGCATCCGCAGCGAGCGCCAGCAACGCTGGGGCCGCCCAAGGCCCAGACCGCAAGCCGCATGACCAACGAGCACATGCATGCGGTCTCCCTGTCGACCGTCTAGAAGGGATCGAGTCATGCAAGCAGATAATGCCAAATCCGCAGTTACCGTAGGAAAGAATTTTCGATTTTCTATGACAAGACGCCTTCAATTCTTGGCCACATACATATTGTCAAAGCTATTCTACTTGTGGCATGAGGTAAAAACACCCCGTGTGCGTCTGTTTGTCTACGAGATCGCCTACTCCATTTGCCGAGCCACGGGCCGTCCACCTTTGCGGTTGCGATGGCTCCAGTTCAAGCAAGTGAGGACAATCTTCGGAACCTTCAATATTCGCCCGGGGACCACAGACGCTGCCTGTGTGTCCCCCGCCTTTGAACGCCCAGATCTGAACCATCTGCTAACCCTTCTCCGCAGGCATCTGGCGGCTGGGCGCAAAGTGCTCTTCATCGATGTCGGGGCAGACGTCGGAAGCTACGCAGTCTCCATTGCGAACCGCTTGCAGCACCTCGGCGAAATTAGCGTTCTGGCATTCGAGCCATCCCGATCGTCGTTCGAATTGTTGCGGCAGAATGTGGCAGATAATGACCTTACCCGGATCGTTGAGCCGCGCCAGATTGGCCTTGGTGATGGGTCGCTCACGGCAGCAACGTTGCGGTTCGATCCGCACGAACCGGGAGGCAGCGGACTCGATGCCTCACTTGTGCACGGAGAACTCAGCGAGGAGGTGCAAATGTCGACTATCGATGCGCAGGTCAACATCGAGACGCTAGCCAGTGTTGTAGTACTCAAGCTTGATGTCGAGGGCAGCGAAACATCTGTTCTCAAGGGCGCCACTGCGACTCTGGCTACAGCACAGGAAGTATTGCTGCTGGTCGAGGATTTCATCGATACGAGTGTCGTTAGCTACCTAGAAAACACCGGATGGTCATTTCAGGGGAAATTCACTCCGTATAACAGCTTTTGGACCTTCTCTCACCAGGCTTAGGGGCGCCGTGAGATACGATGACTTAGAGTATTATTATGAGTACTTAATGTTATCTGGTGATGGAGATGTCCTGTTTTGCGAGGTTTATTGGATCAGTGCCCGGGATGCGGCCCACGATGAGGTTGGGCGGCGCACCCGGGCGCGGGAAGCCGGCCGGGCGGAATTACCGGGTTCTTGCGGTAGCCGCGGCCATCGTGCTGGCGGCCGGCATCGTGGGGGCCATCAAGGCCGCAGGCGCCCCGCCCGGAATCATGACGGCGAGCAGTTTCACGTGCGCGGACCAGGGCGCGCAGGCCACCACCCGGGTGACGGTGGCGAGCGCTAACCGGCAGGGCACCGGCGACGATTTCGCGGCGATCCAGGACGCCATCGACGCCGCCGCCCGGCGGGGCGGCGGCGTCGTGGCCCTGCCCGCCGGTACCTTCCTGGTCAGCGGCCATCTTGTTCTCCGCAGCAATGTAACGCTGACGGGCGTCGGGCCCGCTACAGTTATCAAGGCGGGACCTGGCTTTATGTCGGCGCAGGGGCCAGCGGGCGGTTATCCCATTATCACGACGGCCGGCGCCTCTAATGTGACCATCGCGGACCTGACCGCTGACCAGAACGGCGGCACCCTCGGCGGGAACGTGCCCGCGCGACTGACCGGATATGCCGTTGAGGGCAGAGATTCCCGGAACGTCGTTATCAACGGTGTGCACGTCCGCAACCCCTTCACCTACTCGATCGCCATGGTCGGCAGCGAAGGCTTTTGCATAGAAAACAGCACGGTCCGGGCCGGGGCGCCCGGGCGGTACAACCAGCTGGACGGGATTCACATTCTCGATTCAAGCTCCGGCCAGGTTATAAATAACGTCGTCCAGTCGGGTGATGACGGCCTGGTCGCCCATACCATCGGCGCGCCCGTGCATGATATCCTTTATGCTAACAATACGGTGTACGGTGGGTCGACTGACGATGGGCTCAAGCTCGCGGTCGGAGGCTTCGCCGTCTATAATATTCGCATCGAGCACAATGATTTTTATGGCTCAGCCACCGGTGTAGGCACAGCTTATTATGATGGTGGAGCGGGTGTGCTGCGTAATATATCGGTAAGTGGGAATTATATACACGATCTCACTCTGGGAGGAACATTTCCCGCCGTGGAAATCGGTGGTGCCGGCCGTCGCGGGATCGTCGAAGATGTAACGGTTACGGATAACCGGATATGCGCGGCGGGAGTGGTCGCCGTCCAGCCGGGTCCGGGCAATTCCATAAGCGGTGCGACCGGCTGCTGATAAGGACCGGAATACGTTGCCTCATTGCTGGCTTGATGAATACCGGGGGCTTTCTCCCGGCGCATTAAGGGTGAACTGATGCCCGCTTTCCCTGGCTAGGCTGACGGGATCATCAGCAGCCAGTCGTTCCCGTGACAGAGTTGCCCAAACCGGGCTGAATGGTGATGGGGCCGGCATTGCACACACGATTGCCGGTTGCGGTGACGCTCTGGATGAAACCGGACTGGCCGCTATCGCCGATCTGTACCGCGGGGCTCGAGCTGCCGCTGGCCAGATCGTGGATGTAGTTACCGTTGATCGTGACGTTACTCACGTTCCCGACGCCATCGCCCCAGTAACCGGTTTTGACACCGAATTGCGAGCCGTAGAACTCGTTGCCCGCCACGGTGATGCTGTAGATGGAAAAGCCGCCCACGGCCAGCTGAAGGCCGGCGTCTTCGGTGCCGCCGTGCACTGTGTTATCGGCGAACAGCACGTCATGAACGGGCGCGTACATGGTGTGGGCCGCTAGCCCGTCATCGCCGGACTGTACGACATTATTGATGACCTGGCCCGAATTCGAGTCGAGAATATGAATGCCATCCAGCTGATCGTACCTTGCCCCGGTGCTGACTTGGACATTGCTGTTCTCGACGCAGAAATCAGTGCTTGCTACCATGGCGATTGAGTAAGTAAATGGATTACGTACATAAACGTTGTTGACGATGACATTACTGGATCCCCGGGCCTCGACGACGTAGCTGTACAGCCGGGTCGGTACATTCCCCTGCAATGTGTCACCGCTCTGGTCGGCGGTCAGATTGGAGATCGTTGTGTTCGAGGCTCCCGCGGTGCTGATGATGGGATACCCGCGTCCCGCACCCTCGGTGCGGAGGAATCCGGGTCCGGCCTTGATGACCGTGGCCGGGCCGGCACCCGTCAGGTCGACGTTATTTCTCATGACCAGATGTCCGTTGATCATGAAGGTCCCGGCCGGCAGCGTGACGATCCCGCCGCCTTGCTGCCCAGCGGCATTGATGGCGTTCTGGATGGCCGCCGTGTCGTCGGCGGACCCGTCGGCGGCCGCTCCCTGCACCGGCACCTGGGCCGTGGCGGTGGATCCCGTGGCGGAGCATGTGTAGCCGCTGACGGTCGCGTTGGCCGCGGTCTTCCGGGACCCGGCCGTCGCACTGGGTCTCATGCTCGCTGTGGCACTGCCGGTGAGGGCCGCGATCGAGATAAACGAGAGCAGGCCAACAGCAAGGGGCCGCCTTTTCAGTAGATAGTGGCGGCTTCGTGCCGCTGCGGCGGAGTTTTTTCCGCTCCTCCCCGGGCGGGCGGGCCCGGTTAGGCCTTGGTCTTCCCGGCGAAGATATTCCGTGATCCGCTGGCCAGCTTTTAGTGAATCAATCTTTCGGCTCATTTTTCCCCCTATTGCCCGACCCGGCCTTGGCCGTTTTTGATGTCGTGCCGCCCCCCGGCGTCGCCGCAGGTCAGATGCGGCATCCCCAAGAGTAGCTGGCCAGATATCGGCTCGAAAGAGGGAGACAATTAAAAAAAAGACGATTATAAAATCGCCTGCAGGGTAACCAGTCCTATTTTAGTGGCTGGTACTCCTATTTCCAGGCGAGTAGATTTCTGCATATAAGAATAAATAGCCATGTGCCGTGCCACGCGGCCTGCGTCGCCGGGTCCGGCCAGGCGGCCGCGTGCCGCGCCATTGAGCGCGGGACACTGGCGGGCGGAGGTCATCAGGGCTTCTCCGGCGTGTGCGCCGCGGCTATCAGCGCAGGGGGTACGTGTGATGTGGCGGAGCCAGCGGGCGGGCCTGACGCGGCGCCGCTCCCCGCGGAGCCTGCTGCAGGACCATTCCGGCGAGCAGCGGGTCACCAACATCGAGTTGTTCTTCGACCTGGTGTACGTCTTCGCCGTCACCCAGATGTCGCACCATCTGCTGGCCGTTCCGACGGTGGAGGGCGCGCTGCAGACCGCGCTGCTGCTCGCGCTGGTGTGGTGGGCGTGGGTCTACACGACCTGGGCGACGAACTGGCTGGATGCCCGGCGGATACCGGTGCGGCTGATGCTGATCGCGCTGATGCTGATCAGTCTGGTGCTATCGGCGGCACTGCCCGGGGCGTTCGGCTCCCGCGGGCTGATCGTCGCCGGCGCCTACGTGCTGATGCAGGTCGGCCGGTCCGCGTTCGTGGCGATCGCCGGGCGCGGGCAGCGGGTCGACCGTATCTTCGCCCGCGTGACCGTGTGGTCGGTGGCCAGCGGATGCGTGTGGGTGGCCGGCGCGTTCGCGGGTGGTCACGCGCGAGAGCTGGTGTGGCTCGCTGCCCTCGGGGTGGACCTGCTCGGCGACAAGACGGGCTTTTACACCCCGGGGATGGGCGCGACCACCAGCGCCGAGTGGACCATCGCGGGCGGCCACTTCGCCGAGCGCTGCCAGGCGTTCATCATCATCGCCCTTGGTGAGTCGATCGTCGTCATCGGGCAGGCCCTGTCGGTGCGGCCGGACGTCAGCGCCTCGGTGGTCGCGGCGTTCGTCACGGCCTTCGCCGGCAGTGTCGCCCTGTGGTGGGTCTACTTCGACCGCAGCGCGGAGGACGGCGCGCGGGTGATCGCCGAGTCGCCCGACCCCGGGCGGCTGGCCAACTCCGCGTACCACCTCATCCATCCGGTCATGGTGGCCGGGATCATCGTCGCGGCCTCCGCCGATCAGGAGGTGCTGGCCCATCCCGGGGCCGTCGGCCGCACGGCCGGCAGCTGGATGGTGATCGGCGGGCCGGTCTTGTTCCTGGCCGGGCACGTGTTGTTCAAGCGGGTCATCTGGGGTGTGATCTCCTGGCCCCGCATCACCGCCATCGCCGTGCTGCTGCTCCTCCTGCTCGTCCTGGCGCCGCACGTCATGGCGCTGGTCCTGAACGTCATGGTCGTGCTGGTCCTCGTGGCCGTGGCGGTCAGCGACCGGTTCAGCCTTCGCGGCGCGGCGGTCGTGGCCGGGCCCCAGGGCAGGTCCCAGGGCAGCCCGGACTTTGAGCAGCCCGCCCCTCCGGCCTGACGCCACCGTGAGCCGTTCCGGAAATCGGCGGTGAAGGTACACGAGATCCGCCACCTTGACGCGCCAAGGGCAAGGTGTAATCATAATTACATGAGTACAGAGCAAGATGGACCGGCCGAAGAGCCGGCCGGCGCTGACAACAGCGCCAGTGCAGCCGGCCAGGCCGGCCGGAGCGATGACGACGCCCACGAGAACGCCGGGGCCGGGGCGTCCCCGGGCGAACGGCTGCGCGGGTGGTTCACCGGCAGGCTCCCGGCCGGGTGGTTCACCGGCGTACCGGTGATCAAGGCGGATCGCGAGGAGATCACCGTCATCGGGACGCTGCCCGACCCCGAGACCGCGGAGGACGCGTCCGACGCCGAGCGCGACGCAGCCGCCGAGGGCCGGATTCGGAGGTTCCGCGAGGAGACCAGGGCCCGCCGCGTCGAGATCGCCCGGGAAGCCGAGCACACCTTCCGGCACAAGGTGTCGTGGGGGGTCACCTGTGCGGACCGGACCGAGATGTTCACCACCCTGTCGGTGCCGGTGATGACCCGGCTGCGCCAGCCGGAGCGCCGTGTTCTCGATACGCTCGTCGAGGGCGGTGTCGCGCGCAGCAGGAGCGACGCACTGGCCTGGTGCGTGCGCCTGGTTGGCCAGCACGAGGATTCCTGGCTGGCCGAGCTGCGGTCCGCGCTGCGCCGGGTCGAGGAAGTTCGTTCGGAAGGTCCGCGCACCTGAGGGTGCCAGTCCAGCCCGGCGCGAGAATTGCGGTCCACGCCAATCCGCAATCTGCCCTGCCGAATGGTCTATACCAAAAGGGATAAAGGGTCTATACCGGAAACCCACTAAAGGTCTATACCAAAGTTGGACATTCTGATGAGTTCAGTTTAGCGGTGATGCCAATCGGGCTCATGGTATCGCTCACCGCGGCATTGTGACGCCGGTTACACAAAGCTATTCGGCCCCGGTTTCCGGGGTACACTCCCCCAAACCCCATAGCAGCTTACGGCCCGCATTTCCGGGCCGGCCCGCGGATGTGGGGCGGGCGTCCCGTGGAGGAGGAGCGATAGTGGCATACCAGGTGAACGCAGCGTCGGTGGAGTGGAACCCGTCGGCGGAACGGCTGCGCGAGCTGACGGAAAAAATGCCGAACGCATCGATCACAGAATACGGAAACGTAGTGGTCAAGGCGCGTGTGTATTCGCGCAGCACCCGGTCGACCTACATCGTTGAAGATTCGACCAACGTTACGAAGCCGACGATCAGCCGGGATGAATACGATCGCGTGGCCGCGCAGCAGGATGCATATATCGCGGGACAGGACATGGTCGTCGTAGACGGCTATATCGGCCCGGATCCCGGCTTCCGCACGAAGGCGCGCCTGATCATCGAATCGGCGAACGCCAACGTCGCCGGAATGCAGAAGCAGCTTTACTATCCAGCCGGCGAAGACTACGACCCTGCGACATGGGTGCCGGACACCACGGTCATCTACACGCCGAACCTGCCCGCCCCCGGATACCCCAACGACCGGATCATCGCGGTAGACCTCAACGACAACATCACGCGCGTGCTCAACTCGGACTACTTCGGTGAGTCCAAGAAGGGCGGCCTGCGGATGTGGAACAACATCGTCTACAACCGCGGCGGCCTGTCACTGCACGCGGGGTGCAAGGTGATCCCGGTCGGCGGCCGCAACCGGACGCTCCTGATCGTCGGGCTTTCCGGTACCGGCAAGACGACGACGACGTTCACCTCGCAGCTGGGCAGCCGGCCCGCCCAGGACGACTTCGTCGCGCTGATGCCCGGCGGGGTCGTGCACGCGACCGAGAACGGGTGCTTCGCCAAGACGTTCGGCCTGAACCCGGATTTCGAGCCGGCCATCTACCACGCCACGATCCAGCCGGACGCCTACCTTGAGAACGTGTCCGTGGACGCCGACGGAAAGGTGGACTTCTTCGACACCTCCTACACCAAGAACGGCCGTACCACCTGGCCGTTCTCCTACGTGGACCCGTGGCCCGCGGACCAGCTCGAGCCGGCCGAGTTCCTGCTCATCCTCAACCGGAACGAGAACATCGTCCCTGGCGTCGCCCGGCTCGACCGGGCCCAGACCGCCGCGTACTTCATGCTCGGCGAGACGACCGGGACCTCAGCCGGCGGCAAGGACGAAGAAGGCAAGTTCCTCCGGATCCCGGGCACCAACCCGTTCTTCCCGCGCCACATGGCCGACATGGGCAACCGGATGCTGGAGCTGCTCGACGAGCATGAGCTGCACACCTTCGTGCTGAACACCGGGCGCGTCGGCGGTGGCGACAGCAACCCGGACTCGAAGAAGGTCACGATTCCCTACTCCTCCGCGATCGTGCAGGCGATCGTCGAGGGGACCATCGAGTGGACCGAGGATCCTGACTTCGGCTACGAGGTCGCCACCTCGGTGCCCGGCGTCGACGACATCGAGATCCTGCAGCCTCGCCGGCTCTACGAGCGCACCGGCCGGGCCGCCGACTATGCCGCCATGGTCACGAAGATGAAGAGCGAGCGCAGCGAATACCTCGCCTCCTTCGACGGGCTGGACCCCTCGATCCTCAAGTCGATCGCCTGACCCATCCGTACCTCATGCAGGCCGCGACGGCCGCGGGATTCCCCCGTCAGGGGCCCCGGCCGTGGCGGTTTGCGTGCTTCGGTCCTGCCCGCCGCGGTCCCTTTCACCTTGCTCTTTGCCGATAGCTCAGGATCGTTGGATACGGTCTCTAGTGGCTGAGCAGGGGTGACAGGAAGGTCGCTAGATGGGATTTCGTGGCCTGGTATACCGGCTTTACGCGCGGAGGCTCGAAACTTCCCTGTCCCCGGAGGCGATCCCGCGGCACGTCGGCGTCATGTGCGACGGCAACCGGCGGTGGGCCAGGTCCGCTGGCCTGCTCGATGTGGCCAGCGGCCACCAGAAGGGCGCCGACAAGATCTTCGAGCTGCTCGAGTGGTGCCGGGAGGCCGGCGTCGAGGTCGTCACCCTCTGGCTGCTGTCCACGGACAACCTGGCGCGCCCCGCTGCGGAGCTCGAGCCGTTGCTGCGGATCATCGAGGCCACCGTGCGCCGGCTCGTCGCCGAACGCTGGCACGTGAACCCCATGGGCGCGCTGGATCTGCTGCCCGGCGGGACGGCCCGGGTGCTCAAGGACGCGGCGGATGCCACCGCCGAGAACCCGGGCCTGCTGGTCAACGTCGCGATCGGGTACGGCGGACGGCGCGAGATCGCCGACGCGGTGCGCTCGCTGCTGCACGAGCACGCCACACGCGGTACGTCGATCGAGGAACTCGCCGAGATCCTGGACGTTGAGCACATCGCCGAGCACCTCTACACGGCCGGCCAGCCCGACCCGGACCTGGTCATCCGCACGTCGGGTGAACAGCGCATCGGCGGGTTCCTGCTGTGGCAGACCATCCACTCGGAGTTCTACTTCTGCGACGCCTACTGGCCGGCCTTCCGCAAGGTCGACTTCCTCCGCGCGCTACGCTCCTACGCGGATAGAAACCGCCGCTTCGGGACATAATGTCCGGGGGCTGTGCTGGCCCGGGGGGGCGACCNNCGCCGACACACCGGCCACTCACCCGACCTTCGGCCGGGATCGCTGGGCCGGTAGCGATCGCCTCGCCGTAACCCGCTGCGGTCCCTGCCGTTAACAGCGACTGCTCGCCGTAACCCGGTCCGGCGCGTTTCCCAATCGGACGTTTTGGTCTTTATCGGACGGGGTGGGAAATCGGGGCACGCCGACGGTGCGCGGAAATGGTCCGGAGGGCGGGCTCACCTGGAATTTCCCAGCTCTTAGCATGCGTGGTATTTCCAGACCGGCGGGTATCCAGGTACCTTCGAAGTGGTGGACGGCGAGCGCCGTCCGCGGGAAGGCCCTTGGATTTGCGAAGCGTTCGCGTTTCCGGACGCAGGCGTAATGAAGGAAGGGCCGGATCGTGGCCCTTCGTGGGCCTACCCCGGTCCGTCCGATACGCCTGTGAGCGTTACTCGCCAGGCGGCTGGCGGCGGGCCTGCGGGCCCGCGCGCGCCAACGCCAGCCGTAACGGTGGTGGTCACCGCTACGGTCCGGGTAACGCGAGCCTCTCCGGGCACAGGCTCCTAGCAGGGTGCCGCTCCAGGCACCCAGGGGAGATCGCGTGGCCAGTTCCTCTATTCGCCGCAGTCCGCGGCAGACCAGCAGTCAGCCAGTCCCCGCGTCGGGCACCCAGCCCAGGCGACGTACCGGCTCGGCCGCTGGGCGGTCCCGCAGCAAGGGCCGAACCTACGTGCTCGACACCAGCGTCCTGCTCTCCGACCCGGCCGCGTTCAGCCGGTTCAACGAGCATCTCGTGGTGTTGCCGGTCGTCGTCGTCACCGAACTGGAGGCCAAGCGCCATCATCCTGAACTGGGGTACTTCGCCCGCCAGGCGCTTCGCTACCTGGACGACCTCCGCATAGAGCACGGCAGGCTCGACGCCGAGCTGCCGGTCAACGATGCGGGCGGCACGGTCAAGGTGGAACTGAATCACACGGACACCGGAGTCCTGCCGGCCGGATTCCGGCTCGGCGACAACGACACCCGCATCCTTTCCGTCGCGTGCAACCTCGCGGCCGAGGGGCACGATGTGGTCCTGGTCAGCAAGGATCTCCCGCTGCGGGTGAAGGCGGCCTCGGTCGGCCTGGCGGCGCAGGAGTACCGGGCCGGGCTGCCAGCCGACACCGGCTGGATGGGCATGTCGGAGCTGGCCGTCCCGCGGTCCGACATCGAGGAGCTGTACGCCGGCGGCACCCTTGACTGCGAGGAGGCGCGTGATCTGCCCTGCCACACCGGGCTCGTGCTCGTGTCCGAGGGGTGCAGCGCACTGGGCCGGGTCAAGCCGGACAAGTCCGTCCAGCTGGTCCGCGGCGACCGGGAGGTCTTCGGCCTGCGCGGCCGCAGCGCCGAGCAACGGGTGGCCCTGGATCTCCTGCTCGACCAGGAAGTCGGCATCATCTCCCTCGGTGGCCGCGCCGGGACCGGCAAGTCGGCGCTGGCCCTGTGCGCGGGGCTCGAGGCCGTCATGGAGCGCCGCCAGCATCGCAAGGTGATCGTGTTCCGGCCGCTGTACGCGGTGGGCGGCCAGGAGCTGGGCTACCTGCCCGGGTCCGAGGCGGACAAGATGAACCCGTGGGCGCAGGCGGTCTTCGACACCCTGTCCGCGGTCACCACGCAGGATGTCATCAACGAGGTGCTCGCACGGGACATGATCGAGGTGCTCCCGCTCACCCACATTCGCGGCCGATCGCTGCACGATGCGTTCGTGATCGTCGACGAGGCGCAGTCACTGGAACGGGGTGTGCTGCTCACCGTGCTGTCCCGGATCGGCTCCGGCTCCCGCGTCGTGCTCACCCACGACATCGCGCAGCGGGACAACCTGCGGGTCGGCCGGCACGACGGCGTGGTCGCGGTCATCGAGAAACTCAAGGGACACCCGCTGTTCGCGCACGTGACCCTGGTGCGTTCCGAGCGTTCGCAGATCGCCGCGCTCGTCACCGAGATGCTGGAGGACTCCGGGCTGGAGGACGTCGGCCAGTAGGCAGGCCCAGTAGGCAGGCCCAGTAAGCAGGCCCAGTAAGCAGGCGAGGAGGCGGCCCGCACGCCCCGGAGGGCGGCGGGCCGCAGCCATGCGGTGACCCGCTGCAGGGATTCCCGTTCGGTAACGTCATGATCCGGTGTCCGTGCGGCGAAGACGCCGTCGCGTGCAGTAGCGTGACGGTCGTCATGGTGCATTCATCCCCTGTCCCCGCGGACGTACCGTCGCCGGATGGCGGCTGGCCGCCGGTCTCGGTGGTCATGCCGGTCCGCAACGAGGCCCGGCACCTGGCCGACTCGGTCCGCCACATCCTGCAGCAGGACTACCCGGGCGAGATCGAGCTGGTCCTCGCGGTCGGGCCGTCGCGGGACCGCACGCTGGTCATCGCCGAGAAGCTTGCCGCGGACAACCCGCACATCACCGTGGTGCCTAACCCGACCGGCAAGATCCCCTCCGGAGTGAACGCCGCGATCAGGGCGGCGCGGTTCGGCGTCATCACGCGCGTCGACGGGCACGCCATGCTGCCGCCCGGCTACCTGCGCACCGCGGTCGGCGTCCTGCAGGAAACCGGTGCCGCCGACGTGGGCGGGGTTATGGCCGCGGAGGGCGTGACGCCCTTTGAGCAGGCCGTGGCGTGGGCCATGACCTCCAAGGCCGGGGTCGGCGGGGCGAGCTTCCACACCGGCGGGCAGGCCGGTCCGGTCGACAGCGTCTACCTCGGTGTGTACCGCCGCGACGCGATCGAGAAGGCCGGTGGCTACGACGAGCATTACCTGCGCGCGGAGGACTGGGAGCTCAACCACCGCATCCGGCTGACCGGCGGCCTCATCTGGTTCGAGCCAGAGCTACGGGTCACCTACCGGCCGCGCTCGAACCCCCGGGCGCTCGGCGCGCAGTACTTCCACTACGGCCGGTGGCGGCGAGTCGTCGCCCGCCAGCACGCCGGCACGATCAACCTGCGCTACCTGGCGCCGCCGGCCGCCGTATCGGTGATCGCCGCCGGGACCGCCGTGGGGGTCGCGGGCCTGGCCGGGCTGGCCGCGGGCGCACCGGCGGTGAGCTGGCTGGCGCTGGGCCTGATCGTCCCCGCCACCTATCTGGCGGGTATCGCCGCGGTCGCCGTGGCCTTCGGCCGCGGCCTGGCGCCGGGTGTGCGTGCCAGGGTGCCGGTCGCGCTCGCTACCATGCACTTGTGCTGGGGAGCCGGATTCCTGACCAGCCCGCGCAGGCTGCTGCGCAGGCAGAGCGCTAGCGCCCAGGCCCGTTCGGGCGCGCCCGAGCCCGCCGCGACGCGGTTGGCCGGTCAGTTAGCCGGCCCGGTTCCGCGCTGAACAGCGGGATTGGCTGCCCAGCACGGCGACGGGGCCGTTACCGGATCGCGAGCTATCGGTGGCGCGCGTTGAGCGGGGCTGTCACCCGGTCATCCGCGCGGGCGGGAGAGAATACAACATGACCTTTGATCTGCCCAGCCTGCTGGAAGCCCGGGCCGGGGAGGGCTACGAGCTCACCGCTCGCTACCTCAACCCGCAGCTTCCGCGGACGCTGCACACCATCGGCTTCGACAAGGACTACGTGCGCGGCGAGGGCGCGTACCTCTACGACGCTGAGGGCAACGCTTACGCGGACTTCCTGTCGGGGTTCGGGGTGTTCGCGGCCGGCCGGTCTCACCCGGTGATCAAGAAGGCGCTGGCTGACGCGCTCGAGATGGACTTCGCGGCCTGGACGCAGTTCGACTGCCCACCGATCCAGGGCTTGCTCGCGGAGCGGCTGCTGGCCAAGGCACCCGGGCTCGAGCGGGTGTTCTTCTGCAGCAGCGGCACCGAAGCGGTCGAGTCGGCGCTCAAGTTCGCCCGCCACGCCACCGGCAAGGGCCGCATCGTCTATGCCCGGCATGGCTTTCACGGGCTGACCGCCGGATCGCTGTCGGTGAACGGCGCGGAGGAGTTCAAGGCAGGCTTCGGCCCGCTATTGCCCGGCACCCAGATCCCGCTCGGCGACCTCGGCGCGCTCGAGGCCGAGCTGCGCCGGGGCGACGTCGCCGCGCTGATCGTCGAGCCGGTCCAGGGGCACGGCGTGATGATGACGCCGCCCGGGTTCCTGCCCGAGGCCAAGGCGCTCCTGCACAAGCACGGTGCGCTGCTGATCTGCGACGAGGTCCAGGTCGGCCTGGGCCGCACCGGCCGCTTCTTCTCCTATGAGTATGACGGTGACGTGCGGCCGGACATCGTGACCGTAGCCAAGGCGCTGTCCGGTGGCTACGTGCCGGTGGGCGCGATGCTGACCACCGACAAGATCTACTCGTCGGTGTACTCCTCCATGGACAAAATCATGGTTCACTCCACCACGTTCAAGGGCGGCCCGCTGGCCATGGCCGCCGGGCTGGCCGCGCTCGCCGTCATCGACGACGAGGGTCTGGTGGAGAACGCCGCCCGGCGCGGCGAGGAGCTGATGCAGGCGCTCACGGAGCTGCAGGCGAAGTACGACCTGATCAAGGACGTGCGGGGCAAGGGCCTGATCATCGGCATCGAGTTCGGGCGGCCGTCCGGGCTGAAGGCGAAGGCCGGCTGGGGCATGATGCAGAAGGCCCGCGTGGGCCTGTTCGCGCAGATGGTCGTGGTCTCGCTGTTCCAGCGGCACCGCATCCTGACTCAGGTCTCCGGCGACCACATGGAGGTCATCAAGCTGATCCCGCCGCTGACGATCGGCGACACCGAGGTCAAGCTGTTCCGCGAGGCGTTCATCGACATCATGGACGACGCCAGCCGCGGCAGCGGCCTCATGTGGGACTTCGGCCGGACCCTGGTCAAGCAGGCGATCAGGAACTGACGCCGTCACCGTCCCCGGCCCGCAGCAGCGTCTCCGCGATGGCCAGATCACGCGGGAAGGTGATCTTCAGGTTGTCCTCGCTGCCCGGCACCACCCGGACCGGCACGTCCGGCAGGTAGCGCAGCACCACCCCGCAGTCATCCGTGGGCGTGAAGTCCGGGTCGGCGCGGGCCAGTTCGTGGGCCCGGGTGATCACCGACCACCGGAAGGCCTGCGGGGTCTGGCACCGGAGCAGGCTGTCCCGGCGTGGTATCCGGGTCATCACGCCGTCGGCGACCACGACGATGGTGTCCGAGGTCGGCACGGCCACCCCGACCGCGTCCGCCTCGCCCAGCGCCGTCACACAGTCCGCGATGATCCGCTGGCCGATGAGTGGGCGCGCCGCATCGTGCAGCAGCACACCGCAGTCGCTGATGCCCATCGCGGCCAGGCGCGCGCCAATGGCCTCGATCGCCCGCCGGGTCGAGCCCGGGCGCGTGGTGCCCCCTTCGATGATCCCGGCCAATTTGCCGAAGCCGGTGCCGTCCAGCAGTGCGGCCGCCTCGCCGGTGTGGCCGGGCGCCATCACGACCAGCACCTCGTCCACCCCCGGGGCCTTGTCGAAGGCCGCCACACAGTGCTCGATCAGGGTCCTGCCGCCCAGCTTCAGCAACTGCTTCGGCACGTCGGCACCGAATCGCAGGCCGGATCCGCCCGCCAGCACGACCGCGACCATCCGCATGAGCCGGACTTTACTGGATGCCCCGCGCTGGCCGGACAGCATCCACCGTGCGTCCTGAGCCGTGAACCGGTGACATGAAACGACGGTGAGAACGTGTGTCCGTTCCGGTATTCACCGGTTAGGTCGATACTCTTCAGGGAAGAGTCGTGGGCCTGAGCAGCATCTTCGAGTGGTCAGGGCTCCAGGGCAAACTGTGGGCGGCCGGTCGGGTGGGAGGATCGGGGCGATGGGCCGCTGGAAGGACGGCAGATGACCGTTGCGCTGGTTCTCGCGGCTGAGCCAGCCGCCGGGCTTTGCGGCCAGCTGACGTCACTTGGCGTACGGCGGGTGGAGGCGGCCGAGGACGCGGGCAAGGACGCGGACCCGGGCGCAGGGCTCCGGACCGTCGCGGCTGCGGCGCGCGTCACCGGCGAGCAGATGCTGATCTGCGGCGGCGATCTCGCCGTCCCCCGGCAGGCCCTGGCCCGGCTGCTGGGGGCCGAGCGGACGGCGGGCTACGCCGAGGCGCGGCCGGATTGCCGGGCCATGCTCGTCGACCCGTCGGACCTGCGGGCGCTGGCCGAGGCGGCGGAATACCTCGCGTCCCGGCCGGGTGAGCCGGATCAGGTGAGCGCGCTCATGGGGGAACTGGCCCGGCGTGGCGTCACCGTGGAGTTCGTTGAGGCCAGACCGGATGGGGACGCTGACCGGGACGAGGACGGGCTCGTCGCGGAACTCTTCGCTGACCCGATCGCCCGGGACGTGGCCCGGTGGGCATCGGAACGGGCGCTCGCGCCGGCCGCGCTCATGGGCATCAGCCTGGGTCTCGGGCTCGTCTCCGCCATCTGGTTCTCCGAGCCGACCGCGACCGCGAAGGCCGTCGCCGCGGTGACCCTGCTCGCCGCCTTCGTATCCAGCCGCGCGGGCCGGGTCCTGGCCGCGGCACCGGGACCGGTCCTGGCCGCGATCGGGTCCCTCGGTGGCCGCGGGGGCGCACGCACCAGCGTCATCCAGCCCGCCGGGGACTGGCTGTCCGCCGCCGGGTGGGCCATCACCGAGTGCGCCGTCTACGCGGGCCTCGCGGCCAGCGCGGGGCTGGGCGGGACGGGCACTGGCAGGACGGGCGCCGGTGCAACGAGCCGCGTCATCGACTTGCGTATTTCCGAGATCGGGGCCGGCCCCGGCGGCGTGTGGCACCTGGCGGTGGCGGCCCTGGCGGTGCTGGCCGTCCGCCGGATGACCGACCTGTGCTACGAGCGTGCGACGGAGGGCACGGGCGGCCGGACCCGGCTGCCACGTTCCGCGGGGCGGCGGCGGATCGAACGGGCCCTGACGCTGCCTGCGGGGGAACGTGCCGTGCTGGTCATCGTGGCGGGCGGGATCTGGGGTCCCCGGGTGGCCTTTCTCGCGCTGATCGGGTGGGGCGTCGTCGCCTCCGGATACCTGCTCACCGCGCGACTGGTGGGCCTGCGCGACTCGGCGGCCTATGGCGGCCGTCCGCCGTCCGCCGCGCTCGCTACCGCCGACGAGGGATCGATCAGCCTGGACCCGGCGGCCCCCTTCGGGACGCTGGGCGCCATGGCGGACGGCGACCGGTCCGGCTACGGTGCTCACCGCGATCATGGCCGCTCCGGTGACGGCGACCGCTCCGGCCCGGACGAGGACGACGACCATGACGGAGCCGGCGATGCAGGCGCCGCGGATAACGCATTGTCCGCGGTCGGGTTGCGGCCGACCGGCACCGTCCGGGAGCCGGCCGGACGGCGGGTGCCCCGCCCCCGGGCCACGCCCCGGGAAAGCCTGGCGGGTCACCGGATCGCCGCCTACCGTGACGACGGCCCCATCTCGTTGTGGCTCGGCCATCTGGTGGAGGGGCGCATTCCGCCGGTGCCGCCCGTGCTCGTCGGGGTCTTCGTGACCGTGGCGCTGGCTCTGCTGGGCATGGGCAACCTGTCGGGGGTGCTTGTGCTGACCCCGGTGGAGGCGATGCTGCTGGCCGGGCTCGGCTCGTGCCATCCGCATGATGGGCGGCTGGATTGGCTGGTGCCGCCGCTGCTCCAGGTGGGGGAGTACCTCTTCCTGGCCGCGCTGGCGTTTACCCGCGCGGTCGCCCCGCCGCTGGTTTTCGCCCTGATCGCGGCCGTGGTCCTGCGTCACCTGGACGTCGCCTACCGGGCGCGTCACCGGATCCGGTGGCCCGCGGCCCGGGCGGCCGCCCGCCGGGCCGGTAAGCCGGCCCGGCCCGCCGGTAAGCGTCCCACGCTGAGCCGGGGGGCGGCCGTGAGCCACGGCCTGACCTGGCCGCCACTGGCGCCGGACGGGCGGCCCGCGGACGTCACCGGCCTCGGGTGGGAAGTACGCATGCTGGCGCTTGGCATCGGCGCGGCGGTGGGTATCGTGCCGTTGGCCTGCATCGTGCTGGCCGGCTACCTGTGGGCTCTGGTTATCCGCGACTTCCTCACCGGCTGGCTGGGTGTCCGGCACCAAGCCGCCTGAGCCGGCCGGGCGAGCTCATCAGATCGGGAGGCGGCACGGATGTGGTCCGCGTTCAGGCGGCGCGGCGGCGAAAAGACAGCAGCCCGGCCGCCGCGGCCCAGCGATCGTCTCCGCATCCCGCAGCCCCTGATCAAACGGCGCCTCCCCTCCGGCCGGGGCGCGACCGAGCAGCCGAACGTGACCAGCGACGGGGATACCGCGCTGACCCCGGTTTTCTGGCTGGTGCTCGTGGCGACCGGGGTGGCCGCGGGCCTGTTCGGCGCGGGGCTCATGTACCTCCTCTTCACCGTCGAGCACCTGGCGTTCGGCTACCACGCCGGTGACCTCGAATCCGGGGCGCGGCAGGCGTCCGACCTGCGCCGCATCACCTCCCTCCTGACCGCGGGGGTGGTGGGCGGCATCGGCTGGTTCCTGCTGCGCCGGTACACGGCCGGGCAGAAGGCGGAGATCGACGACGCGATCTGGAACGGTGACGGGTCTCTGTCGTTCGGGCGTTCACTGGGGACCTCTCTGCTGTCCGAACTCGTCATCGGCATGGGTGCCTCTATCGGCCGGGAGGCGGCCCCGAAGCTGATGGGCGGCGTGTCGGCGAGCGCGCTGTCCCGCTGGGCCGGGCTGTCCAACGGCCAGCGGCGCCTGCTGGTCGCGTGCGGGGGAGGGGCCGGCCTCGCCGCCGTGTACAACGTCCCGCTGGCCGGTGCCCTGTTCACCGCGGAAGTAATGGTCGGCAGCCTCGCGCTCCCGGTCGTGCTGCCGGCGCTGGCGTGCTCCGGGATCGCTACCGCCGTGGCGTGGATCTACCTGCCTGAACACGCCACCTACCTGGACATTCCCGCCTACCGGTTCACTGTGCCGCTGCTCGTCTGGGCGCTCCTGGCCGGCCCGGTGGTCGGGTTGGTCGCCGCCGGGTACATCCGGCTCATCGGCTGGGTCTCCTTCTACCGGGCCACCGGTCGCCGCGTGCTGGTCGCCCCGGTCGCCGCGTTCGGGGTGCTCGGGCTGATCGGCTTCGCCTACCCGCAGTTGTTCGGCAACGGCAAGGACCTGGCGCACGACGCATTCATCGGCGCGGCCGGCTTCAGCGTGCTGCTCGCCGTGAGCGTGCTCAAGCCGCTCGTGACGGCGCTGTGCCTGGGCAGTGGTGCCTCCGGCGGCCTGCTCACGCCGACCATGAGCACCGGTGCGGCCTTCGGCGGGGCGTTCGGGACCGCGTGGAACCTGCTCTGGCCTGGTTCGCCGCCCGGTGCGTACGCGATGGTGGGCGCGGCCGCGTTGCTCGGCGCCGCGATGCAGGCCCCGCTGGCCAGCCTGGCCCTCGTCCTCGAACTCACCCACAGCGGTTTCCAGATCATGGTCCCGATGGTGGTGGCCACCGTGATAGCGACGGTTGCCGCCCGCTACATCGACGGCTACTCCATTTACTCCGCCCGGCTGCCCCCGCAACGCGGTGGGCCGCCCCGCCGTCCCGGGACGGCCGGGAGGATCGCCGCCGGCGCCGGCACCGATGGCCTGGACACTGCGTGAGCGGCCGTGCGCCGTCCGGCCGCAGCCGTTCCACGGGGTGAACGGCTCGCGGCAGACGGTCATACTGGGGGGAGCGTGCGCCGCAGCGGCGTAAACCTGCGGTAACAACCGAGGCCTCAGCGGCCGGGGCGAGGGTAGTGTCGACAGGGGCACTGGATATGAACGCGCGGGAGGATCGCGAATGTCCATGCGGACGCGGAATCCGGTGCGCGGGGGCGGGTGGGCGGCGAGTGAGAACCTGTCGTGGCCGTCACTGAGCACCGTCCGCCGGCCGTGGATCGCTGCGGCGTTTGCCGCGTGCGCCCTGTTCGCCGGCGGGGTGTCCCTGGTGTCCACGGATCATCTGCACCGCATGTGGGGCCTCATGGCGGCCTGCGGCTACGCGGCCGCGGCCGTGTCCGTGATGGCCTGGCGAGCCCGGGGCGCGGACCTCGCGCTCGCGGTGAGCCTGTGCGGCGCCCTGATCGTGCCGTTGGCCTGGATGGCGTGGACCGGGCAGGGGCAGCCGGAGGTCAGCGTCATCACTCGGTCGGCGCAACTGCTGGTCCACCACGGTACGCCGTACCAGGCAACCGCTCTGCTCAGCCATACGCGCAACCCGAACGCCTACGATCCCTACCTGCCCGCCATGACGGCCTTCGGGCTGCTCTGGACGCTGACCGGACCTGGCCCGCTGGCCGACCCGCGAGTGTGGTTCGGTGTGGCCTTCGTGGCCTTCTTCGCGCTGGCGCTGCGCGTGGCGAAGGCGAAAGACGTCACGCGCTGGACCGTGTTCGTCACCGCGACCCCGATCATTGCCTTCGAGCTGGCGGTAGGCGGCACGGACGTGCCGATCATCGCGCTGATATGCCTAGGCTTCGCACTGCTGTGGCGTTACCCGCACCCGGTGCTGGCCGGCCTGGCCTTCGGCGGAGCCGCCTCGATGAAGGCGACCGCGTGGCCCGCCCTCGTCGTAGCCGTGTCCCTCGCCCTGGCCCGGGACGGGAAGCGCGCGGCGGCCGTCATGACCGCCGCGTCGCTCGGTGTTGTCGCGATCCTGGTCGGCCCCTTCGCTGTGCTGCGGCCGGATTCGCTGGTGAAGAATACGATCCTGTTCCCGCTCGGGCTGGCCAGCGTGACGTCGCAGGCCGTTAGCCCGCTTCCGGGGCACCTGATCGCGCAGACCGGGCACGCAGGCCGCTTGTTCGTCATCGCGATGCTCGCCCTGACGGGCGTCGCCGTGCTCGTGTCCCTGGTGGTGCGGCCGCCCCGGACCGTGCCCTCGGCCGCCGTCCGGCTCGTCATCGGGCTGTCGCTGATGTTCGTGCTGGCGCCGGCGACCCGTTTCGGCTACTTCATCTATCCGGGCGGAATCCTCGCCTGGCTGCTGGTGTCCTACGTGGGCCAGCCCGCACCGGCCGGGGGCGGGGACGCCGTCTCCCCGGCCGAGCAGACCAGCGCGGCGCCCGCGCGCCGGTAATCCGGATCCCGGTCAGCTGGTGATCCCGGTATCCGGTCAGCCGGTGATCAGGCAGCCGGTGATCAGATACCCGCTCACGGAGCGAAGTCAGCGGGAACGTCCGGGCCGGTGAACGCGCCCGAGTCACCGCAGATGTTGGTGTTGCCGGTGATGCCGCCGAAGGTCTTGGTGACGTTGCTGACCGCCGACGACGCCGAACTGGACGTGGCGGGTGCCGGCGCCTTGATCCCGGTGAAGCTGGAGCCGAGGATCAGGTCGACCGTCCCCGGCGTGACCCCGGCTACCAGCTGGACGACGGCCCCCGGGACGGCCTGCGTCAGGGCGTTGGCCGCAGCAGCGTCCGCCGCCGAGCTGTACTGGATGATCGTGCTCGCCGAGGGAGCGACGGCATTGCCCGTGCCGATGACGTCAAAGTGGTTCTGGGTGAGCGAGCTGGCCCCCTGCGCGGCCAGGCCGGCCGTGGCCGTGGCGTTCAGGACCTTGATCCCGATCTTCGAGTCGCTTTCCGCGGCCGTGGACGGGGCCGCGGGGGCCTTCGCCGCCGTACTGGATTTTGTTGCGGGCTTGGCCACGGACTGATCGTGCGCGATGGCGCTGAACAGCTGGGCGGACTGCGGTTGCTGCCACAGCACCCGGTTTGAGTCGTTCGGATCCGTTATGACCGGGACCTGGGTGAACTGGACCCCCTTGCTGGTCAGCCCCTTCATGCTCTCGGCGACGTTGAGCATCGTGCTGACCGACAGGCCGCTGTCCGTGGTCAGGGTCTTGGCCACGTCACGCGCGATCGAGTAAAGCTCCGGTACGTCCGACATGGTCTTCTGCGTGTCGATCTGCTGCAGCAGGGCGGCCATGAAGAACTGCTGGCGCTGGATGCGCTGCAGGTCGGACCCTTCGCCGATGTGCCGTTCGCGGACGAACGCGAGCGCCTGTGCACCGTTCACGTGATGCACACCCGCGGTCAGGTCGAGGCCGGACGCCGGGTCGTTGACCGCCTCAGGAAGGCAGACATTCACGCCCCCGAGGTCGTTCACCACCGACTGGAAGCCGTTGAAGTTGACCTCTATGAAATGGTCGATGAAGATGCCGGTCGTCGACTCGAGGGTCTTCCACAGGCAGGCTGGGCCGCCCGAGGCGAAGGTCGCATTGAGCATTTCGGTGCTGCCGGGCTGCGCCTTCTGGCCGGGGTCGCCTATCCCGTCGGCCTGGCAGCCGATGATGGGCACCAGGGAGTCGCGGGGAAAGCTGATCACCACGGCGCCGTGGTGCTGGGGCAGGATGTGCAGCAGCATCATCGTGTCGGACCGGGCACCGGAGATGGCCTGGGCGCTGCCGAACTGGCCATTGGTCCCCGCCCGGCTGTCCGACCCGATCACGAGGATGTTCATCGAGGCGGTGCTGTACTGGGGCGGCCGCTTGCCGAGCAGATGACTAACGTCGACCTGGCGGATGCCGTCGAATACGTTACGGTATGCGACGTAGGCGCCCAGTGCGGCCGCCACCAGAACGAGCGTGGTGACCGCCGAGGTCCAGCGCAGGATCTTGCGCCGACGTGAATTGCCCGGCCGCGGGCCATCCCCAGGACCGCCCGGCCCTGAAGGTCCCCGGCCGCCGGGGCCGCCCGGGCCACGCCGCCGGGCGGGTCCTCCCGGCTTTCTCAGGGAGCGGCGCCGCGCGGGCTCGGGCGCGCCGACCGGGCGCACCCTGACCTGGGTCAGGCCATCGGACGGCCAGTCGGTGCCGGACTGCGGGCCGCGCGCGCCGCCAGGCCACGGCGCGTCGTACGGGCGAGGCTCGTCAAGGCCCCCTCCGGCCAGGCTGTTGTAGCGGTCCATCGCCTTCCTGGATCTCTTACTGGACGTGGAAAGGCCTGATCACCATGCGCGGAGCGGCCTGAATCCTGGTGCCGCGCCCGTGCTGGCCGCGAGACACCGGTAGCTGGCACGCGCCGGTCCTTTATCCCGCCAGCCGCGCTGCTGCTCTCTCTGTCTATCGCGTCCCGATAGATATTGGCGCAAAACCGCGTTCAAAGGTACTTACAAACCGATGTCGTACATGGGTCCAGTGGTGCTGACGAATGGATGGCCGCCCGGAGTTCGCGGCGGCGCCGCGCACGAAAACGTGATGTAAATGCCGGATAGCCACGCGTCGCGGCCGACGCGCCGGCCCTCTAAAGTAGGTCCGTGCGCCGAGGACTCCGCGCGTCAGGCAGGGGTGGTGACGCGGGCCACCGTGCTGACACGGCCAATCCGGCCGGGTCGGCTGATCCGGCCATCCCGCCCCCGGGCGCTGATCCGACTGACCCGGACGAGCTGGCCAGCCCGGTTGACCGGGCCGGGGTGGCCGACACGCCCAGCCCAGCGGGGGACGTTGATCAAGACGCTCCCGCCGATGAGGCTGATCCGCCCGCCCCCGTCGATGAGGCCGCCTACGGCGATCCGCCTGGCTCCGCTGATCCGGCAGCCCCCGCCGATGCGGTCCCTCCCGATGATCTGTCTGAGTTTGCTGACCCGGCTGGGCCGGATAGCGCCGAGGCCGCGGGGAAGGCCGCCGTACCGGGCGAGTCCTGGGACCCCGGCGAGCCCCCGGGTTCCGGCGGGTCCCCGCGACCGGGCGAATCCCCGGGCCGGAGTGAGCACGCTGACGCGTGGCGCCCGGCGGGGGCGGTCGCGACGATCAGTCCGCCCCGTACCGGGCCGCTGCGCACCGCGGCCGCCCGGCTCGCGCTGCGCCCGGCGGTAACGCGGCGCCGGCCCAACTGGCAGCGGGTCCCGGGTGTGCTCTTCGCCGCCGTGACGGTCCTGCCGGCGGTGCTCGTGATGGCATGGCTCATCCCCGGCCTGCCGCTGCTGCTGGCCGACCGGTTCGTCCGCATTCCCATGATCATCATCTCTGTCCCGCTGGCGGTCACGATGATCGCCATGATCATGCGCGGGCTTCCCGCATCCTGGCCGCACGGGATCCGCGATATCTGGAACGCCGGGCCGGCCGAATCCGCGGCGACCGAGGTCGTCGGCGCACCGGAATCAGGACCCGAATCGGACGACAAACCGGACCCCGCCAAGCGGCGCCGCCGGCGGCCGGATGTGCCGTGGTGGGCACTGGCCGGGACGGTCGTCGTGGCCGCCGGGTTCGGCGTGTGGCAGTACGCCGAGAACTCCCAGCAGATCATCGTGCTCCGCGATCCCGGCACCTACCTGCAGTTTGCCTACTGGATCGCCGATCACGGCTCGACCCGCATCCCGCAGTCGCTGCAGGCGTTCGGCGGTCCGCACTCTGGCCTCACGTTCAGCAGCCTCGGCTTCTTCCCGGTCGGGACGTCCGTGGTGCCGCAGTTCATGGCCGGGCTGCCGATGCTGCTGGCCATCGGCGTGTGGGTGGCCGGCCCGCTGGGGGCCGCGGCCATCGCACCCATCCTCGGGGCATGCGCGGTGCTCGCCTTCGCCGGCCTGGTGGGACGGCTGGTCGGGGCGCGCTGGGCGC
Organism: Actinomycetota bacterium; assembly: GCA_003164955.1. Classification (GTDB taxonomy): domain Bacteria; phylum Actinomycetota; class Actinomycetes; order Streptosporangiales; family Streptosporangiaceae; genus Bog-532. Next base: position 44,720 of record PLRW01000278.1, read on the forward strand.
CGGCGGCGGCCCTGGTCCTCGCGGTCAGCCTCCCGGAGCAGTACACGAGCCGGGCGACGTTCAGCGAGACGCTGGCCCAGGTCATGCTGTACGGCGGCCTCTGCTTGCTGGTGGACTCCTTCGTTCTGCCCGGCGGTCGTCACGTGGCATTCTCCGGCGGGCCGCCGTCGTGGCGGGACGGCCCCGCGCCGAACGTGACGCTTGCCTTCTTCGGCGGCCTCAGCATCGGCCTCACCCTGCTGGTCAGGATCGACGGTCTCAGCGATCTGCTGCCCGCCATTCCCTTCCTCGGGATCCTCCTCGTCAGGAGGCGCCCGCAGGGCGTTCCGTTCGGCATCGGGTTGTTTATCGGCTCGGCGTACGGCTTCGCGGACGGTTATCTGCTGTCGCGGCCCTACCTGGATTCGATTGGCGCGTCGCTGCGGCCGCTCGCCATGATCGCGCTGGGCGCGGTCGCCCTCACCGTGATCGGTATGGGCCTGGTAAGCGCACGCCGGCCCCGCTCCCGGCTGCGGGTTCTGCTCGGCGCGCGCCCGCTGCGATGGCTGCCGGAGGCCGCTGCGGCGCTCACGGTGCTCGCGGTCATCGGCTTCGCCGTGCGCCCCTACTTTCAGACGGTCCGGGGCGAGACCGACCCCGCGACGATCAGTTACATCGCCGAACTGCAGAAGCTCGCGCACCTGGCCATTGACCCGCGCCGGCAGTATTCCGAGGACAGCCTGTACTGGGTGATCTGGTACATCGGCGTCCCGGCGGTGATCCTCGGCGCCCTCGGCCTCGCGCTGCTCGCCCGGCGCTGCCTCAGATCGCTGCTGACCTGGCAGGACGAAGGGTCCGCGCGGATCTGGGCGCTGCCCTTGATGATCATCGGGTGGGTGACGGTGACGGTCTTGTGGCGTCCCGGCGTCATCCCTGATCAGCCCTGGGCCAGCCGGCGGCTGGTGCCGGTGGTCCTGCCCGGGCTGGTCCTCGCCGCGGTCTGGGCGTCGGCCTGGATCAAGGAACGCGGGCGCAAGCTCGGGGCCAGCCGCGTGGCCAGCTCGATCGTCGCGGTGTGCTGCGTGATCGCCCTGCTGATTCCGGCGGCCGTGACTACTTTCGGCGTCGACACGACGAAGACCGCGACCGGCTCGACCCGCGTGACCGCGCACGGCCTGGCGTTCAAGCGGACCGGCGCGGGCGAGAACGAGGCCGTCCGCGCACTGTGCGGCAACATTGGGCCGAACGCATCGGTCGTCATCCTCGACTCGCTCACCGCGGACCGGTTCAGCCAGGTCATCCGGGGCATGTGCGCGACCCCGACGGCGCGCATGGACGACCCGTCGCCGGCCTCTGTGGCCTCGGTGGTGGCGGGCATCGAACGGGCCGGCCGGCGCCCGGTTCTCCTCGCGGGGCAGCAATCCCAGCTTGCGGCGTACGGCGGCAGCACGCAGCAAGTGATGAACCTGCTGACGAGCCAGGACGCCCACGAACTGACCCAGCCGCCGACCAGAACGTGGCTGATTCACTTCGTCATCTGGATGTCACAGCCCGGCGGAGTGACCGGAGGGGCCGTGGGAGGCCACACAGCGGAGTATTCTCGCCGGGCGTGAGTACTCCACAGGAACCTGGGCCCTTTGACTGGCCCGAAGATGGGCGCCCGGACGCGGAACCGCCCGCAAACGGTCGGCATGCCCCGACGGACGGTAGGGTGCCGCTGGAGTCGCTCTTCCCGTCCGAGCAGCCGTATGCCCCCGGCCAGACCGGCCCCCAGCCCTCGTACCCGGGGGAGCAGCCCTACCCAGGCCAGGGGTCCTATCCGGGAGAGCCGGGCTATCCGGGGAACGGGTCCTACTCCCAGGAGCAGCCTTACCCGCCTCCCGGTGGGCTGGACTACCCGCCTCCCGGCGGGCCGCGTTACCCGTCTGCCGGGGAGCAGGGTTACCCGTCTGCCGGGGAGCAGGGTTACCCGTCTGCCGGGGAGCGCGACTACCCGTCTGCCGGGGAGCGCGACTATCCGGCCAGGCCATCGTATTCGTACCGGCCGTCACCGCACGAGGCCACGCCTCCGTACGACATGCCGCCGTACGGCGCTCCGTCCTCGTATGACGCCGCGACCGCCTACCGGACCTCGCAGCCGTACGGGACCAGGCCGGCGTACGACACCCCGCCCGGCCCGGGACGATTCGGGGCCGACTCTCCGTACCCGCCACCGTCCCCGTTCGACACCGCCGCGCCGGGCGCTCCGGGAGCACTCGGCGCACCCGGCCAGCCAGGGGCGCCGGTACCGCCGTCCCAGCCGGAACCGCGGTACCGTGGCGCGCCGCCGGACGGCCGCGAGCCGCACGTGTCGATCGTGCTGCCGTGCTTCAACGAGCAGGATCATGTGCTGCGCGAGGTCGAGCGCATCAGCCAGGCCATGGACGCCAGCGGGCTGCCGTACGAGCTGATCGCCGTGGACGACGCCTCGACCGACGGCACGCTGGAACGCCTCCGGGCCGCCGCGCCGAACCTCCCGCGGCTGCGCGTCGTGCACTTCGCGCGCAACGGTGGCGCCGGGACGGTCCGCCGGATCGGGACCCAGCAGGCCAAGGGTGAGATCGTCGTCTGGACCGACGCCGACATGACCTACCCGAACGAGCGCATTCCCGAGCTCGTCGCCATGCTGGACGCCGATCCGTCGATCGACCAGGTCGTCGGGGCGCGCACCAGCGAGGAGGGCACGCACAAGGTCGTCCGGGTCCCCGCCAAGTGGTTCATCCGCAAGCTGGCCGAGAGGCTCACCAACTCGGAGATTCCGGACCTGAACTCCGGGCTGCGCGCGTTCCGCCGGGACGTCGCCGAGCCGTACCTGCGGCTCCTCCCGCCGGGGTTCTCCTGCGTCACCACGATCACGCTCGCGTTCCTGTCGAACCAGCACGGCGTGGTGTACGTGCCGATCGAATACGCCAAGCGGGCCGGCGTGTCGAAGTTCCGCTTCGTCTCCGACGCCTACCGGTACATCCTCCAGGTGCTGCGCATGGTGATGTACTTCAACCCGCTGAAGGTGCTCATGCCGCCGGCACTGTTCCTGCTCGGCCTGGGCATAATCAAGGGCATCTACGACATGGTGGTGCATCCGTTCTATTTCGCGATCAACACCGTTCTGATCTTCGTGACCGGGCTGATCATCGCCTCGCTCGCCCTGCTCGCAGACCTGATCGTGCGCTCCCGGGGCGACACATGATGCCCGGCGGCCTACCACGGCCGGCCCCGTGCGACGGGCGGGAGCCGTGCGACGGGCGGGAGCCGTGCGGATCGCGCTGATCGGCCCGGCGCACCCCTACAAGGGCGGCGGGGCCCGGCACACCACCGAACTGGCCCGCTGGCTCGCCGCCGCCGGGCACGATGTCGTCATCGAGTCGTGGAGCAGGCAGTACCCGGCGGGGCTCTACCCCGGCGGCCCGCAGACGGTCGACGTACCCGAAGGTGAGCCGTTCCCGGGCACCCGCCGCGACCTGTCCTGGCGCCACCCGGCGGGCTGGGTCCGCGTGGGCCGCCGGCTCCGCGACCGGGACCTCGTGGTGTTTGCTCTGCTGATCCCGCCGCAGGCCATCCCGTACCTCGCCATCCTGGCGGGCCTGCGTGGCCTGCGTGGCCTGCGCAGCTTGGGCAACGGCCGCCGGGACGGTACCGTCCCGCGGACCGTGGTCGTCTGCCACAACGTGCTCCCGCACGAGAGCCGGCCGGCCGACGAGCAGCTGACCAGGCTGCTGCTCCGGCGGGCCGGGGCGGCGCTGACCCATTCGGCCACCGAAGCTGCCCGGGCCCGTGCCCTGGCCCCGGAGGCGCTGGTCGCCGCGGCCCGGATGCCGCCGCACCTGCCGGCCGCCGCACCCGCCGCGCACCTGAATGGTCATGCGGGTAATCAGGCCGCCGAACGGGCGGCGGTGCCGGGTCCTCCCTCGTGCCGGCTGCTCTTCTTCGGGATCGTCCGCCCCTACAAGGGGCTTGACGTGCTGCTGCGGGCTCTGGCACGGGCACCGCGGCACGTGGTGCTGACCGTGGCCGGGGAGTTCTGGGGCAAGGCGGAGGCCGAGACCAGGACACTGATCGGGGAACTCGGGCTGGATGGCCGGGTCATGCTACGGCCTGGCTACGTGCCCGCCGACCAGATCCCGGCGCTGTTCGCCGGCACCGACGCGCTCGTCCTGCCGTACCGCTCCGCGACGTCGTCGCAGAACGCCTGGCTCGCGTTCGAGTTCGGCGTGCCAGTCGTCGTGACGCGCGCGGGGACACTCGCGGACGCGGTCCGGGACGGCGTCGATGGGGTGGTGTGCGAGCCGGGCGACGAGGACGATCTGCTCCGTGCGCTGGTGCGGGTCAGCGCGCCGGGGGAGTCGGACCGGTTGCGTTCGGCCGTCCGGGCGGCTGATCCGGGCGGCTACTGGGATGCCTACCTGCAGGCTCTGCTGAACCTGGGCGCCCCGCCGGAGCAACGACCTTCCGGCCTGGAGTCCCCTCCCGGCCT
>PLRW01000363.1 GCA_003164955.1 Actinomycetota bacterium
GGAGCATCGGGCAGCGGATGCAGCTTTCTCTGAACTAACCGTTTAGGTATTGTTTGTCCGTTTCTTGGTGTGGATCTGGAAGTCCGGCGGCATGGGCGATAGCGGTGACGACGAGGCTCGCGTTTCGGCGGTCGATCCCTGGCAGGGCGTCGTTGAGGCTGACGAGGGTCCCGCCGGCGATGCTGGAGGCCAGGAGGAGCATCCTGCGTTCCCCTCCGCTGGCGGGGAGTTCGCCGGCGTGCAGGGCGCTGACGGCGGCTTCCCAGTCGATGGTGGCGAGCAGGGTGACGCCGTCGCTGATGCTGGCGCCGACAGTGATGAACCTGCTGGCGAAGTCGTCGCGGTGCAGCCAGCTGCCGCACTCGATGAGCAGGCCGGTGCCGGCTTCGAGGGGATGGATGCCGCAGGCGCCGGCGCGCAGTGCGCCGCCGAGCCGGCGAGGGTTCAGGGTGGTCATTGCTGTCCTTCCGGGCCTGGGACGGAGCGGCCTGCGATGTCAGGGAATGCGGGCATGCCGATGTGGACGGCCTGGTCCTGGCGTTGCAGGGATGTGTCGATCTGGGCGAGCTTGTCCTCGGTGCCGGCGAGGCTGACCTTGAGGCCCTCGATCTCGCCGAGCCAGCCTTCGCGTTCGGCCTCGGCGATGCGGTCGTGCAGGTTGTCCCGGATCTCCTCGAGCCGACTCCGCTGGGCGGGGTCCGGCTTCAGGAGTGAGCACCTGACGCATGCGTGTTCATGGACGCAGGGTGAGGCGAATGCGCGGGCGCAGGTGCCGACCGAGACTTTCCGTTTTTCGAAATGGGCGAGGAAGGCGTCCCATTCTTCGTCGGTGGGAGTACGGTATTCCTCGCTGGGCCGGGTGGCGCGGCGGCGGGCGATGAACGCCCGGTGGGCCTCGATCGCCTCGGCGGGGTAGACGGCCTTGTAGCCGATCGTGGTGCCGATCGTCTTGTGCCCGCAGATGACCTGGGCGATATGGGGCGGCAGGCCGCTCATGATGGCATCGGTCACGAAGATTCTCCGGAAATCGTGCGGGGAGAACATGAGCGGGTCGCCGGCGGCGTCGGTCAGGCCGGTCGCGGCGAGCGCGCTGATGAGCAGCTTGCGGATCGCGCTGGGGGTGAATGCCCGGTTCTCGCTGCCGATGGACCGCTGGAACAGCAGCGGCATCGCAGGGTTCCAGACACGTTCCCGGACGTCGTAGGAGACGGTGAGCGGGACGTCGCCGCCGGGGCCGCGGAGCCGGCTGATGGCCGCCGACAGGACGTCGGCCAGCTCGGGGCTGACCAGGAGAAGTCTTTCCGTGTCGGTCTTGCTCGGGGCGATCTGCAGCAGCGGGACGAGCTCGGCGGTCGCAGGCAGCCGGTACTCGGTGATGCTGTGGTGGGTGAGTTCGAGGAGCTCCTCGCAGCGGATGCCGGTCAGCCTCAGGACTTCTATCGTGGCGAAGGCCCAGAATGCTTCTTCTTCCTCATAGGACAGGTTGCGGCGCTTGCCGGTGGCGGTGTCCTCCGCCCACACGTGCCTGCCGTTGGCCGTGGGCGTCACGGCCCGGCGCAGTGTCCCGCCGGTGCCCTCGATGATCTGTCCGGGCGGTGTCGTCATGGCGGCCTGGAGGTGGCGGGCGGTCGCGTTCTTGCGGTCGGCGGCGGTGCGGGCGAGGGCGGGCAGGACGGGCAGCCGCTCGCGGGTCCGCTGGTCCATCCGGGCCTTGCGCCGCCGGCGTTCCTTGGCCCAGCTGATCTCGGCGTCGCTGACCGGGCTCGGGACAGCCCACTGCGCCCAGCGTCCCGGTTCCTCCATGGCCCACTGGGAGATGTCGAGGTAGAGCGCCCGGACGCGGATCAGCTCCTCCTTGGTGTTGATCCTCGGCCGGGTGACGACGGTCTTGTTCCCGTCGGGGCCGGTGACGCTGCGCTTGATCGTCTGCAGGTCTTCCTTCCACGCGCGCGCGACGTCTTGCGGCAGCCGCAGTGTGTCGATGCCCGGGGACAGGGCCTCGATCCTGGCCCAGAACAGGCCGGCCAGGGACCTTGAGATCGAGTCCAGGCTGGCGTAGTCGAGTGCGGGCTGCCGTTCCTTCAGGTAGTCCACGAGCAGGTCGCGGACCGGCTTGCACTGCAGCCGGTAGCGGTCGACGAGTTCCTCGACGGTCACCTGTCCCTGAGCCATGCCGAACGCGCGGATCGTGGCCGGGGCGTCGGCGGGGAAGGTCCCGAGGGCGTGCAGGCGGAGGTAGAAGTCGACCTTCTTCTGGCCGCCGCGGGAGTGGACCAGCCGCTGGGCGTCGGCCATCTCCACGCAGTCCCCGACGGTGATGTCGCTGACGGCGCCGCCCTTGCAGGCCAGGATGGTCGCGATCCTGGTGTCCGCGAGCCGGGCGTCCTTCAGTGCCGACTCCGGCCCGGATTCCGCCAGCTCGCGCAGCCGGGCGAACCCGGAGGCGTCGCGTACTTCCGCCATGACCGGGGCCAGGTGCCGGTGGGCCCGGGTCACCATCCAGGTCATGCGGGGGCGAATCACGTCCCCGCAGATGAGCATCAGCAGCCCCGACGACAGGTCGTTCTCGTCATAGGAGGCCGCGAGGCCGTTGTCGCGCAGCCAGCCCAGAGGCAGCGACGCCCATGAGCTGCCCGGGTGGTCCTCGGACCCGGAGGCTTCCCACCGCTGCTGCCAGGTGTCCCCGGGGAAAGAGGACAGCCAGCGCAGCAGCTTGGCCGTCCCCCGGCGCCGCCCGGCCCGGGTCGCCTGAACCTCCGGGAGGAACGGCGGCGAGGTCAGCCGCCGCAGCACCTCGTCCTGGTCCTGGGCCGTGGCCGGCCACCATTCCCGGGCGGCCCTGGGCGGGAACTGCCTGCGCAGCTGGCTGTTGCGCGGCCGCGCCGGAGCTGCGGTGCCCGCAGCTGCCTGACTGCTGCGGATCGTGTGCTTCACGATGGCCGTCATGACGGCCGCCCGAACAGCACCGACAGCGACTTCGGGTCATAGCCCGGCGCCGGCTGCGGCGGCGGGGCCTCCTGCACCCGGGACTGGCGGGCGTGGTGGGCGAGGACGCCCTCGATCACCTCGTCCCGGGTCGGCGTCAGGTAAATTTCCGTCGTGGACAAATGGGCATGACCCATCACCCACTGCACGTCAGTTATCTCTAGCCCCAGCTGAAGTGTCTCTAACGTCCATCACGAGCGTCTTCACCTGCCCGGATGAGGGTTGATCCGTGGTTATCTCCTGCTCTGTCCATGACGCAGATCAAGGAGGAGACGATGCTCGTGCATCCGGTGGTGATCCCCGGTTCGGGGACGCGATCGTGGACCGTGCTGGGAGACGACGACATCCCGGTCGTTCCGGTCGACCGGTTCCTGGCCTATCTCACCGATATCGGCCGGTCGCCGAATACGGTGAAGGCGTACTCGCACGACCTCAAGGACTACTGGGAGTTCCTCGGGTTTCGGGGGCTGGACTGGCGCGAGGCCCGGCTGGAGGACATCGCCGAGTTCGTGGTCTGGCTGCAGCTTCCGGCGGCAGGCCGGGCGGGGGCGGTCGCGGTGCTGCCGTCGTCGGTGCCGGAGGTCAGCGTGGTGACCGTCAACCGCAAACTCGCCGCGGTGAGCTCGTTCTACGCGCATCAGGCCCGCAACGATGAGGGACCCGGTGACCTGCTGGGCGCGTGGCGGGCCGGCGGGCGGGGCGGCTGGAAGCCGTTCCTGCACCACGTGAGCAAGGGGAAGCCGTATCGCGGCCGTGCGATCACGCTGAAGGCGCCGAGGAAGCTGCCTCGGGTCCTCACCGTCGCCGAGACGCAGGCGATCCTGGATGCCTGCACGAGGTTGCGGGACCGCTTCTTCTTCGCCGTTATGCACGAGACCGGCATGAGGGCAGGCGAGGTCCTGGGCCTGCGTCATGAGGACATCGCGGCCGCTGAGTGCGAGGTCAGCGTCGTGCCGCGGGAGAACGCGAACGGGGCGAGGGCCAAATCCGGAGGCCGGACGATCCCCGTCGGCCCGGAGCTGATCCGGCTGTATGCCGACTACCTGCACGAGGAGTACGGCCTGGCCCTGAGCGACTACGTGTTCGTGAATATCTGGGCAGAGCCGAAAGGGCAGGCGTGGTCCTATCCGGCCGTCTATGACCTGGTGCTGCGGCTGCGGGCGAGGACCAGCCTGGATTTCGACCCGCACTGGTTCCGCCACTCGGCGGCGACCAGGTGGCTGCGCGATGGCGTGTCCATCGAGGTCGTGTCCAAGCTATTGGGTCACTCATCGGTGACCACAACTTCCGTGACGTACGGTCATTTGACGGTCGAGGACGCGCGGGCGGCGCTGGAGAAAGCCGGCTGGTTCACCGGGAAGGAAGTGCAGTGGTGACCGGCGGCTGGATCACGCAGGCCGACCGGTCCCGCTGGCAGCAGCGGGCCGCCGGCGAGCTGGCGGTCATCCTGGCCGCGCACCCTGACCTCCCGGTGCTCGCGTGGACCGTCACCGCGTCCGGCGGGGCGCTGTCCGGCCAGGTTCTCGCCCCCGGCAAGGGCAGGCGCGTGCTGTTCGCGCAATGGCAGCGGGCGCTGGTGTCGGACGAGGCCGCAGAGACCCCGTCCCGGACCGGGACGCCTGTTTACCTGCACGCCCGCGGCGTCCGCGGCGGCGTCATGGTCAGCGTCGCCGCGACCGTCTTCGACGATGAGGAGGACGGCCGGTGAGCCGCCCCGGGAACCCAGATGTCGGTGTACAGGTTGACGTGCAG
>PLRW01000032.1 GCA_003164955.1 Actinomycetota bacterium
GTAACCGGCTAAGAAGCCAGCTCGTGACCGGCTAAGAAGAAAGAAAACGCAATGGCTGAGGAAAGCATATCGACGTCCATGCCGGCTCCGGCCGGGGTCTTCACCCGCGCGAGCTCGGGCCTGGTGCGCCAGGTCAAAGCCGACGATGTCATGTTCTACGGCTGGCAGCAGATCGCGCTGAGTTACCTCATCTTCATCGTGCTGGCCTGGAACGCCTACCCGGGTGCGTCGATGGAGTGGGCGACCATCCTGTCGACCGTGGGCGGGGTCGCCATGGGCGTGTGCTACGCCATGCTCGCCACGGTCTACCCGCGGTCGGGCGGTGAGTACGTCTTCATCTCCCGGATCATCCATCCGGCCGCCGGCTTCATCATGAGCTTCTCGTTCACGTTCTGGCAGATCTTCTACTACGGGATCAACGGCGCCTTCCTGGCCATCTACGCGCTGGAGCCCTTCTTCGGCGTGCTCGGCGTCGAGGAGCACAGCCCGGGCCTGCTCAGCACGGCCAACTGGTTCGGCAGCAACTGGGGGATCTTCCTGACCGGCAGCTTCATGATCGTGTTCTTCGCGGTGCTGCAGGGCCGGGGCGCCGGGCGGTACTTCCGCTGGCAGCGCTACGCCTCCTACGTCGCCGTGGTCAGCCTGCTCATCACCATCGTGGTGCTGGCCCTGACGGCGAGCGGCGCCATCGACTTCAAGGCCAACTTCGACCACTTCGCCGGGTCCGGCGCGTACAACCAGATCGTGGCCGGAACGCACGTGGCGAGCGGGTCGCTGGCGGAGACGATCAAGTTCATGATCTGGCCCGCCTTCTCGATCTGGTTCGCGGTCGGCGCGGTGTCGTTCAGCGGCGAGGTCAAAAACGTTCAGCGTGGCCAGATGATCGGCATCAACGGGGCGATGATCACCATGGGCGCGGCGGCGGTCGTGCTGACCTATCTGTACCGGCACGCGTTCGGCACGGCGTTCCTGCTCGCGTCGGGCACGTCGACGCACTACAAACTCGCGGCGCCGCCGTACGTCAACGTGTTCACCGCGATCGCCGGTAATAACGTGGTGCTGACCATCCTGACCTTCGCCTGGGTGCTGGTCATCGCGTTCTTCGTGGGCGCCACGACCCTGGTCTACTCCACCCGGGCGATGCTCGCCTGGAGCATCGACGGGGTGGCACCGGAACGGCTCGGAGACGTCAACGACCGCTACCACTCACCGCACTGGGCCATCTTGATCTCGGCGATCCTCGGCGAGGTCTGGCTGGGGCTGTTCGCCTTCACCAAGCTGCTCGGGCCGATCTCCGGCTTTCTCGGCTTCACGATCTCCTTCATCGCGGTCAGCCTCACCGCGATCATCTTCCCGTTCATCAAGCGGGACGTGTTCGAGAACTCCGCCGTCGCCTGGCGGCTGGGGCGCATCCCGGTCATCTCCCTGTTCGGGATCGTGTCGCTGGTGTTCGTGGCGGTCGGGTTCGCCCGCATCCTCGTGGACAACACCTACACACCTAACCTGGCGTTCGGCGACATCGGCGCGGCGGCCGTTATCGTGGCCGGCGGGATGATCTTCTACGCGGCCCGCGCGTACCGGCGCAGCCGCGGGACCAACATCGACCAGCGGTACCAGGAAATCCCGATCGAGTGAGGATGCGAGAGCGAGCGATGGGCGTGGAGACCGGCGCGGGCAACCCGATGGCTACCCTCCGGCCGCTGCACGGCCAGACCCTGGGCGCGCAGGCGGCCGACGCCATCCGCCAGCTGATCGTCTCCGGTCAGCTGGCGGCCGGGATGCGGATCGTGGAGGCCCGCGTGGCCGAGCGGCTGGGCATCAGCCGCGGGCCGGTCCGGGACGCACTGCGGCTGCTGAGCCAGGAGGGCCTGGTCCGGGACGAGCCGCGGCGCGGCACCTTCGTCGTCCAGCTCACCGCGCAGGACGTCCGGGACATCTACGAGCTGCGCATCGCGCTGGAGACGACGGCGGTCCGGCTGATCATTCAGCAGGACCGGCCGGAACCGCTGGCCCAGATCCGCGGGGTGATCGAGGACATGCGGGCCGTGGCCCGGAACGCGCCGCTCGCCGCGCAGCAGGACCTGCGTTTCCACGGCACCGTCTGCGCGGTGAGCGGGAACTCCCGGCTGTACGACGTGTTCGTCCGGCACGCGACCGAACTGCTGATCTTGCTGCGGCTGGACGAGGAGGAACTCAGCCACGCACCCGATTCGATCGTCGGGGAGCACGAGGAACTGCTCGGGGCGCTCGGGAAGAGCGTCACCGTGGCGGAGACGGCGTTCCGCGCGCATCTGGAGGACGCCCGCGACCGGCTCGCCGCGCACATCGGCGGGGCCAGTGGCGGGCACAGTGGGGCCCGCGCCGCGGTCACCGCGCACCCGTAACCGGGTGACGTCCTCCACCTGCTCGTACCAGCGGACCCGGTCGCCGACCCGGGCCCGTAGCTTCCACTTCTGGCTTTTCGGGGCGCCCTCGATCGCGTCGGCGAGCGTCACGATCCGCTCCCGGACGGCGCCGGTCACCTCGGGCGGGAGCACCGGGTACCGGTCCAGGGCGGCAGCGATCTTGTCCAGGTTGAGCTGGGTGGTGTGGCAGAAGCCCCAGTCCTTGCGCATGATGCCGGTCACGTGGCCGACATCGATGATCTCCGCCGCCGCGGGATCGGCCGGGCGCCTTTCCGGCTCGCCGGAACTGGTCCGGTGCTCGGCCAGCAGGACGATGCAATCGATCAGGTCGTTCTCGGTGATCTCGTGAATCTGGAGCTTGGTCAGGAGCAGATCGGTGACCGTGATGGTCGGCGAATCCAGCTCCAGCCGCCCCTGAAATCCAATGGTGTGCGCCATCACCAGCTCGTCGAAGAAGACATCGGCCTTGAGGTGGCTGTCCGGGTGCTCGTAGACGAACCGCTTGAGCCCGAATTCCTGCGCCTGCCGGACCGCCGGGTCCAGCACGTAACCGCGTTCCTCGAACAGCGCCGCGATCTGGCGTTTCTGCTTCGAGTACCCGATGAGGTCGATGTCACGGTAGGGCCGCCGGCCCAGCGCGGGCAGCAACGGCGCCTGCCCCGGGCAATGCGCGTGCACCGCCAGCGAGCCGGTCAGGCGCACGGTCAGCGAGCGGCCGGCGGAAATCCGCAGCAATTCGCCGGCTTCGGCCAGGACTGCCGCCGCCAGACGGTCGGTGCCGGCTGCGTCGGTGCCGCTGTTGCCAGTGCCGCTGTTGCCGGTGCCGCTGATATCGGTCATTCGCCCGATGCTTCCTGTCCGGGACCTGGAATAGTAAATTTTACCGTCCCGGCGAACAACGGTAAAAGCAGTTATGTAACAGCGGGATGAATAAAGGTGACATGGACAATACTGCCATCGCAAACTTGACGGCGGGCGAGCCAGGTACCCGCGTGCTCGCCGTGGTGGGCGCATCCGCGGACGCACCACCGCCGGGGCTGCCGCCGCGGTGGCCGGGGTACGACATCCGGTTCATCTCCGGCGGCGCTCAGCTGGCCCGCGATGCCGCGGACGCCGAGATCGTCTTCCTCTGGGAACGGGTCGGCTGGCTGCGCGAGTCATGGGGCCTGATGGGCAGCCTGCGCAACCGCCTGCGCTGGATCGCGACGGCCACCGCCGGCGTGGACTGGCTGCTCTTCCCCGAACTGGCCGGCAGCGACGTCATCGTCACCAATGCGGCCGGCGTCTTCGACGCCGCCATGGCCGAATACACCGTGGCCCTGGTCGCCGCCATCTGCGCGGATCTGCACACGACGATCCGGCTGCAGGCCAGCCGGCAATGGCGGCACCGGGAAACGACCCGGCTGGCCGGCCGGCGCGCGCTGGTGCTGGGGGCGGGCGGGATAGGGCGCGCTATTCATCAGGCTCTGAGCCGCTCCGGAATTGTCACGACGTGCCTTGGCCGCGATTCAAGGGAAGACCCGGAAATTGGCCGGATCGCCTCGCTCCGGGACCTTCCGGATCTGCTTCCCGGCACCGATTTTGTCATTCTTGCACTCCCGCTGACGGCCGCGACGAAAGGCATTATCGGCGCGCCGGAGCTGAGGTTGCTGCACCCCGGATCGTGGCTGATCAACGTGGGACGCGGCGCCCTGGCCGACGACGCGGCACTGCTGGCCGCCCTGCGCCGCGGCGAGATCGGCGGGGCCGCCCTGGACGTCTTCACCGACGAACCGCTGCCGGAGACCTCACCGCTGTGGGACCTGCCCAACGTCATCGTCTCGCCGCACATGTCCGGGGACTTCCGCGGCTGGGGCGAGGCGCTGACCGGGCTCTTCCTGGCGCAGTTGCGCCGCTATGAGTCCGGCCAGCCGCTGCTCAACGTCGTCGACAAGCGCCTGGGCTTCATCCCGGGCCGCTAGCCACGCCCTCGGGGGTCAGGTCCCCGGGGCGCCAGGCTCCCGTCCCGCGGCCGGCGCGGGCCGCAGGCCGGCGAACAGGTCGGTCTCGGGGACGGGGGCACCCGTGGTGTCACTGACCCGGATGAAGTGCTCGAACCCGAACACGCTCTCGGCGGTCTCCGGCGGGAGCTGGCTGAACCAGGATTCCTGGATCTGGCTGGCGTGCGCGAACAGCGCGTCCCGCTTGCGGGCGAGCACCGGGCGGATGTCGACCGTGGTGGTGATGCGGGCCTCGTTCGCGAGCGCCTGCCGGCGCTGCTCTTCGGTCAGCGTCATCTCCGGCATTTCCACGCCGGCTTCGCGCAGTGACTCCCGTATCCGCTGCCAGTCACTGCCGCGCATGGCCGTGAGGTACAGCTTGGCCGGGATCCCGGTCTGTGCCACCGCGGCCTGCGCCGTCTGGCTGGCGTACACGTGGTCGGGATGCTGGTAAAGGCCCTTGTCGTCGTAGGTGATGACAACCTGCGGGCGGTACTGCTCGATCAGGGCGGCGATCCGCCCGGTCACCTCGGCGAAGGGGACGTTGCAGAAGGCTTCCGGCCGGGTCTTGTAGTCCCACTCCGGCATGCCCGAATCGTGATAGCCCAGCAGCTCCAGGTGGCTGACGCCGAGGATCTTGGCTGACTGCCGCAGTTCGGACAGCCGGAGCCCGGCCACCGCGTCGGTCTCGTGCCCGTCCTGGCCCGGCTTGACGCCGCCCGGGGCATCGCCGAACTCGCCGTTCGTGCACGTGACAACGACGGTGCGGATGCCGTCGGAGGAGTACGCGGCCAGCACTCCGCCGGTGCCCGAGGCTTCGTCGTCGGGATGCGCGTGCACGGCCATCAGGGTCAGCGTCTCAGCCATGGCTCCAGACTGCCCGAAAAACCCGCTAGCGGGAAACCGGCGCGCGCTGGAGCCGGTCGAGGGCGCGGCGGGCGTCCCGGAGCGCGGCGGCCGCCGCCCGCGAGGTCCGCTTCGCACCGGCCAGCCGGTCGTGGGCGTCGTCCAGTTGCTGCTCGAGGTCGCGGACGGCTTCCGCGCACGCCCGTTCGGCAGATTGCGCGGCCGCTGCGGCGCGGGTGGCCGCATCGATCATCCGCTCCGCGGTGGCGATCGCCTGAGCGCGTTTGGCTTGCTCCCGCGCCGCGCGGGCCCGCTCGCGTTCGGCCCGATCGCGGTCGGCCCGTTTTTGCCCGGCCCGCTCGCGTTGAGTCTCGCGCGGTCCGGCCCGCTGCCGTTCGCCCCTGGCCGAGCCGGGCCGTTCCGCCTGCTCGGTACGCTCGGGCCGGCCGGGGGCGGCCCGCTTGCCCGTCGGCGAGGGGGTGGCGGGGAGGGGGCCGTCGGCGTCGGAGGGACCGAAACCGAAGCCGGACCGCTCAACCGGGCGGACCAGGGCGCCTGCGGCCAGTTCCGCCGCGACCTGCGGATCGGCCAGCGCGGCGCTGAGGGTGGCGATCACTTCCTCGCGCAGGGCCTCGGCCGGGTCGCACAGGCCCGCGCCGGTCAGCGCCTGCCGGGTCAGCGCGGCGATCAGGTCACGGCGCGCCTGGGACAGTTCCCGCAGCCGCCGGCCGTCCAGCGAGCGGCCCGCCGCACGCAGGTCGTCGCCGAGCGCGGTCAGCCGGGACGCAACGCCCGGATCGGTGCGCACCAGCCGGTTGACAACCCACGCCGAGCGGGTCGGCTTGCGCAGGCCCGCGATCGCCTTCGCGGCCGCGCCCTCCCCCGCCGCACGCGCCTGAGCCGCGAGATCGCCGCGGCGCCGGATAAATCCGGCGGGATCGCCGGCGTACAACTCGGCCGCGGCCTCGCGCACCAGCCCCGTGTCAGCCTCGGTTTCAGCGCCGCGGGCGGCGTTGTCGGTGGCCACTTTCCTATCGTTCCCCGGACGCCGTGATTCAAAGTGAGAAAACCGGCAGGTCATCCAAGAGGTACGGATGCCTTATATGCCCGCATCGGTGCGGGATGGCAGGTGCGGGGAGGGAGCAGCCATGGCCGCTTTCGACTCAGGCTCCAACGAATCCGGGAGGTCAGCCGTGGAAGAAGTCGTAGCGGTCGAAGAAGTAGCTCAACAGGCCCCAGCTGGGCCACTCATTGGTGACCCGATGGCACTCGGGCTGCCCACCTTCATCGCGGGCTCGGTGGCCCTCGGCCTCGTGCTCGTCGGCGTGGTGCCCGCCACCGCGACGGGTGCCTCGCTCCCGATCATCCTGTCGGCCACCGCGATCGGCCTGTGGCTGGCCACGATCTGGGCCGCGATGCTGGGTCAGTCGGCCGTGGCCAGCGTGTTCGGCATCTTCGGGGGCTTCTGGCTGAGTTACGCGGCCCTCGTGCTGGGCCTGACGCACAACTGGTTCGGCATCACCGCGGCCGCCGCCCAATCGACCCAGGAACTGTTCCTCGTCTCCTGGCTGGTGGTCGTGGTCATGCTGACGCTGGCCACACTGCGGCTGCCGGTCGTCTACACCGTACTGTTCGCCCTGGTGGACCTGGCCCTGCTGCTGGTCTTCCTCGGCGTCAACGAGGCCTCGACCGGGATGCTGAAGGCCGGCGGTTACGTGGTCCTCGTCTTCGCCGCGGTCGGTGTGTACCTGTTCTTCAACATGGCGGCGCTGGCGACCGGTGGTCCCGGCGTACCGCTGGGCAAGCCGCTGCTGCGCAGCTAACGTCACCCCGCCCGCGAGCCGGCCCGGTGGAGGACATGGCCGGCTCGCGGGCCGCATCTTGTGTGGTACGGCTATGGCCTCCCACCCTCCCCGGTGCGGCTCCGGCCCGCGCGGGACCGTCCCAGTGCGCCCCGGGGCGCCTGGGGACTGGCATGATCGACGGTATGACCGTCGTCAAGATCAACGCGATAACCGTCCCGGCGGACAGCGGGGACGAACTGGCCCACCGATTCGCGGCCCGCGCCGGCGCCGTCGATGACCGGGAGGGCTTCGAGGGCTTCGAACTGCTCAAGCCGACCGACGACCGTACGGTCTGGCTCGTGGTCACGCGGTGGCGCGATGAGGCCTCCTTCCAGGCCTGGCTGCACTCCCCGGCCTTCGGGCACGGGCATCGATCCGCAGCCGAACGGAGCGGCGGCGAGGCTCCGCCCCCGGTCGGGACGGATAGCGCGCTGTGGTCGTACGAGATCGCAGGCGGTTCCGGGCACTGAGTCCCCGGGCACTAGGTCTCCGGGCATTGGGCCCCGTGTTCCGGACCCGGCCCCCGGGCGCTCGCGTGCGGGCATGTGATCTATTCAACCGGCCGTGAAACGCGGGATGGCTGGCCAAGCCGCCGTGTAGTGCGTACTAATAGTCTTCGCGCGAAGAGGTGAGCACAGTGGAACCAGGGCATCGGCCCGAATGGCGGCCGCTCAAGCGGCACGAAAGCCATGAGGCGGAAGAAATGGTCGAGCGGGCCGCCGGGCTCGCCAAGGATTCCCATGCCCGGACCCGGCACGCCGCCGTCCTGGTCAAGGACGGCAGCATGGTCGCCTGGGGCACCAACGGCGTGCCCTTCCCTGGTGAGGACCACTGTTACTGCAAGTACGCGGAGTTCGGCGTGCACGATAACTGCCGGACGCACGCCGAGCAGCGGGCCATCAACCTCGCCCGGGAAGGCGACGGCTGGAAGATGCTGCAGGGCTCCAAACTGATTTACGTGCGGCTCGAGGCCGACGACTCGGTCCGGCTGGAGGACCCGCACTTCTGCGCCCGCTGCAGCCGCCTGGCGCTGTCCCTGGGGATAGCGGAATGGGTCTTCGCGCTGTCGGACGGGCTGGTCGGGTACTCCGCGGCCGACTACGACACCGTCGCCCAGCTCCGCTGGTAACCACCACCCCGCCCAGCCGCCGGCGACCGCCCAGCTGCTGGCGGTCGCTCGCCGCGTCCGTGCGTGCGCCAGGGCGGTCTATGGACTTCTTGGCCGCCATCCTGCGACAGCGATGGCTGCGACGACACCCAGGGACGTGCCATGTTCGAGCAGCTGGGCGGTACGCAGATCGTCCGCAATGACGGGCACTTCGGCGACGCCGGCCAGCCATACGAGACCTTCGAGCTGCTCGACAGACTCATCGCCTAAGGCCGCAACCTCGGCTGCCCTTGAGGCCTTACGAATCCCCGAGACCCGGCAAGGGCGATAGGTTTCGTCGCAAGATCAGGCCCGCCACCACACACGGGAGCGAGAAGACGTGCCCGACAGCGACGCAACCCTGAGCCAGCTCATCCCGGAGATGCCATCGGATCTGCCCGGCTCGAGCCTGACCGGCTCGACCGTCGACCTCGCGACCGACGAGCCGAAGTCCTGGCTGGACCGGATACTCGGCTGGGTACCGCGCGTCCTGTCCAGCAAGCCGCACGTGATCGTGCTGATAGGGCTGGGCGTCTACCTGATCGTCCTGCCCCTCGCGGGCGTCAACGTGAGCGCGAAGTCCGAGCTCATCGGGGGCAACTACACCAACGTCACCAGCGACATCGGGGCCTGTATCGCCGCAGGCGGCACGCTGCACCTGATCAGCCAGAACCGGAAGCGCAACAAGGTCGAAGCCGAACGGCTGCGGCTGGCCCAGGAGACGCACCGGCTGCTGCACTTCGTGTGCCACGACGCGGCCCTGGAACTCGGCCACATGACCATGGGCGCGGGCCCGGGCGCCAAGCCGCCGTTCCCCGGAGCCGGGGAGAAACCAGAGCCCCAGTAGTGGGGCAGCCACAACCTCCTGGGCGCTCATGACGGTGACGTTAGCGGGCAGGCCCGGCATTCTGCTTTGCTGGAGGTGAGGAGGTTGACTGGTGACAACGGCATTCGTGCTCGGCGGCGGGGGTGTCCTGGGAGCCCACGAGGTGGGCATGCTCCGGGCCCTGGCGGAAGCGGAGGTGCGCCCGGACATCGTGGTCGGCACGTCGGTGGGCGCCATCAACGGCGCGTTCGTCGCGGCGGACCCGGCAGGTGCCGCGGACCGGCTCAGCGAGCTCTGGCAGGGCGCGCATCTGCAGCGCGCCTTCAGCGGGACGCTGCTGAGCCGGGGCGCCCGGCTGGCCCGGTCAGGCACGCATCTGCATTCGATCGAGCCACTGCGCCAGATGCTCGACGACGCGCTGCCCGCGACGGACTTCGCCGACCTCAAACTGCCCTTCCAGTGCGTCGCGGCGAGCATCGAGCGGGCCAGCGCGCGGTGGTTCTCCAGCGGCCCGCTCGTCCCCGCCGTGCTGGCCTCGTGCGCGGTACCGGCTCTGCTGCCGCCGGTGGAGATCGACGGCGAGCACTACTTCGACGGCGGCCTGGTCCATTCCATCCCCATCGGCCGCGCCATCGAACTGGGCGCCCGGACGGTCTACGTGCTGCACGTCGGGCGGATCGAGCGCCCGCTGACCCCGCCGGTCCGGCTGTGGGAAGTCGGGCTCGTGGCGTTCGAGATCGCCCGCCGGCACGATTTCCACGAGGAGATGTCCGCGCTGCCGGACGACGTGACGGTACATGTGCTGCCGACCGGGGGCACCCAGCGGCCGCCGGACCTGACCCAGCTCCGTTACCGCAAGAAGAGCGACGTCAATGCGAACATAGAACGGGCCTACACTGCGTCCGCGGCCTACCTCGCGGCACGGGCCTGAGACGAAGGGACCGACGATGATCCCGCCCCGGCCGATCCGCCGCCTGGTCCTGGCCCCCCTGGTCGTCGTCATCGCCGTCGCGCTCATCGTGCTCTTCCCGGTGCTGGCCGTCGTGACCGCGGTGTTCGGGCTGGTGGGACGGCTCGCGCGGCTATCGAAGCGAGGGCCGTTGCGGAGCCTGCGGCTGCTGTGGCTACTGACCGTCTGGCTTGCCGCCGAGACCGCGGCACTGTTCGTGTCCCTCGGGCTGTGGGTCGCCAGCGGGTTCGGCGGCCGCCTGCGGACCGAGCCCTACCAGGCCCGCAACTATGCGGTCATGCGCTGGTTCCTGAACCAGGTGTACCGCTCCGCCATCTACACGTTCGGCCTGCAGGTCGAGATCGAGGAGCCGGCTTTCACGCCGGAGGAGCGGCTGGCGCGGCTGGCCCGGCCGGTGATCGTGCTCAGCAGGCACGCCGGGCCGGGCGATTCGGTCCTGCTCGTGCACCATCTGCTCAGCATGTACGGGCGGCGCCCGCGCGTGGTCATGAAGGCGGCGCTGCAGCTCGATCCCATCCTGGACGTGGTGGCTAACCGCGTGCCCAACGTGTTCATCCGCCACGGTGACACGGGGCGGCACCTGTACACCGAGGAAATCAAGCGGCTGGCCCATGGCCTGGACCGGGACGGGGCCCTGGTGATCTTCCCCGAGGGCGGCAACTGGACTCCCGGGCGCTGGCGGCGCGGCATCCAGCGGCTGGAGCGGCGCGGCCGGCGGGACCTGGCGGCCCGGGCGCGGGAGATGCCGAACCTGCTGCCGCCGCAGCCGGGCGGGGTGCTCGCCGCGATCGGCGCGTGCCCCGAGGCGGACGTCATCTTCGTCGCGCACGCCGGCCTGGACGGGCTGGTCAGCATGGGCGACGTGTGGCGCGACATGCCGATCGGTCAGACCGTGCTGGCCCAGTGGTGGCGCGTCCCGTTCGACCAGGTGCCCCGGTCGGCGCAGCACGAGGCCCAGGTCAAATGGCTGTACGACTGGTGGCAGCGGATCGACGCCTGGATCACCGAGCACCGTCCGGCCGACGCGCCGGGCCTGCCGCCGGGCGGCACGGAGCCGGACACCCCGGCCACAGCCGCGCCGTCCTTACCGGACCGCTGCACTGTGCTGGCCCGGGGGGACGACCCCCGGAGCCCCGCGCCCGGCGCGCTGGGTGGGCATTTCGGGGTCGCGGACGTTGCCGTGGCGGCGGCCCATCCGCTGGGCCTTGTCCCACAGAGCCTTGTCGACGAGGGCGGGGTGGATGGGTTCGGGCCGGTCAGGGCACGGCGTGCAGGTCACCGGAGGCGGCCACCGCGTGCAGGAGGGCGTCGGCCGGCCGCAGCGTCAGGCCGACGCATCTCCAGCACCTCAGGCACCGGCAGCGGCCCGCGGACCAGGCGCAGCACGGCCGCGTCGATCTCAATGGCCGCAGTTCCCCGGCGTGCCCCGCGCCCGGCGTAGATCCTGACCACCACCGGCTCCTCGGATTCGGCCAGGAACGTCTCACCGCTGAACCCACCGTCCAGTGGCGTAAGCCCGTGAGCATCCATGCGCGCCGCCGTCAGCCGACCGGCTCCGGGCGGGGCCCCGGACCGGACCAGTGGACCGGGCGCCGCAGCGGTGGGGGGAGGCGCGTCGCGCCGTCGCCGCGGGCCGCGTCGAGCTGGGCCTGGGTGAGGAACAAGGCCCCGGTCAGGTCGGCGCCGCGCAGGTCCGCGCCGCGCAGGTCGGCTCCGGTGAGATCCGCGCCGCGCAGGTCGGCTCCGCCGAGATCAGTCCCGACCAGGTAGGCACCGCGCAGGCTGGCCCCCCTCAGGTCCCGGCCCCGTAGGTCCCTGCCGATCAGGTCGGAGCCCGAGAGGTTCCGTTCCGGAGAAACATCACCCCGCACCAGATCACTGACCCGCCGCAGCAACGGAGTAACGTGCTCGCGCAGCGCGCCCACATCGGCCCGCGCCAGCTCGCTGGGATCGCCCTCGCTCAGGCGGTGAATCTCGCGGGATGCGCCGGCCAGCTCGCCGTGCACCGGGCCGGCCGCCTCGCCGCGAAGCGGCCCGGCTGACACGAGCGCCAGCGCCTCGGTCACGTACCAGAGCAGTTCGTGCAGCTGCCGCATGACCCTGAAGGAGGCAAACATGCTGGCGGCGAGGCCGGGGGCCCGGCGCCAGTCAGTTCCGCCGAACGTACGTTGCGTGACGTGCTGCCCGGCGCCGAAGCAGTCGTAGGTGGAGCAGCCGGGGAACCCCCGCGCGCGCAGTTCCCCGTGGATGGAGCAGCGGAAGCCGGCGTCCAGGTGCGGGCACGGCTGCCCGGGAGCCTTGTCGATGGCGAAGTCGGCCGAGGCGGAGAATCCGGGCGCTACGCAGCACAGCGCGGCGCAGTTCGCGCAATCAGCCCGCAGGCTCGGGTTCAATCCATGACCCGGGCGGTCAGCGCGGCCGGCGCGGCCAGCGGTGCGGCCAGCGGCCCGGTCAGGCCGTACCGGGCGGCGAGCCACGCCGGGTCGAGGTAGGTCATCCACACCGTCCCCTCGTCGTCCTCCCAGACCAGGATCTTCAGCGGCAGGTCGAGCGCGGCCAGCGGAGCCGCCGCCATGACCGGCGTACCCGCCGACGGGTTGCCGAATATCACCAGCTTCGTCGCGCGCAGCGACATACCGGCCTGCTCGGCCTCGGCGCTCTGGTCGATCACCCCGAACAACGTCGCCCCGGCCGCGCCGATCAGCGCGGCCAGCCGCTCGGCCGTGTCGGTCACAGATAGCTTGCTGCGCGTGCTGACGATCCCGTCGACCGGATGCGTTCCGGCGGGCGCTTGGGTCATGATTCCTCTCCGGTGAACGTTTCGACCGTGTTCACGGCTCTATCGATACCGTATGAGGGTGACTTCTGCAGAACAGTCCAGGCCGCAGCCCGCGGGACCGGCCCGTGACGAGGAGGTACCGGCCTTCTGGCAGGCGCTGGGGCTTCCCGGGCTCGCCGACGTGCACGTGCACTTCCTGCCGCCGCGGATGCTCCGCCGGGTGTGGGCGTACTTCGACCAGGCCGGCCCGCTGGTCGGGGTCACCTGGCCGATCCGCTACCGGTGGCCGGACGGGGAACGGATCGCGCACCTGGCGTCCATGGGCGTGCGGATGTTCAGCGCCCTGGCCTACGCCCACCGCCCGGAGATGGCCGAGGACCTGAACGCCTGGACGCTCGCGTTCGCGAGGACCGCACCGGGCTGCCTCCCGTCGGCCACGTTCTATCCCGAGCCGGGAGTGCTCGATTACGTCCAGCGCGCCATCGACGACGGGGCGGCCATCTTCAAGATCCACCTCCAGGTCGGCGGCTTCTCGCCCGGCGAGCCGCAGCTCGACCCGGTGTGGGGCCTGCTCGCGGACGCGGGCATCCCGGTGGTGATCCACGCGGGCCACGCCCCGGTGGCGGCCGCCCACACCGGGCCGGATTCGTTTACGCCGCTGCTGGCCCGCCATCCCCGGCTGACCGCGATCATCGCGCACATGGGCGCCCCGGATTATGCGGATTTCGTCCGCCTGGCCGAGGACCACGAGCGTGTCGCGCTCGACACCACGATGGCGTTCACCAGTTTCTTCGACGAGCTGGCCCCCTTCCCGCGCGACCTGCTCCCCCGCGTGCGCGACCTCGGCCTGGCCGGCAAGGTCCTGCTGGGCACGGACTTCCCGAACATCCCCTACCCCTACGCCGAGCAGATAGCCGCGCTCAACGCCCTGGACCTGGGCCCGGAGTGGCTGCGCGCGGTCTGCTGGGGCAACCCGGTCCGCCTCTTCGGCGAAAGCCACCTGGGCCGACCGCTTACCGCGGGCTAGGTTTCCCCGCCGGTCACCGCGGGGCAGGCCGGACGCGAAGACCGCAGAGGTGTACCCCCGCGTTCCGATTACGTACAGTAATATCTTGCTACTTTAAGTGGCAGATGGTGTGCGGGCGGGCTTGACCGTTTCCGCCGGGACGAGGGCCACGGGGCAAGGGACGAGGGGGAGAGGTTATGCGGGGACGGGGAGGCGTTCGCGGCGCCGCCAGGTTTGGTAGGTGGCTGTCCGCGCGCGGGTGGTGCGCCGCGGTGGTGGCGGTGGGGGTGGCGGGGATGCCGCTGGTGACGGCGGCGCATGCTCCGGCGGCGGTTCGTTACCGGGTGACCCGCACCATCTATGTGGGCGGCGAACCGTACGGGGTGGCGGTGGATCCCGCCTCCCGCACTGTTTACGTGACCAATCGGGCCGATAACACGGTGTCGGTGATCGATGCGGCCACCGGCACCGTGACCGGCACCATCCCCGTGGGCCCCGAACCGTACGGGATAGCGGCAGATCCCGCGGCTGGCACCGTCTACGTGGCCAACTCCGCCGGTAACTCGGTGTCGGTGATCGATGCGGCCACCCGCACCGTGACCCGCACCATCCCCGTGGGCTCCGGGCCGATGGGGGTGGCGGTGGATCCCGCCGCCCGCACCGTCTACGTGACCAAC
>PLRW01000054.1 GCA_003164955.1 Actinomycetota bacterium
ATCGAGCCCGCGGGAGCTTATCGAGACTGTGCAGCCAGGTGGTCAGCAGCCGGTTGACCTCGTCGGGACGCTCCTGCTGGACCCAGTGCCCGCAGCCGTCGAGGATGTGCGCGGAGACCAGCCCGGGCAAAGTGGCCGGGAAATTCTTGATGGCGCGAGCCGACCAGATGGTCGGGCCGTCGAATTCTCCGCCGATGAACAGGGACGGCTGCGTGATCGGCGTCCCTTGCCAGGCGGCGAGATCCGCCCAGTCCCGGTCGACGTTCCGGTACCGGTTGAGCGGCCCGGTGAGCCCCGCCCGCTCGAACTCGCCGGCGTAGAAGTCGAGATCGGTGTCGGTCAGCCAGGAGGGCCGGGCCGCATCGGCCGGGAATCGATCACAGAGCCGGCCGCCCGCGGGGAGGAAAAAGGTCCTGCTGATCTCGGCCAGGGGGACCGTGCCGCCGGACAGTGTGGTGTAGATCCCCGCCAGCCAGCCGCGGACGTCGGGCTCGATCTCCGCCTCGGCCCGCCCCGGGGCCTGGAAGTAGCTGATGTAGAACTCTTCCGCGCCCATGCCCGCGTAGACGTCGGTGGGTTTGCGACGGCCGCGAGGCGCATAGGGGACGCTCAGCAGCGCCACGGCCCGGAAGATGTCGGGCCGGAGCAGCGCGGAGTTGGCGGCGATCGGGGCGCCCCAGTCGTGGCCGATGATGACGGCGCCCTGCTCACCGAGGGCGTGCACCACCGCCACGTTGTCGGCGACGTGGGCCAGCATCCGGTAGTCGGTCACGTCGCTGGGCTTGGATGACCGTCCATAGCCGCGGACGTCGATGGCCACCGCGCGGAATCCCGCCGCGGCCAGTGCCGGAAGCTGATGCCGCCACGAATACCACGACTCCGGAAAACCGTGCACCAGCAGGACCAGCGGGCCGGTGCCTTGTTCCACCAGATGGATACGGCCGCCGGGGACCTGAACCAATCGGTGTGCCAGGTCCGGCGTCACATCAGCCTGGGCCCCAGCAGTCAGGGATCCATCGGCCGGCGTCCCATCGGTCACGTGCGACCACCTCCTCCGAGGTTTCTATGATCGTTGGTCCGCCGTGGCCCGACACGCCGGTAGCGGTATCTACGTAAATCTAAGGACCGCGCTAGATCACGTCATAGAGTCCGATGCTATGGACCCGGTACGGAACCCTTATGCCCCCGGCGCTGGCCAGCGGCCGCCTGAGCTGGCCGGGCGCGATCGTGAGATCAGCCAGTTCGAGGTCGTCCTGGAACGCGTGGCGCGCGGGCGGCCCGAACGCAGCATGGTGCTGACGGGCCTGCGCGGCGTCGGCAAGACCGTGCTGCTCAACACGTTCCGGTCGATGGCGATGCAGCGGCTGTGGGGCACCGGGAAGATCGAGGCGCGGCCCGAGCAGTCGATCCGGCGCCCGGTCGCGGCCGCCCTGCACATGGCGGTGCGTGAGCTCGCCCCGCGGCATCGCGCGCCCGACCGTATCGAGCAGTTCCTGGCCGTGCTCAAGGCGTTCGCGCTCCGCGACCCGAAGGCGCCCAAGGGCACCTCGGTGACGATTCAGCTGGGCATCGACGTGCCCGCCGCGCGGGGTCGCGCCGATTCCGGGGACCTCGAAATCGACCTGACCGAGCTGTTCGCCGACGCCGCGTCGGTCGCCGCCGACCTGAGCGTCGGGATCGCGCTGTTCATCGACGAAATGCAGGACGTCCCGGCGCCAGACATATCGGCTCTGTGTGCCGCCTGTCACGAGCTTTCCCAGAACGGCGGCCCGCTGATCGTGGTCGGGGCCGGCCTGCCGCATCTGCCGTCTGTGCTGTCGGCGAGCAAGAGTTACTCGGAGCGGCTCTTCCGCTATGTCCGTATCGACCGGCTGGAACGATCGGCCGCCGACCTCGCGCTGATCGCGCCGGCCGAGCGGGAGGAAGTCACGTTCGACCCCGGCGCGCTCGACGCGCTGTACGAGGCGGCCGACGGTTACCCGTACTTCGTTCAGGCATACGGCAAGGTGACGTGGGATGTCGCGACGGCGAGCCCGGTTACCGTCAAGGACGTGCGAGTCGCGGCGCCGGAGGCCGAGGGGGAACTCGCGGTGGGGTTCTTTGGCAGCAGGTACGAGCGCGCCACCCCGGCCGAGCGCGAGTACATGCGGGCCATGGCGGCGCTGGGAGATGAGCCCGTGCCGACGTCGGCGGTCGCCGAGGAACTCAGCCGTAAGCCCTCCAGCCTGTCGCCAGCCCGTGACGGCCTGATCAAGAAGGGCCTGATCTACAGCTCAGAGCGTGGCCTGATCGCCTTCACCGTGCCGCACTTCGGCAAGTTCCTGCGTTCTCAGACGGCCTAGCCGCGACGGTCTCGGTAATTATCAGACTTTCTATACTTGACCAAATATTGGCTTAGAGATGCGCAGAATTGCGGTGCCGGGCGGTCCGGGACCGCCAGTCATCGGCGCCTTGCGCGGTCAGGCCGGTGGCCGGGCGGCCCGCGGTCCACGGTCGTGCCACATCCAGCGGACGCGGCCGCGTGGCGTCCAGCGCGGGTATCTGCCCGGCCACTTCAGTGAGCCCGGCCTGCTCGCCCGCGGGCCACCGGTCGCCCCGCGGGCCCTGAGCCGCGTGCGTGCCGGAGGGCAGGTTGGTCAGCACCTCGTCGGTGACGGCATCCAGCACGGCGGCGCGGACCTGGGGGCGGCGTGACCGCAGATATACGGCGAAGACGATGTCCACGCCGCGACCGTCCACCTCGCCCGGGTAAAGGACGTAGCGCCAGCATCCCTCGCGCCAGATATCGGCCGGTGCAGCCGAGGTGATGGTGCTGGCGTACCGGTGCCACAGCGCACTGCCGGTCAGCGAGCTGATCGTACGCCCGACGCTTACCCGCCGGATCTCGCAAGGTTCCGAGTAGCCAAGGCGGATCATGGCCTCGCCGATTTCCGGTGAGAGCAGGGCGGCCAGGAGGAATTCACCACCGAGGATGCCGATCCACAGGCCGGCCACGGGCGCCGAGGCCGGCATGCTCAGCGGGGCCTGCCCAACTGTGGCGACCGCCGCGACGGCGAGCAGGACTGACCGGGTGATCGTCCGCGCCCCCACGGGCGCGACGCTCAGTTCGCCGAAGCAGCCGCACCCCGCGTCGGGCCGCCGTTCGCGCAGTTCTACCAGTGCACCCACGGCGATCAGGAACAGCAGGGTCGTGCCGACGCGGACGAGGGTCGCGGGCAGCCCCGCGCCAAACCGTCCAGCGGTCAGAATGAGCGCGATGCCCAGCCCCATTTCAGCCGCGCACATGCCGATCGCGATCGGCCGGCGCAGGCGCAGCGGGAACAGCGCGGTTGGGCCGAGGGCAGCCCGCATCTCCCGCGCGCGCAGCACACGGAACGCTTTCGCGCCGCATCCGCCCAGCAGCATGGCGGCCAGGAGCGGAATCTGCACCTCCCGGATCGCACTGAGCATCGTCAGCCGCCAATCGTGATCGTCGCGTTGAAGCATCCGCTGGCGAGATCTCCGCCGAGATCGACAAACGCGGACATAGTCAGGTCGGCCACCCGGCCGCGCGGTGAGGTGCCGCAGATCACGCACCGATCGCAGAAAAGGCGCGCCGCAGCCCCGCAACTGGTCACCGGAAGATCCCGGGCGCGCTGCGCGCAGTCGTTGCGGATCCGGAGCACGCTTCCCAGCGACAGATAGGGCAGCCGGATGCACCCCGGGCCAGCCAGGTGCGGATCCACGGCGTAGCGTTCCGCGCGGCGGAAGTCGCCCGCACAGTGCGCTGGATCACCGGAGGACGCGACGGCCCCGTCGGGCCGAGCGTGACCGTGGCCTTCGCAGCCGGTTTCCGGGTCAAGGGCCGGGTAGGCGACGCCCAGGAGATCCTCCGCCTCCTCGCCGGGCTCGTGCCATGTGGCGGTACCGCTGATCGAATCCGGGACGTGCCCGCTGACCATAGGCGGGCTCGGCGGCTGGTCGGCGCGGTACGGCGGCTGAGAGGTCGCGGGAATCAGGGCTTCCACAAATCCGGGCCGGCGGAGCCCGATGACGTCGATCAGGTAACCCGGCTGCAGGCGGGGAAACCGCACCCGAATACGCCCGGTGGCGTAGGGCGGGATGACGAGAATCTTCCGCCCCTTCTCGGTCCCCTCATCGACCAGCAGGGTGCCGGCATCCTGCTCCACGATCGTCCCGGTCACGCGGCCGATCTCCGCCCATATGCGGTCGGCAATCGTTCGCCGGACATAATTGCGCTTAGCAATTGCTCTATCGCCTTGCCTGAGCGCGGCTGGAGCCACGTCACCCCCGCGCCAGGCCGCTGTGGATGCCGCCAGGGTGAGCCGCTCCTCGCCCGCCGCAGTCTGGAGCACCAGCACATGCGGACTAACATCTACCACATAACCAGTGACTGTGTGTGTATCTTCCCTGCTCAAGAGATCGGAAGATCTGGCCAGAGACGGTTCGAGGGTGTCCCCGGCGTCCCCGAATAGCGCGGATTTCAGGATCCTGCGGCGCGCAAGGCGTGCGGGGCTAGTAGCGCCCGTGACATCATCAGCGGACGGCCTATGGTCGTGCAGATGGCGCACTTGCCCCCCATGGGATTGCATAACTGTCCTTTGACGATGCTTACAATCAGTGGCCTACGTCAAGCGGATCCGCAACCTTTTTGGAACGTTCACTCAGAGACACAATTACGGCTCATCAAAATCGCGTCCGAAGTTCGCGGATGACCAGCACGAAGCCAGCCGTGAACGAGGACACTCCACAGATGATGGTGCGCATCCGGTTACTTTAGGTAGCGTACGCCTATGAGAACCCGGACCCCCCGCGCTGCGGGGCACGGACGTCCGGACAACGATGACCTGAGCGGAGCGCCGCAGAACGACTCTGGCCACGGCGATCTGGGTCACGCTGATCGGGGCCAGGACGGCGAGGCCGCCTTCGGCGAGTACGTCACCGCGCGCGGCGCCGGCCTGCTGAGGATGGCCCTGCTGCTTACCAGCAACCGCGCCGACGCCGAGGACCTGCTGCAGGCGGCGCTGGCCAAGACCTACCTCGCCTGGGACCGGATCCAGGATCGCGCCGCCCTCGACGCGTACGTCAAGCGCGCCATGGTGAACACGCAGATCTCCTGGTGGCGGCGGCGGCGCGTGGAGGAGTTCCCCACCGAGGACATTCCCGACCGGGCTGTCGCCGAGCATCTGTCGCCCAGCGAGCTGGAGGACACGGTCCGCCGGGCCCTGGACCGGCTGCCGCGGCGAATGCGGGCCGTCGTCGTGCTCCGGTACTACGAGGGCATGAGCGAGCTGGAGATCGCAGACGCCCTCGGCGTGAGCCGCGGGACCGTCAAGAGCACGGTGTCGCGTGCCGTGGCGAAACTGAGAATGGATACCGAACTGGCGGGATGTGTTCCCGGTGGTCCGGCCGGATGTGTTCCCGGTGGTCCGGCCGGATGTGTTCCTGGTGGTCCGGGGCCGGCCGATCACTGAGGTGATCCCATGGTGCAGCCGCGTCTGCCTATGGGAATATCAGCGAAACAGCTTCGACTGCGCGCCGTGCGCCCGGGCCGGCGTGCGAATTCACGAGGTGGTGGGCCGTGCGCAGCACGATGATGGATGTCCCATTGACGGTCACGTCGATCATGCGGTACGGCACCACAACCTTTCGCGGCAAAGAGGTCGTGACGAATACCGGGGAGGGCGTCCGGCGGCGGACCTACGCCGAGGTGGCCCGCCGGGCCGCGCGGCTCGCCAACGCGCTGCGGCGGCTCGGCGTGGACGGTGATCAGCGGGTGGCCACGTTCATGTGGAACAACGCCGAGCACCTCGAGGCGTATCTGGCCGTGCCGTCCATGGGCGCGGTCCTGCACACGCTCAACATCCGGCTCAGCCCGGCCCAGATCGGCTACATCGCGACCCACGCGGACGACTTTGTGGTGATCGTGGACGCCTCTCTCGTCCCGCTGCTGGCGGAGGTGCTGCCGCACGCGCCGACCATCCGGCACGTGATCATCGCCGGCACGCCCGCGGGCGAGCCCGTCCCGGGTGCAGGTCCGCTGGCCGGACCGGGCCGTGAGGTGCACGGTTATGAGGAGTTGCTCGCCGCCGGGCCCGACTCGTTCGGGTGGCCCGAGGTGGACGAGAAGTCGGCCGCGTCGATGTGCTACACGAGCGGTACGACCGGCCACCCCAAGGGCGTGGTCTACAGTCACCGCTCGGTCTATCTGCACGCCATGGGGCCGTGCCTGGGAAACGCGTTCGGATTTTCCGAACGGGACCGTGTGCTGCCCGTCGTCCCCATGTTCCACGTGAACTCCTGGGGCTTCCCATTCTCCGCCGTATTGTGCGGAGCGACCACGATCATGCCCGACCGGCACATGCAGCCCGCGGCGATGGTCCGCCTCATCGAGTCCGAGCGTCCCACGGTGGCGGCCGGCGTCCCGACGATCTGGCAGGGCGTGCTAGAGCACGTTCGCGCACACGGCGGGGACGTGTCGTCGCTGCGCGTGGTGATCGCGGGCGGTTCTGCCGTACCGCATTCGCTGATGAAGGCGTACGACGAGCTGGGGGTGACGCTGGTGCAGGCCTGGGGCATGACGGAGACGTCGCCGCTGGGCAGCGTGGCGGTTCCGCCGGCCGGGGTGACCGGGGCCGAGGCGTGGCCGTACCGGGACAGTGCGGGCCGCCTGTTCTGCACGGTGCAGGCCCGATTGACCGGCGATGGCGGCGCAGTGCTGCCCCAGGACGGCGAGACGGTCGGCGAGATCGAGGTGCGCGGGCCCTGGGTCACGGGTGCCTACTACAAGGACGACGACCCGCAGAAGTTCCACGACGGCTGGCTCCGCACTGGCGACGTGGGCAGCATCGACGAGGGCGGCTTCATCCGGATCAGCGACCGCAGCAAGGACGTGATCAAGTCCGGCGGTGAGTGGATTTCGTCCGTCGAGCTGGAGAACGCGCTGATGGCGCACCCCGACATACTCGAAGCCGCGGTGATCGGCGTGCCGGACGACAAGTGGGGCGAGCGCCCCTTTGCGGCGGTCGTGGTCCGGGACGGCGCGGACGTGTTGGCGGAGCACCTGCGGGACCACCTCGCCGCCAGTGTCCCGCGCTGGCAGCTTCCCGAACGCTGGGCGTACATCGACGAGGTGCCGAAGACCAGCGTGGGCAAGTTCTCCAAGCGCACGATGAGAGAGGCGTACGCGAACGGCGAGTACAAAGTCATCCAGGTTGGATGACGCCACCACACGAGATAACCTTGACCCGCGTCAGGACGGGTCGCGATAGGCTGGCACGCACCGTCCCGTCGGTTGGAGGCTTCGCCTAGTCCGGTCTATGGCGCCGCACTGCTAATGCGGTTTGGGTTTAC
>PLRW01000072.1 GCA_003164955.1 Actinomycetota bacterium
GTTATTGCGTGCCTGCTCATGCTGTCGGGCTCGCTCGCGGATCGCTTCGGCCGCCGCCGGGTCTTTCAGATCGGGCTGGCGGCGTTCTCGCTGGGGTCGTTGCTGTGCAGCCTGGCTCCGTCGCTCGGGTGGCTGATCGCCTTTCGCGGACTGCAGGCCGTCGGCGGGTCGATGCTCAACCCGGTGGCGATGTCGATCATCGCCAGCACGTTCACCGACGACGCCGGGCGCGCGAAGGCGATCGGCATGTGGGGATCGGTCGCCGGACTTAGCCTCGCCAGCGGCCCGGTGCTCGGAGGCCTGCTGGTCAGCGGGATCGGGTGGCGTTCGATCTTCTGGATCAACGTTCCCGTCGGCCTGATCGCGATCGCGCTCACGCAACGGTTCGTGCCCGAGTCGCGGGCCGAGCAGCCCCGGCGGCTTGACCCTCCCGGCCAGCTGGCGGTGATTGCCCTGCTGGGCTGCCTGACCGCCGGGATCATCGAGGGGCCACGCAGCGGGTGGGGCTCGGCGCCGATCGTCGCGCTGTTCGCGGTTGCCGTGCTCGCGGCGATCGTGCTGGTCGTGCTCGAGTCCCGGCGGCGTGAGCCGCTGGTCGACATGCGGTATTTCCGCAGCGCGCCGTTCTCGGGCGCGGCGCTGATCGGGGTGGTCGCGTTGGCGACCCTAGGCGGCTTCCTGTTCCTCAACACGCTGTATCTGCAGGACGTCCGCGGCTACAGCGCGCTGCACGCCGGATTGCTCACGATCCCGATGGCCGCGATGCTCGGCGTGTTCTCCACCGTCTCAGGCCGGCTGGTAGCCAGCCGTGGGCCGAGGCTCGCTCTGATCGTGTCCGGTGGGCTGATCGCCGTGGGCGCGATCCTGCTGATCGGCCTTGGCGCACACACCGCTGTGTGGTATCTGATCGTCGCCTACCTCGTCTACGGTGTGGGGGCGGGTCTGGTCAGCGCCCCGATCACCAACACCGCACTCTCGGGCATGCCCCGAGACCAGGCCGGTGTCGCGGGAGCGATCGCCTCCACCTGCCGCCAGACCGGCGCGGCCGTCGGGGTTGCGGTCACCGGCGCGATCATCGCCAGCAGCTCGGCCGGCTTCGTGCACGCCAGCCACGCGGCGTGGGCGGTGGTCGCCGGTTGTGGGGTCATCGTCATCGTGCTCGGCATCGTCTCGACCGGACGCTGGGCGCTGGCGACCGCCGAGCGAAACGGCGCGCGCATGGCCACTGACATGAGCCCCGCCCCGGAAGGAGCCCGATGACCACCCGATCGGCCACGCCGCCTCCCCGCGTTTGGCGCCGCTGATGGTCCGGTGTTGGCGGCCATCAGAACAAGGAGATCCTTCTCGGTACTACTAGATTGGCGATTCCCTTACCCCAGGTCACCCGCGGGTGAAGCCGAGTCTCAGGCGGTCGACGTCGAGGGCCCGGGTCAGTCCACGAAATGCGGGTGCCAGGCGGTGGTGTGCGCCCGCTGCCACCAGTAGTACAGGCGCCCGTTGTAAGCACTGGAGGCGATCACCACGGAGCAGCCGGTCCAGGCGCTCGAAGGGCCGCTGTAGCCGCCCGTTGGCCGCGGCGGCTGCCCCGTGTTGGTCATCGATCTGTTGTAATGGTCAAAACGCCCTTGGCTGTTGCGTTGTTGACCGTCAAGCTCACCGTGATACTCGAGATGCCGTTCGCGAAGAGCTCGTCCCAGCTTCCTTCGTACGGATTACCGTTCTGCACGTATCCGGAGATGAAGATCTCCGCCTGAGGCGAACCGCCGTTTCCGTTGAATTTAGACAACCCGCACGACGCGTAGACGCCGTAGGATCCGCTGAGGTTCACCACGGCGGTCTCGGTGAAGTTGTTCCCGCCCGTCTCGTTCGCTGAGATCCATTCCGTCCACAGTGCCATCGCTCGTTCTCCTCTGTCTCGCATTGGATACTCATACAGAGGAGCTATGGCCGCTGCTGATACGTCGGTCAAGCGGGAAGTTGGGTGTCGCGTTGACCACTTAAAATCGAAACTATTGCCCAGCAAAATCGAAACTATTGCCTCAGTGCAGATCGGGGATATCCGACCAAAATTTCCCCGCTACTACCGGGACCCCTGGTCGCGCCCGGCGGCCAGGTGCGGCCGAACGCCGATCCCGCATGGCTGGGGGGACGGCTCGATCGGGTGATGACTGTACACAGATGGACCAGTTCTGTGCGTTCGTACTCGGGGTGAGGCATGGTTGCGTGTCCTGATCCCAAGCGTGGTGGGCGTTGCTGACTCCAACGCGGCTCCTTGCCGGGGATCGGCTCGGCGATGAGTGCGGCGGGGGATGAAGAAGCACATCAGTCGATCGCCATCGTGAGCGTCACAGCGCCTTGGCGTCGTGACCGGCGATGCCCTGGCGTCCAGCTCGCCGGGGACGCGCTCTCCCCGGACGGGTCTGGGGTGAGGACGCTCCACGAGCTGCAGCGCGACCCGTTCGGCGTCATCCTCGACCGCGGCAGTCACGCGCACCGGGCCGAAGGCCTCCAGCCGGACCGCGCCGTTGCCGGCAGCCGGCGGGTAGCTGGCCCTGTGGCGTCACCTGCCACGGGCCAGGGATGAGGCACCTGGCGTGGGCCCATTATTCGTGCGGTACGGATCGCCGAGCACCCGAGCCAGCGAATGAAACCGCCGTGAAACCGCGATGAATCCCGCTGCGTGCACCTTCGACGTGGTCGCGGCCGCCGGGCCGCGGTGATGGCGGCGAAGACACCGGAAGTGAAGGGGCATCCCGATGACGGTACAGCCGGTGACAGCACAACCGGTCCAGGCGATCCACGTGCAGGGTCTTGAGAAGTCATACAAGAAGCTGCGCGCGCTGCGCGGCGTGGACTTCGACGTGGCGCGGGGCAGCATCTTCGCCCTGCTCGGCTCCAACGGCGCAGGCAAGACCACGGTCGTGAATATCCTGTCTACGCTGCTCAAGGCCGACGCGGGGACGGCCACCGTCGATGGCTTCGACGTCGCCGCGCAGTCGGCGAACGTGCGGGAGTCCATCAGCCTCACCGGGCAGTTCGCGGCCGTGGACGAAATCCTCACCGGCCGGGAGAACCTGGTCCTGGTGGCCCGGTTGCGGCACCTGAAGGACGCCGGCCGGATCGCGGATGACCTGCTGGCCCGCTTCCAGCTCACCGACGCGGCGGACCGACGGGTGTCGACGTATTCCGGGGGCATGCGCCGCCGCCTGGACATCGCCATGAGCCTCACCGGGAACCCGCCGGTGATCTTCCTGGACGAGCCGACGACCGGGCTCGATCCCCAGGGGCGCATCGAGGTGTGGCAGACCGTCAGGGAACTCGCCGGGCGCGGCACGACGGTGCTGCTCACCACGCAGTACCTGGACGAGGCCGAACAACTCGCCGACCGGATCGCGATCCTGCACCAGGGGCGGATCATCGCCAGCGGCACCCTCGCCGAACTGAAGCAGCTCTTCCCTCCCGCCAAGGTCGAGTACATCGAGAAACAGCCGACCCTCGAGGACATCTTCCTCGCCATCGTCGGCGACGACCGTACCGGCAGCAGCGACCGCACGGCCAGGAGCGACCGCACCGAAAGATAAGGAACAACGATGAACACGCATTTCTTCGGCGACACCGCCGTCTTGCTGGGGCGGACCCTGCGCCACATCACGCGCAGCCCGGACACCATCATCACGGTCTCGATCATGCCGATCGCCCTCATGCTGCTGTTCAGGTACGTGTTCGGCGGCGCGATCAACACCGGGCAGGGACCCGGGCATTACGTGAACTACCAGCTGCCCGGAATCCTGCTGATCACGATCGCGACGGGCATCTCCTACACCACGCTCCGGCTCTATACGGACATGCACAACGGGATCTTCGAGCGATTCCAGTCCCTGCCGATCGCACGCTCCAGCGTGCTGTGGGCGCACGTGCTGACCTCAGTGGTCTCCACCCTGATCTCGCTCGTGATCGTCGTACTCATCGCCCTCCCCATGGGATTCCGCTCAGGCGCGGGAGCGCCGGCATGGCTTGCCGTCGCCGGAATCGCCGTCCTGCTCACGCTGGCATTGACCTGGATCGCCGTCATCGCCGGCCTGTCCGCGAAGACCGCGGAGGGCGGCAGCGCCTACGCCTACCCGCTCATCTTCCTGCCGTTCATCAGCTCGGCATTCGTGCCCACCCGCACCATGCCCGGCCCGGTACGCGCCTTCGCCGACAACCAGCCCATGACATCCATCACCAACACGATCCGCGACCTGCTCGCGAGGCAGCCAGTCAGCACCAGCATCTGGACCGCCCTCGCCTGGTGCCTCGGCATCCTCATCGTCGCCTACGCCCTCGCCATGGCCACCTACCACCGCAAGATCGCCTAACGATGTGTCCCCTCAGGCCAATCAGTCATAACTACCTCGCTCCGGCGCTACTCACCGGGCAACCACAGCACCTCGCGGTGGCCGGGTACCTGTGGGCGCGGGTCCTGGTCCGGCGGGACCTCAACCGCTGACCGGGGCCCGTTCCCGCAGGGCGGCGCGGGCGGCGGCGCGCAGGCCCTCCGGGTCCAGGCCCGCGTACGACGACACGGCCTCGGCGTAGGCCGGCCCGTCGGCGTCCTGCGCGGCCCGCCGGGCGCGCGCGGCGGACATGGTCCGCTGGAGTCCGTTCTTGAGGCCGAAGCGCTCGGCCAGCGCGATCATCCTCGCTCCCGACCTCGCAAAGCCGGCGTCCGCCGCGCGCTGGCCCCGGTCGATGTCGGTCATGGCCAGGGCCAGCAGGAGCGAGCCGCAGACGGCGAGGCCATAGGAGGCGGCGAGCGTCCCGGGCGGCGGCCCCGGGTCCGCGTTCAGCGCTGACAGCGCGGCGGGCAGCGCCCCGGCGATCTCCGCAACCAGGCCGAGCCGGCCGTGGTGCGCGTGGGCCACCACGGCGATGGCCTGAACCTGCAATGCCCAGGGATCCAAGCGGGACAGGTCGCCGCCGGGGCCGGGGCGCTGCGTGTCCCGCAGCGTCGCCGCGGCCGTACGCCACAGGTGCAGGCCGGTATCGACGTCGCCGCGGCCGAGCGCGATCTCCGCGCGCATCGCGGTGTCGAACATCGACATATCCCAGGGCTCGTGCGCGCCGTGCGGCGTTGTCAGCTTCAGCTCGCGTTCCGCCTCGTCGTAGGCGCCCCGCTGCAGGTTGGCCCCCACGATTGCCTCGCGCACCCGGTTCGCGGTGGACCACGCCCCGAACGCCTCGATCACCGACAGCGCCGCGGTCAGGTGACGCAAAGCCTCGTCGCCCGAACCGGCCTCGTCCACCTCGAGGCACAGTTCGCCGATCCGGGCGTGCACGGCGGCCCGGAGCCAGGCGCTGCCACGGCGCTCCCACGCGGCGAGCGACCGCCGCGCCGCCGCCAGCGCGCCGTCCAGGTCGCCCGCCTCCTCCCAGACGTAGCTGGCCATGTAGTTGGCCATGCCCGCGACCAGCGGCTGGTCGCTCCGGCCCAGCGCGTGCAGGTTCGCAAAGTCCACCTCGGGCGACCCGGCCAGCGCGTTCAGCACGGCCTGCGCGGCCCGAGCGAAGGTGTCCGGCGGAGCCGGCGGAAGCCGACGCAGGCCCACCAGGAACCGCGCCGGGCTCGGCCCCTGCAGCAGGAACCCGGTCATCGCGCCGAGCACCAGGCTGGTCCTGGTGGTCTCGACGAGAGCGGGTTCCGGCCGGAACGGCGGCAGGATCCGGGCCGTGTCCCCGGCCAGGGCGGTCAGCCGGGCAAAACTCGACTCGGCCGCCCACAGCCCGCCCAGCACGGCCGACACCGCCGCGACCGTTGCCCCGTCCTTACGGCCCAGCCCGTGCCCCAGCGCCTGGACCAGATTGTCCTGCTCGGCCCGGACCAGCTCGAAGGCCGGGAGGTCGTCGCCGATGAGGACCGAGTCGTGGTGGGCCACGCCGAAGTCACGGGCCCAAGCGAGGAACCGGCCGGTCACGCGGTCGGTCTCGCCGGCGTCCTCCCGGCGCGCCGCGGCGAACTCCCGGACGGTCTCCAGCATCCGGTACCGGGTACCCGACGCGGTGTCGACGACCTTGAGCAGCGACTGATCGGCGAGCTGCTCCAGGACCGGCAGGACGTCGGCACCGAGCAGGTGCCAGGCAGCATCGCCAGTGAACCCGTCGGGGAACACCGACAGGGCGCGCATGGCCGCCTGCCCGGCCGGCTCGAGGAGGTTCCAGCTCCAGTCGATCACGGCGTGCAGCGTGCGGTGCCGCTGCGGCGCGTCCCGTGCGCCGCCGCGCAGCACGGCGAACCCGTCGTCGAGGCGGCGGGCGATCTCGGCCACCGACATGACCCGGACCCGCGCGGCGGCCAGTTCCGCAGCGAGCGGCAGCCCGTCCAGGCGGCCGCACAGCTCCCGCACGGCCTGCGCGGGCAGGTCGGCATCGGGCCGCGCCGCCCGCGCCCGCTGCTCGAACAGCTCGGCCGTCGTGGGCAGGTCCAGCTCGGGCAGCAGGTACACCGATTCCGACGACAGGCCGAGCGGGGCACGGCTGGTGGTGAGCACGCGCAGGTCCTTGCTCAGCCACACCAGGGCGTGCACCAGGTCTGCGGCGCCGCGTACGACGTGCTCGCAGTTGTCCAGCACTAGCAGCGCCGGGCCGGGACTCAGGGCGGTCACGATCCCGGCGGGCAGGCCCGGCGGGCCGCCGCGGCGGCCGACCGGGTTGCCGCCATCCTCGCCAACGCCGAGGGCGGACGCGACCTCGGCCGTCACGTCGCCGCCGGCGGCGACGCCCGCGAGCTCGACGACGTGCACCACGCGCTGCTCCGCCTGGGCGCTGACCGCGTGCGCGAGACGGGTCTTGCCCAGGCCGCCGGTGCCCACGATCGACGTGACCCGGGACGTGCGCAGCAGGCCCGCCACGGCGGCGATGTCGTCGTCCCGGCCGAGCAGTGGGTTGGGCTCGTGCCGGACGCTGCGGCGGATCACGGGCGCGTCGGCCTGCAACAGCTCCTGGTGCACGCCCTGCAGCGCGGGGCCCGGGTCGCTGCCGAGCTCGTCGCGCAGCCGCTGCCGGTAGGCGGCGTACCTGGCGAGAGCCGCCGCGGGCCCCGCCGCCGCCGCCGCCTCACAGCGCAGCAGTTCGGCCAGGACCTCCTCGTCCCGCGGGAAGCGCAGGATCAGCTCGCCAAGCGGTGCGGCCGCCTCGGCCCGCCGCCCGAGCCGCGACAGCGCCAGCGCGCGGGCCCGCAGCAGCGACCGGTAGGCCGGAGCCCGTGCCGCGCGCAGCGCGGACAGCGGGTGGCCGTCCCCGGAGTCCCAGCCCTCCGCGCCCTCGCACAGCGCGAGCCCGGCCTCGGCGTGCCGCAGCGCCGCGAGGTGATCGCCGGCCCGGGACCGCTTCTCACTCTCGGACGCGCTGAGCAGGACCGCGGAGGCATCGATCTGATCCTCGCGCAGCGAGAGGCGGTATCCGCCCGGCGTGCTGACGATGACCCCGGGGCCGAGCCGGGCCCGGGCCCGTGACACAAGGACCTGGAGGGCCTTGAACGGGTGCTCGGGTTGCTCGTCTGGCCACAGCCCGTCCACGAGCCGGGAGGTGCTGCACCCCACGTGCGGGTCCTCGGCCAGGAGCGCAAGCAGGCCCTGCAGCCGGGAGCCGACAATCTCCAGGCTGCCATAACTAACCTGCGACAGCAGGGTCAGCTCAACGGTCACCGCCATCAGATTAGCCGGTCCCCAGCCAGACGACGCGGGTGACGGCAATGCCCCGGATGCACCGCTGCCGGGCAGCCCGGACGGCCGGGCACAGATGGTGGACCGGACGGCGCTCTGCAGTTACCGGGCGCTGCCGTCTGCCCGGTAACTCTCCGATTTCCGGTTAGGCGTCAACTACGGGCGCGCGCTCCGAGCGCTTCCTCGATGCCGTCGCCCAGGAAGTTGAACGCGATGACGGTGATGACGATCGCCGCCCCCGCCGGGTAGACGAGCCACCACGCGCCAGCGGTCAGGTACTCAGTGCCGTCGCTGAGCATGCCGCCCCAGTTGGCTGCCGGAGGCGGCGGCCCCAGGCCGAGGAAGCTCAGCGCGGCCAGCGCGAGGATGGCGTCGGCGATTTGGAACGTCGTGTTGACCACGACCGTGCCCAGGGCGTTGGGCACGATGTGCCGCAGGACTATGCGTATGCTGCTGGCGCCCATCAGCTTGGCCGCCTGGACGTACTCCCGCGTCCGCAGCGTCAGTGTCTCGCCGCGGACGAGCCGCGCCGGGCCCAGCCAGGCGAACAGCGTCAGGATGATGATGAGCGTGGGAGTCGAGTTCGAGAAGATGACGGCCAGCAGCAGCAAGAGCAGCAGGCCCGGGATGGCGAGCATCGTGTCGACGACGCGCATGAGCAGGCCATCCCAGAAGCCGCCGAGATATCCGGCGACGGCGCCGTACAGCGCCCCGAAGATAGACGCCAGGAACGCAGATGCCAGCCCGATCTCCAAGGCCGACTGGCCGCCTATCATCAGCTGCCCGAGTTCGTCGAAGCCGTTCCCGTCCGTGCCGAGCAGGTGCTGGCTGGACGGCGGGTCGGTGATGAGCAGCTGATCCGGCTGAGTCTGGTTGGTGCGGTACAGAAGCGGCCCGACGAAGCAGAACAGCACGATGAACACGATGATCGTCGTTCCGATCCTGGCCAGCCGCCCGCCCCAGAACGCGTCGTGGAGGAGCTCGCCGCGGTGCAGGCCGACTCCGACTTCGCCGCCTTCGGCGATCTCTTCCTGAGCTGGCCGCAGCATCCCCTGCGACGCGGAGTTGATGCTCATGCCGCTCTGCCTCCGGACGGGAATGCCCCCGTGCTAGGCGCGTGGCGTGCTGCTGCCTTGCCGTGCCCGGTCATGCGAGCCGCACTCGCGGATCGGCGTAGGCATAGGCGATATCGGCGACGAGATTGCCCGCGATGGTGAGCGCCCCGAAGACGAGCGTGGTGCCGAGCAGGATCGGGTAATCCTTGACGAGCGCGGCGTTGTAGGTCGCGAGACCGATGCCGGGATAGTTGAAGACGACCTCCTCGAGGATCGCTCCGCTTAGCAGCCCCGGTATCGACAGCCCGATCAGTGTGATGATCGGGATGCTGGCGTTTCGGATCACGTGCTTGCGTAGTATCCGCCCGCGCTGCGCTCCCTTGGCTTGCGCGGTGCGAATGTGATCCCGCGACAGCGTGTCCAGCGCCGACGATCGCATGTAGCGGCTGAACACGGCGATCGAGACCAGCGTGAGAGTTGCCCAGGGCAAGATCATGGCCTTGGCGTCGGTGAACGCTGCCGTCCAACTCGGACTCGACGGGGCGATGGGCGGCAGCCAGAAGAGCCGCAACGCGAAGAGATCAATGAGGATGAACGCCAGCCAGAAATCGGGCATGGCGTAAAGCACATAACCGACGCCCGTGATCAGGTGGTCGTCCAATTTGTCGCGTCGCTGCGATTGCCAGATCCCGAGCAGTGCCCCGATGGCCAGGGCCAAGACCGTGGGGGGCCCGACCAGAGCGAGGCTCTTCGGCAGATCCTGTGCGAACACCGAGCTCACGGTCTGGTTGAGCTTGTAGGAGTAGCCGAAATTCCCGTGCAGCAGATGGTCGAGATAAAGCACGTACTGCCGGAAGACGGACTTGTTGAGGTCATTCGCCTGCTCGAAGGCCGCGATCTGCCCGGCGGTGGCGCGCGGGCCGAGGATGCCCCGGGCCGACCCACCAGGAATAAGGTGCAGCAGCACGAAAGCCAGCAGCGTGACACCGAGGAGAATCATGATGGACTGGGCAAAACGTCGTGCAATGTAGGCGGTCACGGCACTCCACACGGTTTCTCTAACAGCGATAATAGTAGCTATTCAGTAAACGCCAGAGGGTGCGCGAAGGACAAATTGAGCGGATATTACACGCCAGTATCAACGCTCGTGTCTGTTTTTTTGGGTATTAGGCTTGTAACCCGTCTTCCCGAGCGAGGAGCACGCATGACCGTAACATGTACCAATCCGCTGTCACTCGTGCTGAATAGCTACCGATAATGGCACACTACGGGCGAATGCTCGTCAAGCGGCGGCGAGCTCGGGCGCATTAACCTGGGAGGAGGCCGATGGCACTACTGGAAGTCGAGAGCCTCACTACTCGTCTGGTGCTCCCCCGTCGGACCGTGCAGGCCGTGGACCGCGTTTCGTTCCAGATCGAGGCGGGCGAAACCGTCGGGCTGGTGGGGGAATCGGGCAGCGGCAAGTCGATGATGGGCGCGTCGATACTTCGCCTGCTGCCTGAGGGCGGCCATATCGTCAGCGGATCGGTCCGGCTGGACGGCCGCGACCTTACGGCTCTGCCCGAGGCTGCGATGGCGCACGTCAGGGGCAACGAGATCGGCATGGTGTTCCAGGACCCGATGGCGGCGCTGAATCCCACGATGAGCGTCGGCGACCAGATTGCGGAGTCCTTGCTGATCCACCGCACGGTCAAGAAGGCCGAGCTCCGTGAGCGCACCCTTGAGCTCCTGGCCATGGTGGGCATTCCGCGCCCGGCGGAGCGGGTCTCCAGCTACCCCCATCAGCTCTCCGGCGGGCAGAGGCAGCGTGTCTGCATCGCCATCGCCCTGGCCTGCCAGCCGAGGCTGCTAATCGCGGACGAGCCCACCACCGCCCTGGACGTCAGCATCCAGGACCAGATTCTCAGCCTTATCCAGCAGCTGAAGCGAGAGCTTGCCATGGCGGTCCTGCTGATCACCCACGACATGGGTGTCATCGCCGAGCATACCGACCGGGTCCTCGTCATGTATGCCGGGCAGATCATCGAGTCCGCGCCGCGAACACAGTTGTTCACGCAGACCCGCCATCCCTACACAGAGGCCTTGCTCACCGCGGTCCCGGCAGTCACGGTGGGTGTACGCACCGCGCTCGCGACCATTCCGGGCGCTCCGCCCGATCTGGCCAGCCCCGCCGCGCACTGCCGCTTCGTCCCGCGCTGCGCCTACGCGACCCAGGACTGCTCGGAACAGATGCCAGTCCTGCGAAGCGATAGCGACGGGCATGCCTACGCGTGCTTTCACCCCCGCCCGCAT
Organism: Actinomycetota bacterium; assembly: GCA_003164955.1. Lineage (GTDB taxonomy): Bacteria > Actinomycetota > Actinomycetes > Streptosporangiales > Streptosporangiaceae > Bog-532. The sequence continues at coordinate 11,048 of PLRW01000072.1, forward strand.
TCCCGAGGCGACTTGTCGGCGGAAAGCGTGCCTGCCGGAGTCCCGGTACAGGTCATCGCAAGAGACCCGGAGCCGGTTCCGGCGCCTGAGCCCGAGCCGTTGCTCGTGCTCGACAACGTGGTGAAGGAGTTCCCGGCACGGGGCGGATTTGCGCGCCGTGTGGTCGGATCGGTCAAGGCCGTGTCCGGTGTCTCGCTCACCGTCAACCGCGGTGAGACCTACGGCCTGGTGGGCGAGTCCGGGTGCGGCAAGACAACGATAGCCCGCCTGATGGTCGCGCTGGAGGAGCCTGACTCCGGGACTGTCACGGTGCAGGGTCACCAGGCCGGCCGGCTGCGGGGCCGGGCACGACGACCCCGGCGCGGCGACTTGCAGATGGTCTTCCAGGACCCCTACGCCTCGCTCGACCCCAGGATGCGCGTGCAGTCCATCCTGGCCGAGCCGCTGGTTGTCCAGCGGATGTTCACCAAGACCGAACGCGATGAGCGGGTCGCCCAGCTGCTCCGGGAGGTGGGAATGCCGGTCAGCTCCGGTCGGCAGCTGCCGCGCGAGTTCTCCGGCGGACAGCGGCAGCGGATCGGCCTCGCCCGCGCGCTCGCCCTGGGACCGCGGCTGATCGTCGCGGACGAGCCGGTCTCGGCGCTCGACGTCTCGATCCGCTCGCAACTGCTCAACCTGATGGTGCGGTTGCAGGCCGAGCATGATCTCGCCCTCGTGATGGTGTCGCACGACCTGTCGGTCGTGCGCTACATCGCCGACCGCGTGGGCGTGATGTACCTCGGGAAGCTGGTCGAGACCGGCCCGACCGCCAGCATCTACGACGCCCCGGCGCATCCCTACACCGCCGGCCTGCTGGAGGCAGTCCCGGTGGCGGATCCGCGGGCGCGCGCCGGCCGTGAGCGGGCCGCGATCCGCGGCGAGCTGCCTTCGCCCATGAATCCGCCGTCAGGCTGCCGCTTCCGCACGCGCTGCCCGCGGGCGAAGGACATATGCGCAGCGGTCGATCCGCCGATGCTGCCGCTGAAAAGGCAGGCGCCCGGCTTCCCGGTGCATGAGACGGCCTGCCACTTCCCGCTCCACCCGGTGGCCTGAGGCTCTTACTTGGTGTAGTACCAGTTCTCCGGGTTGATCGCGTCGAAGACGTTAAACGGCGTCACGCCGTGCAGGTCCGTCTTGTACTCGATCAGGCCGTACATGTCGCCTTCCCAGATCACCGGGATCTGCTGCACGAGGTAGCCCTGATAGGCATCGAGCGCCTGCTGCGGCGCCTCGCTCGTCTTCAGCGTCGTCGCCTGGATGAGCTGATCAGCCTTGGGATCGCTGTAGCTGCCGTAGTTGGCCGTGGCTCCGGTCTCGAACAGGTCCTCACCGCTCGGGTAGTAGTCCGGGGAGTAGACCCACCCGGTGTTGTAGATGCCCCACGAGCAGGCCGCCTGCGACGGCGTGCAGGATGTCGCCTCGGCTTCTGCCTCGTTGCCGGGCAAGGGCTTGAGGTCCAGCTTGACGCCAGCCTGCGCGAGGTCCGACTCGATCTGCACGCGCGACTTCGGGAACGCAATGCCGCCGGTGACGTAGATGTAAGGGAACTCCAGCTTGGTTCCCGCCGCTATGCCAGCCCCGCACCGGGTTGGTCCAGTTCCCGGCGCCTTGCAGGTGTCCACGCCGTTCTTCACGACGTTCCAGCCATGCGCCGCCAGGGTCTGCGCAGCCCGGGCCGGGTTGTAGGCAAAGGGACAGGACTTCGAGTAGGCGTCGGCAAAGCCGTTCGGCGGTTTCGGCGGTACCGGCCCGCAGACGGCGTACCCGTCGCCGCCGAAGTAGTACTTGCTGATGCCGTTCTCGTCCATCAGCTCCTGCAGCGCCTGCCGGATGTACAGTTCCTTGAACAACGGCCCGAGCTTCGGGTTATTGAAATTCAGCGCGTCATAGGCGATGGAGAAGTCGTACTGGTGCGCCTCGGTGTACCCGAGATGGTCCAGGCGCGGCTGGGCGTTCTGCTCGACGTTGGAGACATAGCCCACATCCAGGCCTGACCCGCTGGCGAGGGCGTCGAACTCGGCATTGGTGTCGGTGAAGGACTGCTCCCTGAACTCCGAGAGCGTCGGCTTGACCGGGCCGCCGTAGCTGGGGTTGGTCACCATGGTCAGGTCGCCGTTGGTGTCAAAATGAGTCAGCCTCCACGGACCGTCCACCGTCTGCCACAGCGGGTTGGTCGCATACGTGGAACGGTCCTGGGCCTGGCTGTTCAGGTACTTGTCGACCGTAAGCGCCCCTTGCTTCGTCAGGTCATAGTTGGCGACGTTGCCGGTCGTACTCGTCTTGTCCCAGACCTGTTCCGGTAGCGGCGTGATGTTGGAGAGCTCGTTGTAGAGGAACCACTGAGTGTTGTAAGCCTTGTCCGTGGTGAACTGGATAGTCGTGGAGTTCACGACTGTCGTCTTGACGATGTTGCCCGGGTAGCCGCCCGGGACGGATGCCCCGTAGTTATCGGGGTCAGCGGCCACCAGGTTTTCCCAGAACTGCACGTCACGGGCGGTGACCGGTTGGCCATCCGACCACTTGTAGGGCTTCAGCGTGACGGTGACCGTCTTGCCGCCGTTGGAGTAGGTCGGCAGATTGGCGATGCTGAGACTGGTATTGATGTTCGGGGCGTCTTCAACGCCGTACCAGTACAGGGGCCGCCACATCAGCCACTGGAAAGCCTGCGAATTCGAGGTACTGAAGTTGGCCGGGGGCAGCACCGGGAAGATGTAGTTGGCTCCACCGCCCGCGTTAAAGGCAAATACCGCCGTCCCGCCCTTGACCTTCGCGCCGCCGGATGATGACACCTTTCCGCTATTACTGCCCTCGCAGGCAGCCACTGTCATGACCACGACAACCACTGCGGCCAAGGCTGCACTCCAGGGCCTGAGTCTCCGCATAAGATGTGCTCCTCCACAGCAGCGTGACGACAGACACTGCCGATTGCTGACAGCATCACACGGGAGCTGAGATTACGAGTATGGCCGCGCCCGCCAGCATCACAATGGCAAGTCGCTGCCCCAGCTTTTGCATCCAAATCCGACGCATCATGAACACTCCCCCGATTCCCCCCGGCTACGGAAGGCGCCGGTACGCCCCATTCCCCATTGGCTACATATCATAACGTAGAAACCGCAATTTGTTACGCTGCCTGATTGCCGCCTATCCGGCCACGGTAACCATTCCGACAAGCGCGGCGAAACCTGCCCAAGTGCGACGCTTAATGCCACGGGCCAGCACCGCAGATTAGCTCGTCCCGCGTCGTCCAGGACACTGCTGAAATGGCCGTCGGCCGCCCACCTGCTGCAGCGCCGACCGGCAGGGTCATTCGATAACCATGCCGGCCTCGGCGGACGCGCGGCACTGGTCCACGCCGAGGTCGGGAGTCTCTCCCGTCTCGCCGCGTCTCGTGCACAAATCCGTGCACAAGTCAGTGGCTCACGGCCCCGGACAGTCGCTCCCGGTTCGTACTGTCAGCGCCTGCGGGCCGCGGAAGGAGATGTTGGGATGGAAGGTGAGCTGCTGGGCTGGCGCCAGCTGCAGGCGGGGGTAGCGGTGGGCCAGGTGGGCGATGGCGATCTGGGCTTCCAGCTTGCCGAGGTTGGCACCCAGGCAGTAGTGGAGGCCTTTGCCGAATGCCAGGTGCCGGCCCGCGTTCGGGCGATGCAGGTCGAACCGGTCCGGGTCGGTGAACACAGCAGGGTCGCGGCCGGCGGCGGCCAGCCACAGGAACATCCGGGCGCCTTCGGGGAGTTGCACGCCGCCGAGGCTGGCCGGGCGGGTGGTGACCCGCCGCCACACTGGCACCGACGGGTCATAGCGGAGCGTTTCCTCGACCGCGGCTGGTATCAGTTCCGGCCGTTTCGTCACCGCGTCCCACCGGCCGGGGTCTTCGAGTAGCCGCCGGACTGTGTTGCCGATCAGCCCGGTGGTGGTCTCGTGCCCGGCGAACGACAGCGAGAACAAGATGGAGGAAATCTCATCCAGCGTCAGCCGCCTGCGCGCAGACCGCCCCGCGAAGGTCTGCGCCCCGTCATCGACCGGCTGGCTAGGCCCAGCCCCTCGGCACACAAGACCTGGACGGGACAGGACGACGGATTCCGGACCGCGCTGCTGACGCGGCCCGGATGGGTGCGTTCAGCTACTTCTTGAAGGCGTCCTTAATTTTCGCCCCGGCCATCTTGGTGTCGCCCTTAACCTGGTCACCGCGGCCTTCGGCTTTCAGGCGCGAGCGGCCGGTGGCGCGGCCGGCGGCTTTCTTGGTGCCGCCTTTTACGGCTTCGGCCTTGTGCGCCAACTTCTTGAAGATACTCACGGGTGACACCTTTCGTGGAGTCATTCTGCTGGCGCGGACGCGCCGGCCCGGACATCGGGACCCGGCGTCCCGGCGATAGGGGCATAGGGGGCGGGCTGGCCGGTGGCCGACTGCGGTTGCCTGGCGGCGGACTGCCAGGCGGCGGACCGGTGCCCGAACTGCTGCACCCTGCCCCGGCGGCTATCGTCTGGGCTGAGACGGCTGTCGCCAGCCGGAGCAGAAGCAGGGCGCGCTGCGGCCGGCGGGGAACAAGGTAACGGCCATGCCGGTGAGCTGGTTCAGTGCCTGCGCAGGAACAGGACGACAAGCACGATGATCACGATGATCACGATGACTCCGAAGCTGATAAACATGGATTACTCCTCTCGTTATCTGCGGGTCTCACAACGGTGAGCCAGGGTGGCGGGCGGGAGACCGGCCGGGGCAAGATGGCGAGCCCGGGGGTCAGTGCTTAAGGGCGTCCTTGACCTTGGCCCCGGCCTGCTTGAGGTCGCCCTTGGCTTGGTCGCCGCGGCCTTCGGCCTCCAGGCGCGGGCTGTCGGTGGCCCGGCCGGCCTTCTTCTTGGCGCCGCCTTTGACTGCTTCGGCCTTGTGCGCGATCTTCTTGGCGATACTCATCGGGACTGCCTTTCACGGGCTCATCCCGGAGGCGCGAGTGCGCTAGCGGGGACATCGGCGGCGTTCCGGGAGACCCCGGGTCACGCCCGGGATCGCGGTCCTGCCGTTTCGATGCTGTAGACCTACAGCGGATTTCTCTGTAGACCTACAGTAAAACACTACAGGCATGATAATGTCAACAACGTAGACCTACGATCGTTGTTAACAACGTTGACCTGACAGCCCCGCAGGAGGGAAGGCACTGCCACCATGACGACCCCGGACGTCCGTCGCGCCGGTAACGGCAGCGGCAAGATCACCCGCGAGGCGGTGCTGGCCGCCGCGCTGGAGATCATCGACCGCGACGGCGCCGACGCACTGTCGATGCGCCGCCTGGCCCGCGTCCTGGACCGGGACCCGATGATCATCTACCGGCACGCGCCGGGCAAGGCCGCCCTGCTCGACGGCGTCGCCGAGACCGTCCTGGGCCAGCTCCAGGTCGACTGCGCCGACCCGGACTGGGCCGGCCAGCTGCGGGAGGTCGCCCGCCGCTACCGCGCGCTGGCGCTGGCCCACCCGCACGTCGTGCCGCTGATCGTCACCCGGCCGCTGGCCACCCCTCTCGGGCTGCGCCCGGCCGGCACCCTGCGCCCCCTGGAAGACATCCTGGCCCTGCTCACCCGGGCCGGGTTCAGCGGACCCGACGCCCTGCACATCTACAGGGCCCTGTTCGGGTTCATCCACGGCCACGTCCTGGACGAGCTGCAGGAACTCGTCGAGAACCCCGACGAGACCGATGACCTGCTCCGGCTGGGCCTGCACCGGCTGCCAATCGGCGAGTTTCCCCTGCTCCGCGGCCTGGCCCCGGTCCTGGGCGGCTACAAGGGCGCTGCCGAACTCGAACGCGGCCTGGACATCCTGCTCACCGGGCTGACCACCACCCTGCCTCCCCCAGGTGCAACCCGCCCGCCCGCGCCAGCACAGCACCCCGCCAGCTGACCTGTCACTGCGGCGCCCCGGCCGTGACCTCTGGATGGCCCGCCACCCGGGGCCATGCCCGGCGCTGGGACCGCCGCCGCGCGTCACCGAGCCGCGTACAGCCGTCGGTCCGTGAGGCTTCCTTGCGTCATGACCAAGACCATCACAACCGTGGTGAGATGCCTCGCCGCTGTGGCTCCGGCAATGATTCTCCCGCCATGGGTGACGGCTGTCCCGGCTGCCGTGCTGACCTTAGCTGATCCCTGGTCCTGTGCCCTGTCTCGTGCGCAGGCGTCTCGCTCCGCCTAGCTGGTTGCGTGGCGTCTCGTGCACGATCCCGTGCACGGAACAGACCGACGGGGGGCGCCCCGGCCGCGTTCAGCGCCGTGGCGGGCGGAGCCCGTCCAGGAACACCGTGAGGTACCGCCGCAGCCGGGACTCGTCGGGGGGCACGCCGACCGCCGAGGCCACGCCAGAGAGCAGCCGCCGGATGTCGCCCGGATCGAGGTCGCGGCGCACGATCCCGGCCGCGCGGGCGCGGACCAGCAATGTCGACACCGCCTCCCCCAGTTCGGCCGCCAGCGGCAGTGCCTCCGCGCAGGCGCCTTCCCCGCTGAGCACCGCCGCGATGCCCGGATCTGCCAGTTGTCCCCGCAGCACGTACTCCATCACCCGGGCGAAGCCGGCAAGCCGGCGGTCACGCTGTTCACCGTCGAAGGCGGCGGGCACGTCATCCCCGGCCCGGGCCGGATGCCGCTCATCCTCGGCCGGACCACCCGCGAGCTCGTGGCCGCCGACGAAATCTCCCGGTTCTTCGATCTCGCCCATACGTCCTGACCCGGGGCCACCGGCTTGCCCGGATGGGGCTCGGCCGCCGGCCTTCCGGATACCGACGCTCCGGCCGCCGAAAAAGGATTTCCCGTCCCGGTGATCTCATTTAGCTATCCGATAATTCGCTACGAAGCCCCGCGTTACCTGGTGATTAATACGCGATATCACCATCAAGCCGGCAAGGCTTGCCTTATCATGATATTGCCACTCCGTGCCGATGAAAGTGCTGTCCGGCCTGCTAGACTGGCAATTGAAATGAAAATTCCGAGGATTTCGTTAATAACATCTCAGAGCGGGATCGCTCGGGCCGCCATAGAACAACGGGGGCTGCAAATGAGAGTCATGAAACGTAATCTGCTGATCGGGGGAGCTACGGCAGCACTCCTGGTGACGGCCATCGTGCCGGCTCTTGCTAGCACGTCTGGCCGTAGCAATGCGAAAGGTGGCGGTTCCGTCTCCTCGATTCTGCAAACCGGGGATATCGTCACCGGCGTCCGGGGTACGACCAACGGCAACGTCATACTGACGGGCTCGGCGGCGACCGGGAGCGGCACGCAGACCAAGCCGTTCCTCTACCAGGGCCGCCTCACGAGCGCCGCGGCAGGGGCGGCCGTATCGGAGCTCACGCCCTCGTTCCCCGACGTGACGTCAGCGACGTTCTACGGTCCTGATACGCACTCCTTCAACACGACCATCCCGAGCGGCCAAGTTCGCGCCGTCGGAAGCTACCAGTCGTCGTCGTCGCCCGCTGGCGTGATCAACCAGGGCATGATCTACCTCGGGCCGGTGGGCGGATCGGGCGGATCCTGGACATCAATCGACGTACCCGCCGATGGGACAAATACGGTCGGACACGTGCGGGCCTGCCCGAAAGTCCAGGTCAAGTGCTTCGTCATGGATACCATTCCGCACAGCACGATGGGCGATCTGGTGGTGGGCGACTACGATCTCAACCCCAGCGTGGTGGGTGGGGTGATCTCGGCCAATGCCTTCATCTACAACATGTCCCGGAATCAGTGGACGCTGCTCGACCTCGGCGGGAGCCGGTCGAACCAGACCACGCTCTATGCCATCTGGCAGGACGGCGGCGGCAAGAGCACGATCTACACCCTGGCGGGCGGCTCCAAGGCCAGCGGAGTCCAGCGGGCCTTCCTCATGAACTATAACGAACGAACTCAGACGTTCGGAAAGCCGAAGTACTTCAGCTACGGCAACGCTCCGGCGCTGGTCACGCACTTCGAGGGAATCACCGCCGTGTCGGGTGGCTTCCACGCGGTGGCCATCAGCTCAGCTCAGGAGGCATCGATGGCCTTCGTTCCCGCTAGCATCCGCCATGGCTCCTTTGGGGCGGCCAGGTGGTATCCCGCCAATGTCGCGACTAGCTCGCTATGCCCGGATGGCTGCAGCATCGTGACCGGAAATACCGTTTACGGGAACCAGGTCATGGGGCTCTACATCCCCACCGGTACCACTGCCCCCCATACCTATCTCGCCACCATCTCGGGCCAGTAAGGACGACTTCACGACGGGACAGGACCGTCCGGCACACGGCCCTGTCCCAGCGCCGCGCATGGACCGCCCGGTAACCCCGGTCAGCGGCGTCCAGCGCACAGCCACCTCGTGAATACCCAAGGGCTGGTCTAAATTGCTGTCCCAGATACCCATTGTGGCGGCAGGGCTGTCTGGCACACGGCTCCCGAGGCCGCCCCTGTCAACTAGCGAATTTGCGCCGATGACCTGCATGGTAACTGCCGTCGGCTGCTCAGATCACCAAGGTCGTTCCGCATATTCCGGATCATGTTCGTTAGGGCCGGGGAGTATATGCGCTTATGCTGGCTTATCGCCATGATTGGCAATCGCTTCCCAGATTGCGGACGGCTAGTTATCGTCGCTGGGATATGGACCTTTGGCCGTGTTATCCGCTGGTCGCTTCACCTATCATGAAAGCAATACAAGGGGGGCATTTTATGTCTTATATGCCAGACCAGGAAAATTCAGCCGGGACCTTCACTGCCACGGCACCAGTGCCCGCGAGCGTCGCGCCAGGCCCGGCGCCGCAAAGGCAAGCCATGGCGGCGATGGCGGGCCCACCGAGCCGAGTCGTAGGCAGGACACGGAATCCGTGGGGGGTGTGGCTCCGCTGCCTGACCATCGTCTATCCGCTGATCTGGTACTTCAAGATCAACAAGGAGATGCGCGACTTCGACCCGAGCAACAACGTGCGGCCAGGAATAGCCGTTCTCGCCATCACGCTCGGGTGGATCGGGATCGGAATCCCGGCTATCGTCTCGTGGGTGCTCACGGCGGCCCGCATCCGGAAAGCTCAGCAGCTGGCCGGAAGTAGCGCCAGATGCTCACTCCTGCTCGCCTTCCTGTGCGGTCCCTTCGGATGCGTCTATGTCCAATCTCAGCTCAACAAGGCATGGGACCAGTTCGGGAACCCGCCTCAGGGGACACCCGTGAGGCAAGCTTGATCTGCGGTCCGACCGGAAAAATCACCGACCCAAGCTGAGCGCGCGGACACGGAGGCCCCGCGCCGGGTGATCGCCAGTTTGGGTACATATAGACGGTAAAGGCGACCTTGCGCACGAAATTCCGGCCCCGGGGGAAGGCATGATAGCGGCCGGGTATCCCAGGTTGCCTCGGGAATGAGAGGCCCCCCTGGACCTCTTATTACCGACCTTATTCCAGTGGATGGCATAGCCGCGCCCAGCGTCAAACAGCACAACAATCGCAGGCACGTTCGGCTGCCCCTGCGCCGCTGGGTAGCGGCAGAGCGGCCCGTGGCCGCCCTCGATCAGAAGGGCGGCTCGACGCCGAGAGCCCACTCCGGGACGGGCGTGGTGCAACTCGCGGTGCAGAGCTGGCCTGCCCCGTCAACGTAGAGGGACTCCCCGAAGGGGACGACGGTCCCGCATCCGGCGCAGGTGATGAGACCGGTGAGGGAAGAGGCGGTGACGTCCATGGTGTGCTCCTTCCGAAAGGGGACCCGGTGGCGGGGGCCGACCTGCACGGCGTCCGGCACAGCTACGCCGCGCCAGGCCGCGACGCGAAGATCGACTGGAAAACTCTCAGCCAGCGCATTGGGCACGCCGATGTCGCGTTCACCATGAAGCAGTACGTTCAGACCGACCTGGAAGCCGACCGTCAGGTCGCCAACACACTCGCCGAGCTGATCCTCGGCGGGGCGCTCGGCTCCATCGAGAATCCTGGCTCGGACGTCACTGGGGCGGTTCGCGCGGGTGAGGGCCCGGCTGCGTGAACGGCAGCAGGTTTACAAATCCGTTCGCAAATGACACGCAAAAGGCCCCTTCCATGATTGGAAGGGGCCTCTGACCTGGTAGCGGGGGCAGGATTTGAACCTGCGACCTCTGGGTTATGAGCCCAGC
>PLRW01000058.1 GCA_003164955.1 Actinomycetota bacterium
GGTTTAGATCACACGGTTTAGATCACAAGGAGTGACTTAGATTACAGGGAGTGACGATGCCGCATTCGTTCACCTTGTTCACGGGTCAGTGGGCGGATCTGCCCTTGGAGGAGGTGGCCCGGCTGGCCAGCTCGTGGGGCTACGACGGCCTGGAGGTGGCCTGCTGGGGCGACCACTTCGAGGTGGACCGCGCGCTGAGCGAGGACGGCTACCTGGCCGGGCGGCACGCCCTGCTGGACAAGTACGGCCTGCGCTGCTGGGCCATCTCCAACCATCTCGTCGGGCAGGCCGTGTGCGACCCGATCGACGAACGGCACAAGGCGATCCTGCCCGAGCGGATCTGGCAGGACGGGGACCCGGAAGGCGTGCGGCAGCGGGCCGCGGCCGAGATGGCCGACACCGCACGGGCCGCCGCCGCGTTCGGCGTCGACACGGTGGTGGGCTTCACCGGATCGTCGATCTGGCACACGGTGGCGATGTTCCCGCCCACCCCGGACTCGATGATCGAGGCGGGGTACGCCGACTTCGCGCGGCGCTGGAACCCGGTCCTGGACGTGTTCGACGCCGAGGGGGTGCGCTTCGCCCACGAGGTGCACCCGACCGAGATCGCCTACGACTTCTGGACGACCGCTCGCGCGCTGGAGGCCGTAGATCACCGGAGCGCGTTCGGCCTGAACTTCGACCCGAGCCATTTCGTCTGGCAGGACCTGGATCCCGTCGCGTTCCTGTGGGAGTACCGGGACCGGATCTACCACGTGGACTGCAAGGAGGCCCGCAAGCGGCTGGACGGCCGGAACGGCCGGCTCGGCTCGCACCTGCCGTGGGGTGACCCGCGCCGCGGCTGGGACTTCGTCTCCGCCGGCCACGGCGACGTGGCGTGGGAGGATGTGTTCCGGATGCTGAACTCGATCGGGTACGCGGGCCCGGTCTCGGTCGAGTGGGAGGACGCGGGCATGGACCGGCTGGCCGGTGCGCCCAGCGCGCTGGCGTTCCTGCGCGGCTTCGACTACGACCCGCCGCAGGTGGCCTTCGACACCGCCTTCAGCGCGGGCGGCGAGTAAGTCTGGCCAGAAGCGCGGGCGAGAACGCCCCGGTAGTGCTGGGACGGCCCGCCGTGGGCTCACTGGTCAGGCACGCTCGCCTTCACCTGACGCACCGTACAAAGAAAGCTCGTCAGGCAGCTATGGCCGCACCTCCGCCGAACCGGCCGAAAGTATCCACGCCGCCGAAGGTGCCCCGTGACCGGTTCGCCACCATGACCCGCTCGCACCTGGCCAGCGACGCCACCGCCGACGCCGCGATGCGCGACCTCGGCGCCCGCCTCGCCATCCTCCGCAAAAAAGCCGGATACAGCCAGGACCCTAGCCACCGGCTCCAGCCCGCCGCCCCCGGACAGCCCCTCACTCGCTCACCGAGCCGGGCGCACTGGGTCGTGCCCCGGGCCAGCACGGTAACCGGGCGCGGATCACGTCCGAGGCGAGCAGGCCGGACAGCGCCTTGCAGTACGTTTCCCGTTGGGCGTCCGGGACGTGCGCGGCGACCGCGGCGGCGGCGCTGGGGAAGTCACCGAGCGTCTCGACCACCGTGACCAGGGCGGGTGCCTTGAGGAAGACCAGCCGGCGGTTGCCGTAGTGGTAGGCCAGCGCGCCGAAGCTCTCCGGCCTGATCGCCACCTGCGGGTGCTTCTCGTACGGCCGCGCCGCGTCGAATGGGGCCCGCGCGTCCCCGGAAGTCCCGGCGCCCTCGCTGGTCATGATCCTATGGTGACATTCATGGCAGCCGCGACGATACCCAGCCTGACCCCCGCCCCCACGGGGGCCACGGAAGGACTGCGGCTGCGCCCGGACCCCGGGCTGCGCTCGCTGGACGGCGGGACGGTCCTGCTCGGCGGGGCGCCCTACCGGATGCTGCGGCTCGGCCCGGCCGGGGCCCGGCACGTCGCCGCCTGGTGGAACGGGGAGCCCGTGGCGGATTCGCCGGGGGCACAGGCGCTGGCGCGCAGGCTGCTGTGGACCGGGATCGCCCATCCCGTCCCGGCCGGCGGCCCCGGCCCGGGTACTTGCTCCGCGGACGTCACGGTGGTCATCCCGGTCCGTGACCGCACCGCCGAGCTGGCGCTGTGCCTCACCGGGCTGGGGGAGTACCAGGTGATCGTGGTGGACGACGGCTCCCGCGACCCGGGCGCGGTGGCCGCGATCGCCGCGGCGGCGGGGGCGCGCTGCGTGCACCGGGCGGTCAACGGCGGCCCGGCGGCCGCGCGGAACACCGGCCTGGCCGCGGTGCGGACCCCGCTGGCGGCCTTCCTCGACTCGGACTGCGTGCCGGCGCCCGGCTGGCTCGGCCCCCTGCTGCCGCACTTCCGTGATCCGGCGGTGGCGGCGGTGGCCCCGCGGATCATGCCGTACGCGCTCGCGGCTCGCACGGGGTGGCTGGCCCAGTACGAGGGCGTCAGCTCGACCCTGGACATGGGGCCGGTGCCGAGCATCGTCCGGCCGGGCTCCAAGGTGCCCTACGTGCCGGGAGCGGCCCTGGTCGTGCGCGTGGCGGCGGCCGGCCCCAAGAACGCGGGCAAGGACGCGGGCAAGGACGCNNACGCGGGCAAGGACGCAGGCGGGTTCGCCGAGCACATGCCGGTGGGGGAGGACGTCGACTTCGTCTGGCGGCTGGCCGCGGCCGGCTGGCATGTCCGGTACGAGCCGGCCGCCACGGTCGCCCACCAGCACCGGGTCCGGCTGGGCAGCTGGTTCGCGCGCCGGATGGACTACGGGACCTCGGCCGCGCCGCTGGAGGTGCGGCACCCGGGCACGCTCCCGGCCGTGGCCATGTCCGGGTGGAGCGCCACCGCGTGGGCCGCCGCCGCGCTCGGCCACCCGGTCGCCGGGGCCGGCATCACCGCGACCGCGACCGCGCTGCTGGCCCGGCGCCTCGCCCCGGTCACCGGCGACTCCT
>PLRW01000094.1 GCA_003164955.1 Actinomycetota bacterium
ATCGGCGGAATCGGCGGAATCGGCGAGATGGTAGGCGACGGTAATCCGCTGTCCGGCGGCCTCGTAGCTCGTGTGCTGGTCAGCCGAGCGGACGTTGCGCCAGCCGGACGGCAGGGTAGCCAGCACGGGCGCGGCGGCGCGGCGTTCCGCCTGCCCGGCCAGCGCCGCCGCGAGCGCGTGCACGGCGGTGACCGCGGGATCGGGGGCGGCCAGCTCGGCCGGGCGGTGCCGGGTGAGGTAACCGGTGTCGGTGCCCCCGGCCAGGAACTCCGGCTCGCGCAGGATCGCGGCCAGCAGATCCCGGTTCGTGATGACGCCGTGCACCTGGGTCCGCTCCAGGACACGGGCCAGCCGGGCGGCCGCCTCGGCGCGGGTCCGGCCGTACCCGATGACCTTGGCCAGCATCGCGTCGTAGTACGGGCTGACCCGCGAGCCGTCGGTGTACCCGGTGTCGGCCCGGACACCGGTGGCGGCAGGGACCGAGAACCGGTGCAGCGTGCCGACGGCGGGCCGGAAGTCCGCAGCGGCGTCCTCGGCGTACAGCCGGGCCTCGATCGCGTGCCCGGTCAGCTGGGCGTCCAGCACGTCCGCGCCCAGCGGCTCACCCTCGGCGACCCGCAGCTGCACCTCCACCAGATCCAGCCCGGTGACCAGCTCGGTGACCGGGTGCTCGACCTGCAGCCGCGTGTTGACCTCGAGGAAGTAGAAGCGGCCCGACTCGTCGAGGACGAACTCGACCGTGCCGGCGCCGACGTAGCCGATCGCCTTGCCGGCCGCGACCGCGGCGGCGCCCAGCGCGGCCCGCAGGTCATCGTCGACGGCCGGTGACGGCGACTCCTCGATGACCTTCTGGTAGCGGCGCTGGATCGAGCATTCGCGCTCGAACAGGTGCACGACGGTGCCGTGGGTGTCCCCCACGATCTGCACCTCGATGTGGCGCGGGTCGGTGACGTACCGCTCGGCGAACACCGTCCCGTCACCGAACGCGGCGGCGGCCTCGCGCCGTGCGGCGGCCACGGCCCCGGCCAGTTCTGCCCGGTCACGGACCAGCCGCATACCCCGGCCGCCCCCGCCGAAAGACGCCTTGACCAGCAGGGGCAGCCCGACCCGGGTCACCAGCTCGTCGAGGTCCGTGTCGCCGGTGACCTCGCCGCCGGGCAGCACCGGGACGCCCGCCTTCTCCATCAGATCCTTGGCGCCGAGCTTGGGGCCCATCGCGGCGATCACATCCGGCGAAGGCCCGACGAACGTGAGACCGGCGGCGCCCACGTCCGCGGCGAACGCGGCGTTCTCGGACAGGAACCCGTAGCCGGGATGGATGGCGTCGGCGCCGGTGGCGCGGGCCGCCGCGATGATGAGGTCGCCGCGCAGATAGGTTCCGGCGGCCGCCGCGCCGGGCAGCCGGACGGCCTCGTCGGCCAGCTGGACGTGCGGCGCCCCCGCGTCGGGGTCGGAGTAGACGGCGACCGTGGCCAGGCCGAGCGCGTGCGCGGTCCGTATGACGCGGATGGCGATCTCGCCGCGGTTGGCGACCAGGAGCCGGTGCATGGGCCTCACATCCGGAAGACGCCGAAGCCGCGGCGCCCGGCGACGGAACCCGAGTGCACGGCGGACAGCGCCAGCCCGAGCACGGTCCGGGTATCGCGCGGGTCGATGATGCCGTCGTCGTAGAGACGCCCGGTCACGGCGAAGGCGTGCGATTCGGCCTCGATCTGCGCCTCGATCTGTGCCGTCCGCGCCCGGTCGGCGTCGTCGTCGAACGGCCGTCCGGACGCCGCGGCCGAGGCGCGGCCGACGATCGACATCACCCCGGCGAGCTGCGCCGCGCCCATCACGGCCAGCCGGGCGCCGGGCCAGGCGAACATCAGCCGGGGATCGTAGGCGCGGCCGGACATGCCGTAGTTGCCGGCCCCGAACGAGGAGGCCATGTTGATGGTCAGGTGCGGCACCGCGGAGTTGGTCACCGCGTTGATCATCTTCGCGCCGTCCTTGATGATGCCGCCCTGCTCGTAGGCGGCGCCGACCATGTAGCCGGTGGTGTTCTGCAGGAAGATCAGCGGGGTGTCGGTCTGGTTGGCGAGCAGGATGAATTCGGCCGCCTTCTTCGCCTCCTCGCTGAACAGCACGCCACGGTGGTTGGCCAGCACCCCGACCGGATAACCATGCACCTGGGCCCACCCCGTGACCAGGCTCGTTCCGTACAGGGGTTTGTATTCGTCGAATTCGGAGCCGTCGACGATGCGGGCCAGGACGTCCCGCGGGTCGAACGGCACCTTCACGTCGGCGGGCACGATACCGAGGATCTCGCCGGGGTCGAAGCGGGGCGGCGCGGCGGTCCCGGACGGCGCCGGGCCAAGCTTGCGCCAGTTGATCCGGGCCATGATGGCGCGGCCGAGGCGGATGGCGTCGCGCTCGTCGGCGGCCAGGTAGTCCGCCAGCCCGGACGTCCGGCTGTGCATCTGCGCGCCGCCCAGCGCCTCGTCGTCCGATTCCTCACCGGTGGCCATCTTCACCAGCGGGGGCCCGCCCAGGAACACCTTGGCCTGGGCGTCCACGAGCACCGCATAGTCGCACATGCCCGGCACGTACGCCCCGCCCGCGGTGGAGTTACCGAAGACCAGGGCCACGGTCGGGATGGCCAGGGACGACAGCTCGGTCAGCTCGTGGAAGATCCGCCCCGCGGGCACGAACAGCTCCGCCTGGGTGGGCAGGTCCGCGCCGCCGGACTCGACCAGGTTGACGACCGGCAGCCGGTTGACCCGGGCGATCTCGAGGGCGCGCAGCGTCTTGCGCAGCGAGTAAGGGTTCATCGCGCCGCCACGGACCGTCGGGTCGTGCGCGATGATCACGCATTCGATACCGGAGACGGCACCGATGCCGGTCACCACGCTCGCACCGACCGCGAACCCGGTGCCCCACGCGGCCAGGGTGGACAGCTCCAGGAACGGGCTGTCCTGATCGAGGAGCAGCTCGATGCGCTCGCGGGCCAGCAGCCGGCCCCGGTCGCGGTGCCGCCGGGCGTACCGCTCCCCGCCACCGGCTACGGCGTGCCGGATCTGCTCGTCGAGCTGGGCGAGCACGGCGAGCTGGGCTTTGCGGTTGGCCTGGTAGGACTCCGCACGGGTATCCACTTGTGACGACAGCACGGGCACGCGGTCAGCCTCCGTAGTGCGACGCGTGCCGCTCGCGGACGACGTTCTTCTGGATCTTGCCGGTGGACGTCTTCGGCAGCTCGTCGACCACGATCATGGACTTGGGCACCTTGTAGCCGTCGAGCCGCTCCTTGAGCGCCTTGATGAGCTGCCCGTGGTCGATGGTCTCCCCCGGTTTGGGCACGACGACCGCGGTGATGGCCTCGGACCAGCGCTCATGCGGCAGGCCGATGACGACCGCCTCCGCGACGCCCGGGGCGGCGGCGTAGACGGCCTTCTCGACCTCGATGGAGGCCACGTTCTCCCCGCCGGTCTTGATGACGTCCTTATAGCGGTCGGCGAACCACAGCACCCCGTCGTCGCCGAACCGGCCCACGTCACCGGAGTGGAACCAGCCGTGGGCGAACGCCGCATCGGTGGCTTCCGGGTTGTTCAGGTAGCCCTGCATCGTGGACGGGCCCCGGTAGACGATCTCGCCCAGTTCGCCGGGCGGCAGCAGCTGGCCGCCCGGCCCCATGATCGCGACCTGCACGCCGGTCAGCGGAGTGCCGACCGCGCCGATATGGGTGAGCTGGTGCTCGGGCCGGAACAAGGTCGCGCACGGCGCCATCTCGGTCTGCCCGAACAGCAGCGCGAAGTCGCAGCCGAACTTGTCCAGGCAGCGGCGGATCAGGGCGTCGGGCATCGGCGCCATCGCGTACACCGCGCGGCGCAGGCTGGACAGGTCACGGCCCCCGAACGACGGATGGTCGAGCGCGGCGCGGAACATCATCGGCAGCCTTCGCCGACCAGGACCGCGGGCGTGCAGAAGGCGTTGAGCTGGGCGGTATGGAACATCGGCATCATCGCGGCGAACCGGTCGGAGGCGTTCCAGCCGGAGTCCAGCGCGGCGGACATCGACTCCAGGTAGATGCCCAGGTGCGTGCCGACCACGCCCTTGGGGAACGACGTGGTCCCGGAGGTGTAGAGGTAGCTGATCGCGTCGCGGTCCTCGACGGCGCACTGCGGCTCCTGCGCGGTGTCCTGGATAGCGGTGTCCTGGCCAGCGGGGCCCCGGCCGGCGAGCTCGCCGGTGGTGGTCCAGTGGCGCTCGGCGGGCTCCGGCTCGTACCGGGCGCCGAGCCCGGGCATGACGATGACCTCGGCGACCCCGGCAACCTTGCCGATGGCCTCCTGCATCCCGGCCACGAGCTGGGTCTCGACGGCCAGGCCGCGGGCGCCGGAGTGATCCAGGACGTAGGCGACCTCGTCGGGCCGCCAGCCCAGGTTGATCGGCACGGCCACCACGCCGAGCTTGGCACAGGCGTAGTAGAGGGCCAGGAACTCCGCGCTGTTGCCGGACGCGATGCCGAGGGCGTCGGCGCGGGTGTAGCCCAGCGCGGTGAGCCCGTGCGCGAGCCGGTTGACGTACGCGTTGAACTCCGCGTACGTCCAGCGCAGGTCGCCATCGACGACGGCCGGGTGGTCCGGGCGGGCGGCGGCGCTGCGGGTCAGCGAGTCGCCGAGGTTGACGCGCTGAATGAGGTTGCGCGCGAGGTCCACGGTCGCCTCCTGCCTAATAGGAGCGGGGCAGGCCCAGGCTGTGCTGGGCTACGTAGTTAAGGATCATCTCGCGGTTCACCGGCGCGATCCGCATCAGCCGGGCCAGGCCCCAGTACGGCATCAGGCCGTACTCCGAGGACAGGCCGTTGCCGCCGTGCGACTGGATCGCGGCGTCGCAGGCGGCCAGCGCGGCCTCGGCGGCAGCGTACTTGGCCATGTTCGACGACTCGCCGGCGGGCTGGCCGTGGTCGTGCTGCCAGGCCGCCTGCCGGGTCATCAGCGCGGCCAGCTCCGTCTCGATCTTGGCCTTGGCCAGCGGGTGCGCGACGCCCTGGTGCGCGCCGATCGGTACCGACCAGACCTGCCGGTCGTTCGCGTAGCGGGCCGCCGTGGTCAGCACGTGCCGGGCGATGCCGACGGCCATGGCCGCGCCGGTGATCCGTTCCGGGTTCAGGCCGTGGAACACCTGGCGGAACCCGTCGCCCTCGGCGCCGATCAGCGACTCGGGCTCCAGGTAGACGTCGTCGAAGTGCAGCGTGAACTGCCGCTCCGGCAGCAGCACGTCGACCGGGAGCAGATGCCTGGCGAGGCCGGGGGCATCGGTGCGGACGAGGAACAGCGACAGCCGGGGGCCCTTGGGGCCAGCCTCCCCGGTGCGCGCGACGACGAGCAGGGCCTCGGCCTCGTCGACGCCGGAGATGTAGTACTTGGAGCCGGACAGCCGCCAGCCCCCACCGTCGCGGACCGCGGTGGTCGACAGCCGGTGAGTGTTGGAACCGGCGTCGGGCTCGGTGATCGCGAAGACCACCTTCGAGGTTCCGGCGGCCAGGCCGGGCAGCCAGGTCTTGCGCTGCTCGTCGGTGCCGAACTCGCTGATCACCCCGGCGGAGATCGCGGCGGACACGAGCAGCAGCAGCAGCGGCGTGCCCTGCGCGGCGATCTCCTCGCAGACCAGCGCCAGATCGGTCAGGCCGCCTCCGCCTCCGCCGTACTCCTCGGGAATGTTCACGCCGATGAATCCGGCCTCGCCGAGCGCGGCCCATAGCTCGTCGCAGGGCTTCCGTTCGGCCGCGTGCGCCGCGTAGTACGCCGGGCCGAAGCTACGCGCGATCTCGGCCACCGCAGTGCGCAGGGCCTGACGCTCCTCGGTCTCCCCGAAGTCCACGGCGACCTCCTCAAGCGGGCGGCGACTCGACCGGGCGGATATCTCCTACCCACGTCCGTTAAATAAATTGATCTTGGTTTGAAGCCTGATTTAGTGAAGCGAACTTCACTAGCGACTCTAGCGGTCTGCTGCCAGACTGGCTAGATGGCAGAGATCCGGCGGCGGGTGCGTGACCCCGGGCGCAAGCAGCGCATCCTAGCGTCCGCGGCCGCGCTCGGCGCCCGGCGCGGCTTTCACGCGATCTCCATGGCCGATATCGGCGCCGAGGCCGGCATCGTCGGCTCGGGGATCTACCGGCACTTCGGCAGTAAGACGTCGATCCTGGTGGCCATGCTCGACCAGGTGATGGACCGGCTGGCGGCGGGCGCGGCGGAGATCCTGACCGCCGGGGGCGAGGCCGGGGCGGGGGGCGCGGGCACGCTGTCGGCACTGGTCCGGGACCACATCGCCGTGGCCATCGAGGACCGTGACGTGCTGGGCGTCTACCACCGGGAGGTGGGCACGCTGCCGGCGGAGGACCGGCGCCGGCTGCGCCGCAGGCAGCGGCACTACATCGAGGAGTGGGTGCACCTGCTGGCCCCGCTGCGCCCCGACCTGACCGACGGCGAACTGCGACTGGCGGTGCACGCGGCGATCGGCGCTATCCAGTCGACGCTGTTCTTCCGCAGCGGACTGGACCCGGACCGGCTGGCCCGGCGGCTGGAGGTGATGGCGCACGGCTGCCTCGGCACGACCCCGGTGCCCTTCGACAGCAACCTTTCGCTGACCCCCCGCTGACAGCCCTCGCGACGCGGCAAGCCCATGATCCTCCGCCGGCCACGAAGCCGGGTCCCACGAGGCCCCCATGCCCCGGCGGCCCCGCACCGACTCCTCATCGGGAAGCGTCGGCGCTTAGGCGGGGTTTTCCGGTGGATCGGCGGGATCTCGGGTCTTCCGGGAGGGTGCGGCGGAGTCCTTCATGATCCTTTCACTGTTGGGCCGCATCCTTGGGCGGGTGAGCATCAGGCAGGCATCTAACGCCCGGCCGGCCGCCGCGGCAGCGCGCGGGGCCGGCGCGCTGCGCCGGTCTCCCGCGCCGCGGCCGGGCCTGGTCAGGGTGGGGCTCGTCGTCGCCGGCCTCGGGCTGGGGGCGACCACGGCCCTGGGCATCACGGCGGAAACGTCCGGTCAGCTGACCGCTGCCGGGGGCGTAGCGACCTTCGCCGGGAACCTCACCGGGCTGATCGGAACCTATCTGGCGCTCATCATGGTGCTGCTGGTGAGCCGCATCCCTTTTCTGGAGCACGTGGTCGGGCAGGATGGGCTGCTGCGCTGGCACCGGCGGCTGGCCCCGTGGCCGATCACCCTGCTCGTGCTGCACGCGATCCTGCTGACCGCCGGTTACGCCCAGGCCGCCCGGGCAGGCCCGTGGCACCAGGTGGGCACGCTCATCCTTTCCTACCCGGACATCCTGTCCGCCACGGTCGGCCTGGGCCTGATGTGCATGGCCGGGGTGATCTCGATCCGGGCCATCCGCCGGCGGGTGCGGCGGGAAGTGTGGTGGACGGTGCACCTCTACCTCTACCTGGCCCTGGCGTTCTCCTTCGCGCACGTGATCGCGCTCGGGCCGTCGTTCGTCGGCCACCCGCTCACCCAGGTCGTATGGTCCGTGGCGTGGGCGGCCACGGCCGGTCTGGTGCTGGCCTACCGGGTGGGGCTGCCGGTCTACCGTAGCCTGCGTCACCAGCTACGGGTCACCGAGGTGCGCCCCGAAGCTCCCGGGGTGGTCTCCGTCATCTGCCAGGGGCGGCACGTGGACCAGCTTCCGGTGTCGGGCGGCCAGTTCCTGTTCTGGCGCTTCCTGACCCGGGACATGTGGTGGCAGGCCCACCCCTACTCGCTGTCCGCCCTGCCCCAGCCGCCGTACGTGCGGCTGACCGTCAAGGCCGTCGGCGACCACTCCGCCGCGCTGGCCCGCCTGCAGCCGGGAACCCGGGTCGCCGTGGAGGGACCGTACGGGACGTTCACGCGGTACGCCCAGCAGCGCCGGCGGGTCGTGCTCATCGCGGCCGGGATCGGCGTGACCGCGGTGCGCTCCCTGCTGGAGGATCTGCCGCGCGGGGCCAAGCCCGTGGTCATCCTGCGGGCCACCAAGACCGAAGACCTCGCGCTCCGGGCGGAGATCACCGACCTGGTGAAGCGCCGTGGCGGCCGCCTGCACGAGCTGACCGGCTCACGCGCCCAGGCCGCCATCGACGAGCGCTCGCTGCCGCGCATCGTGCCCGATCTGAGCGACCGCGACGTGTACGTGTGCGGGCCGGAAGCATTCGTGGCCGGCGTCGTGGACGTGGCGAGATACCTCGGCGTGCCGGACGAAGCCATCCACCACGAAGCCTTCGCTCTCTGAAGGACGGGAGAACACATATGAAGCGGGCGCCGCTGCTTGTCCTGGCCGGGACGGTGGCCGGGTTCGTGGGGGTCCTCACCTTCCACACCCGCCCGGTATCGGCGACCACGCCGGGCCAGGCTCAGCCATCCGGCACGCCATCGGCGTCGTCCGCGTCGTCCGCGTCGGCGGCGGCCAGCCCGGCCGCCTCGGCCCCGGCGCCCGCCGCGGCGGGCGCCGTGCGCAGTGCCGGGGGGCAGATGGTTCAGTTCGGCTACGGCGAGCTCAACGTCCGGGTGACGGTCCACGGCAGCCACATCACCGGCATCTCGGTCACGGACCTGCAGACCGCTGAACCCACCTCCCAGCAGATCAGCGAGCAGGCCATCCCGATGCTCCGCTCCGAGGTGCTGTCGGCGCAGAGCGCGAACGTCAACGGGATCTCCGGCGCCACCTTCACCAGCCAGGCCTACGTCCAGTCCGTACAGGCAGCCCTGGACAAGCTGCACGTAAAATGACGGGGCACGCCGGGGCCGACGGGGTGCTGGAGGCCAGTGTGAAATCGGAGACCGGGGGGGTGCCGGAGGCCGGTGGAGTGCCGGGCGCCGGGAATGAGGCGGCGGACGGGGGCCAGGTGGGCCAGCCGACCGTTAAGCGCACCGTCGAGGTGATGGGGACGGTGGTGTCGTTCACCGTCCTGGGCCTCGGCGCAGCGGCCGCGGAAACTGCCCTCGACCAGGCCAGCGACGTGCTGCGGGAGGCCGACGAGACGTTCAGCCTCTGGAAGCCCGGCAGCCCGGTCAACCGTCTGCGCCGCGGCGAAACGGAGCTGGCCCAGGTCCCCCCGGAGATCTCAGACGTGCTGGAGCTGTGCCGGACGGCCCGGACCTGGTCCCGGGGCTGGTTCGATCCGTGGGCGATGCCCGGTGGGGTCGACCCCACCGGGCTGGTCAAGGGCTGGGCCGTGGAACGGGCGAGAGACGTCCTGCACCGCGCGGGCGCGGCCGCGGCCCTGGTCTCCGGAGGCGGCGACCTGGCCGTCTTCGGCCAGCCGGCTCCGGGGCGGGAGTGGCGGGTCGGCATCCAGCATCCCTGGCGGCGGGACGCCCTGGCCGGCATCATCGAGGTCCGGGCGGCCGCGGCCACATCGGGCAGCTACGAGCGGGGCCCGCACCTCATCGACCCCAGGACCGGGCGGCCGGGGCACCGGGGCGTCTCGGCCACCGTCACCGGGCCCAGCCTCGCGCTGGCGGACGCCCTGGCCACCGCCGTGACCGTCGGCGGCGACGATGCGCTGGAGGCCGTCGGTGAGCTCGACGGGTATGCCGGGTACCTCATCAGGCCCGACGGCAGCGAGGCATACACGGATGGCATCGTTGTCCTGCCCCGGTGATGGCCGGTCGGGCAGGATGTTCCCCATGGAACAGGAAAAAGTGCGCACCGCGGTCGGGGTGTCCTGGACCGACCAGGTCCTGCCCAGCCTGACGGGGCTGGTGGAGATCCCCGCCCTGTCACCCGCCTTCGACGCAACCTGGGCCGACACCGGTCATCTGCGGGCGGCCGTCGACCACGTCCGGAGCTGCCGGTGACGATCAGTGCACCGACCTTAACCAAAAGCAACCAAATCAGACCATAGCTCGTCCTAAGGGTGTGCGTTTCACGCCCGGGGAGCTTCACGTTTGCGGCATGCATCCGCGCTTCATGCTGGCTTAACAAGCGGACCGTAGTGTTTTCGCGGGAATACACGGACCGTAGTGTTTTCGCGGGAATACACTGGACGCGACCTGCCTGGAGGATCAAAAAGTGAACGTTCCGCTGGAACGGCAATGGGATAAACGCGTCCAGCAATGGCATTCTCACGTCACTTCGGCGCCGGCCTTCGAGAAAGTGCTCACGCGGCTGATCGAAATATCCGCGCCGCAGCCGGCCGACGTGTGCGTGGACCTGGGGGCCGGCACCGGTTTCGTGACGACCGTCCTGGCGCCGAAGGTGGCCTCGGTACTGGCCGTCGACATCTCGGCCGCCATGGCCAAGTCGCTGGCCGAGCGGGCCGCCGAGGCCGGGCTGACGAACGTGGCGACCGAGGTCGCCGACCTCACGGGATTCGATCTCCCCCCGGCCAGCGCCGACCTCATCGTCACCAACTACGCGCTGCACCATCTGGCCGACGCGGAGAAGCGGGCCCTCGTCGCCCGGTCCGTGCGTTGGCTGCGCCCGGGCGGCCGCCTGATCATCGCCGACATGATGTTCGGCCGGGGCGCAAGCCCGCGGGACCGCGAGATCCTGCACCAGAAGGTGGTCGCGCTGGCCGCTAAGGGACCCGGCGGGTGGTGGCGGATCGCGAAGAACCTGACCCGGTACGGTCTGCGCGTCGGCCAGGAGCACCCGGCCACGCCGGAGTTCTGGCAGGCGGCGCTGCGGGACGCGGGGTTCACCGAGGTGGAATTCCAGCCGGTCGTGGCCGAGGCCGGCATCGTCCGCGGCGTTCGCCCGCTGTCCTGAGGCGCGTCATGCGGAGGCTCGCGATGCCCACCGCGCTGGCCGGCGTCCTGGCTGGCGTGTGCGTCGTCACGGCGGGGTGCGGAGCACCGGCGGGCGGGGCGCCGGCCGACTCCGGTGCCCCGGCCACTTCCAGCGCCACCCCGGGTACCGCCGGGACCCCGTCCGTGCCACCGGGTGTCACGCTCTCCCAGGTCCAGACGGGCGACGGATCGATCGTAACCGTGGCGGCCTTCCACGGCCCCGTGCAGTACGTGCTGCACAACGGCAGCCAGGACCCCGGGCCCGGGTACGAGAAGTTCGTGCACGCCGGCCCCGCGGTCAGCGCCGCGGAACGGCCGCGCCTGCTGGCCGCCTTCAACGGCGGTTTCCTGCTGCGCTCGCGGGCCGGCGGCTACGCGCAGGAGGGGCACGTGTTCCGGTCCCTGCGGCACGGCCTGGCCAGCCTGGTCATCGACCGATCCGGTCACGCCCGGATCGGGGTCTGGGGCGTCACGGTGCCGACCCCGGGGATGAGCATCTACAGCGTCCGGCAGAACCTGTGGCCGCTCGTCCTGAACGGGAAGCGCACCCCGGAGACCGACAAATGGTGGCGGTGGGGCGGCACCGTGGGCCACGTCGAGTACACCGCGCGCAGCGCCATCGGCCAGAACGCCGCCGGCGACCTGCTGTACGCGGCGAGCATGTCCACCACCCCCACCGACCTCGCCGACGCCCTGGCCGGACGCGGCGCGCGGATCGCCATGGAACTCGACATCAATCCGGAATGGGTCCAGCTCGACACGGCCAGCGCCCCGGGCGCCGTACTCAGCGCCGCCATCCCCCGGCAGGCCCGCCCGGCCAGTCAGTACCTGGCCGGCTGGACCCGGGACTTCATCGCCGTGCTGGCCCCGGCCACGGGAACCCGGACCACCAGCCAGCCGTCCGGCTAGGACCCCTTCGGGCGGTACTTCAGCCGCTCGCGGGCCCGGCCGGAGACACCGCGCCGTTCGTTGTCGGCCGCGACCTTGCGGGCCTCATCGAGGTCGGCCAGCGTCAGCAGGCCCTTGGAGAGCAGGAAGTCAGCGAGATTGCGCGCGTGGCCGCGTTCGTTCCAGATCAGGCCCTGTAGCAGTTTCTTGTAGTCCGACACCGCGCCCTCACCGCTCAGGTCCAGCGCGACGACCACGTCCATCATCGGCAGGGCCTGCGGGGCCGCCAGGCCGAGAATGAACTCCTGGTAGTAGAAGGCCATCGACATCCGCGCCGTGGTGTTGCGCTCGAAGTAGCTGCGGACCCGGGCGACCGCCTCCTCCCCCGGTGGCGCGTTGCGGACCTTGCCGTCCTGAGTGACCGGGCCGGCCGGGGTCGGTAGTTCCGGGCGCGCCGGCACGTCCAGGCGCAGGCGCAGCACCCAGTTCCCCACGCTGACCAGCCAGGAGCCCGCCTCGAGCACGACCGGCTGGGCTTCGTACCGGGCCGGGGCCGGGGGGAGGATATGGCTCGCGGCCCGCTGCACCGCCGCGGCGGTCACGGGCCCCCCGCCGTCCTGGGGCGCCAGGTACACGCGGTAGCTCGTGTCCCGGCTGAACAGCTCCCACCGGCGTTGCACGTAGCGCAGACCCGCGCAGCGGGGCGCCCGGTGCAGGGTGAGATCCTCGTTGCCGCTGAGCAGTTCCCGGTCCAGCCAGGTGATCTCGTCCGGCGGGCAGGCCACCCACTCGCTGCGCGCGGATGACCAGAGCAATAGCTGGCCAGTTGCCACTACGTCGTCACTCCCGGGGACGGCGCGCGACCGCCGCGCCCATCCCGTCTCGCTATGTCTGGGATGACTAGTGTGACACTTACCCGATCTCGACGCGGGACGCCAGGGCGTCCGGCCGCATACCCCAGCGGATCACATCACCAGTACCGACCGGATGCTCACCGGCCACGGGCTGGCCGTTGACGGTAAGCCCGTTCATCCCCAGATTAGCGATCCACCACTGGCCGTCGGAAAAGGTGAACCGGGCGTGCTCCCGCGAGACGGTCTGCACTTCAGGCAGCGCCAGCTCCACGGACCCCCGCCCGGCCCGGGCCCCGGACGTCCTGGTCTCGGCGACCAGATCACCGGTGACCAGCCGGAGCACCGGCAACACCTGGTTGCGGCGTTCCATGACGGTGGGCAGGCCATAGCCCTGGGTCAGGTCACGGTCCGGCTGCGGGAGGTCCGGGCGGTCCTGGTCCGGGCGGTCCTGGTGAGGGGCGGTCCTGGCGGGGGCGGTCCATCATTTCGTCATCGCCGACGATGCCCCGGTAGGGCGGCGTGCCGGTGGGACCGGCGAGGCTGACTGGACCGGCGGGAGCCCCGGCGTAGGCAGGCTCCGGGATCGCGTACGCCTGGGGCTCGGGGTAGGACGGGACGCCCGCGTTGACGGGCTGTCCCTGCCGCAGCCGGTAGCGGCCGGGCGGGACGGACGGATCGGCGATCATCCGCACCTCGACCGGAGCCGGGCGGGCGAAGCGGGCCCCGTGCTCGGCGACCTGCTCCTCGTAGACCTCGGTGGCGCTGGCCATGACCAGGGCCGGCTCCATCCGCTCGCCGAGGGACTGGAGGTCGTCGGGATGCATGCGGAGTTCGACGATGTTCGGGGCGAGCAGCGTCCCGCTCGGCGTGACCACGAACACCTCGGACAGGTGCCGCAGGGCGAGCCGGAGCACCTCCTGCCCGTCCCGCCAGGGCCGTTCCGCCATCCGCCGGATCCACGGGTGCTCCCGGGTCACGCCCAGGGCCCGGAGGCCGAGCACGGCCGTAACGCCGAGTCCCACGATGGCGATCAGCAGGATCGTCGCCCCGGTCAGCGAGCCCGTCACGGCCAGCAGCGCCACCCAGCCCGCCGCGACGCCGCCCGCGATCATCCACCGTTTGCGGTTCCGCGGCGACAGCGAAGCCCGCGCCGGGCGGCGCACCGCTTCCCCGTGGTCACTCAATGGGCACCGTCCCTGACTATGTATCACCGGCACGCGCGGGCGCGCATGCGCGTCGGCCTGGTTGGTCACTTGAGGATGCGGCCCCGCGCGGGCGCACGTCAACGAATCACGGGCACCTTCCAGACATCTGGAATCTGGGGCTGCCCGGACAGCCCGGCGAACGTGCGCGATGGCGCCATCGGCACACCAGGCGGGCTGTGTCGGAATTGATCCGAANNCTGCAATCTCGTCCAACATCTTGTGCGGAGGGTCCTCCGCTTGGCGATTCTGCAACAGCCCGCAGGACGAGCGCGATGGCGTCTTTGGGCTCGTTGAAGCGGCGGTCAGAGCCGCGATGGGCCCGGGAATGGGCCTGCGGAATCTGGGCTGCGGGGTGCAGGGGCGGCGCGGACGTGGGGCTGCGGGGGGGCGAGGGAATGAGGCGGGGCATGGGGCGCGGCGGGCGCGCGGCAAGGCGGGCGCGGCGCGGGCAGCAAAACATGGGGGCCCGCGATGCGGTTCCGTCCCGGGATAACTGCGCGGGCCCACCCTTCAGGTAATGCGAATATTACGGAGAAAGTTTGCAGAGGAAAAGATCAGGCGAGGCTATTTGTCCGCATTTGGTCCGTTCCGCGGCCATAAAAATCTCATAGCCGGCACAGAAACGGCGTTCAGCTCCAACCGAATACGCCAGCCGATGCTGAGAAGCATGAAGCCACTTGATATCGTCGCCGAACCCGGACGTCCTGTGGCTGATCGCGAAATTCCGTCGCCGCAGGTGGACATCGTCGTCCCGGTCAAGGATGAGGAACGCGATCTGGCTCCCAGCGTCCAGCGGCTCTGCTCATTTCTGCAGCAGCAATTTCCTTTTACCGCCCGCATCACGATCGCCGATAACGGCAGCACCGATAAAACCTGGGCGGTTGCGAAGGCCCTCAGCCATGAATTCCCCGGCGTTACCGCTGTGCATATGGAACAGCCCGGCCGGGGCCGCGCGCTGCGGGCGATCTGGGCCGCCAGCGACGCCGACGTGCTCGCCTATATGGACGTCGACCTTTCCACCGATCTCAACGCGCTTTTGCCGCTGGTCGCCCCGCTGCTGTCGGGGCACAGCGACATCGCGATCGGTACCCGGCTCGCGCGCGGTTCCCGGGTGATCCGCGGGCCCCGGCGCGAGGTGATCTCGCGGAGCTACAACCTGCTGCTGCGGGCCTCGCTCGGCGCCGAATTCACCGACGCGCAGTGCGGCTTCAAGGCCATCCGGCGCGATCAGGCGCGGGCCCTGCTGCCGCTCACCCAGGACACCGGCTGGTTCTTCGACACCGAACTGCTCGTGCTCGCCGAGCGGGCGGGCCTGCGCATCCACGAGGTCCCGGTGGACTGGATCGACGACACCGACTCCCGGGTCGACATCCTGGCCACCGCGCTGGCCGACCTGCGCGGCATCGCGCGGCTCGGCTGCGGGCTCATGCGCGGGACGATCAAGGTGCCCGCGCTGCGCGAGGCGGGGACCACCGGCGCGGAACGGCGGGGGACGCGCGGTGAGCTCGGCTGGCAGATCGCCGGGTTCACCGCCATCGGCGTGGCCAGCACGCTGGCCTACATCGTCCTGTACCTGCTGCTGCGCAACGCGATGCCCGCCCAGGCGGCCAACGCGCTCAGCCTGCTCGTCACGGCCGTGGCCAACACCGCCGCCAACCGGCGGCTGACGTTCGGCATCCGCGGGCGCTCGCACGCCGCCCGGCATCAGGTCAAGGGCCTGATGACCTTCGCCGCCGGGCTCGCGCTCACCTCGGGCGCGCTGGCCGGGCTGCACGCGGCCGTCGCCTCGCCGGGGCGCGGCGCGGAAGTGAGCGTGCTGGTCGCCGCCAACCTGGTGGCCACCGCGCTCCGGTTCCTGCTGTACCGCACGTGGGTGTTCGGCCATGGCGATCACATCAAGCCGGCTGAGACCCTGACCGCCATCCAGCCCGACGGGAGCATCCATTGACCGCCATCACGACACCCGCCGCGCACGCGGCCGGAGGCCATGCCCGCACGAATGGCCGCACGAAACGGCTGCTGCGCGGGCCTGACACCGATCCGGGATGGGCCCGGCCGGCCCTGCTCGGGCTGCTCGCCCTGACCGCGCTGCTGTACCTGGTCAACCTCAGCCGCAACGGCTGGGCCAACGACTTCTACTCCGCCGCGGTCGACGCCGGGACCAGGAGCTGGAAGGCGTTCTTCTTCGGCTCCTTCGACTCCTCCAGCTTCATCACCGTGGACAAGACCCCGGCCTCGCTATGGGTGATGGAGCTGTCCGGGCGGATCTTCGGCGTCAGCTCCTGGAGCATGCTGGTCCCGCAGGCGCTCGAGGGAGTGGCCACCGTCGCCGTGCTGTACGCGGCGGTTCGCCGGTGGTTCGGCCCGGCGGCCGGGCTCATCGCGGGACTCGTCCTGGCGCTGACTCCGGTGGCCGCGCTGATGTTCCGGTTCAACAACCCGGACGCCCTGCTCGTCCTGCTGCTGACCGTCGCCGCGTACGCGATGGTCCGGGCGCTGGAGAACGGACGGTCCCGGTGGCTCGTGCTGGCCGGCGTCGTGCTCGGCTTCGCGTTCCTGGCCAAGATGCTCCAGGCGTTCCTGGTCGTGCCCGGATTCGCGCTCGCCTACCTGTGGGCCGGCCCGCCGCGCCTCGGCAGGCGGATCTGGCAGCTGGTACTGGCCGGAGCCGGCATCCTGGTGGGCGGCGGCTGGTGGGTGCTGATCGCCGAGGTGGTCCCGGCGGCGGACCGCCCCTACTTCGGCGGGTCGACCAACAACAACATCCTGCAGCTCGCCATCGGCTACAACGGCCTCGGCCGGCTGACCGGCAGCGAGACCGGCTCGATTGGCGGCGGGGGCGGCGGGGGCGGCTTCGGCGGCGCCACCGGGATCACCCGGCTGTTCTCCTCGGAGTTCGGCGGCCAGATCAGCTGGCTGCTGCCGGCCGCACTCATCTGCCTGGCAGGCATGCTGTGGGTGTCGCGGCGGGCCGCCCGCACGGACCGGACCCGCGCCGCGGCCCTGCTGTGGGGCGGCTGGCTGGTCTGCACCGCGCTGGTGTTCAGCTACATGAGCGGCATCATCCACCCGTACTACATGGTCGCGCTGGCCCCGGCGATCGCGGCAGCCGTCGGCGTGGGCGCGATGGCGCTGTGGGAGCGCCGGCTGGGCTGGTTCGGCCGGGTGACCGCCGCGGTGACGGTGGGCGTCACGGCGTGGTGGGCGGTGGAACTGCTCGGCCGGTCGCCGTCCTGGTTCCCGTGGCTCCGCTGGGTTATCGCCGGCGCCGGCGTGGCCGCGGCAGTCACGATCCTGGCCGGCCCGTGGCTGGCGGGCTCGCGGGGCCCGCGAGGCCTGCACGGCGGGCGGCGGCCGGGGCTGGGGCTGGCCGGGATTCCGGTGGTGTGCGCGCTGGTCGCGGGGCTCACCGGGCCCACGGCGTACGCCATCGACACGGTGGCCAGCACGCACACCGGGGCGATCCCGAGCGCCGGACCACAGGAGGCCGGAGGGGGCGGTGGCGCCCCGGGCCGGGCCGGAGGTGTCCCGGCCGGCCGGGGTACGGGCACGGGCGGTCCGGCAGGCGGCTTCGGGACGCACGGCACCACGGGCGGAACGGGCGGCACCACGGGCGGCACGGGAACGGGCAGGCCCAGCGGGACTGGGGCGCCTGGCGGGACCGGAGGGACCGGAGGAACCGGGACTGGCTCCGCCGGCTCGGCGACCGGGGCTCGCGGGACTGTTCCGGGCCGGACCGGCCCGGCCGGCGGCGCGGGCGGGGCCGGCGGGCTCAGCGGGAACACGCAGGTGAGCAGCGCGCTGGTCAAACTGCTGGAGAAGGGCGCGTCCGGCTACACCTGGGTCGCGGCCACCGAAGGCTCCCAGGAGGCGGCGCCGCTGGAGCTGGCCACCGGCGGCGAGCCGGTCATGGCGATCGGCGGATTCAACGGAACGGACCCGGCACCGACCCTGGCCGAGTTCAAGGCGCTCGTCGCCGAGCACAAGATCCACTACTACATCGGCGCGAACAGCCAGAGCTTCGGAGGCGGCCGGGGGTCCTCGGCCATCGCCACCTGGGTGGCGTCGCACTTCAAGAAGGAGACCGTCGGCGGCTCCACCGTCTACGACCTCACCCAGGCCGCGAGCTCATGAGGTTGTGAGCTCGTCCGGGAGGCCCAGGTCCAAGAGGCTGACCTGGGCCTCCCGGCGGCTACCACTGCCAGTGGAAGCCGACGACGGTGTTCTCGATGAAGCGGAGGAAGCGCTGGGCCGAATTCTGGCCGTCCAGCGCGACGCTTTCCTGGCTGATCACGTTGCCCTCGACGCCGTCCCAGACAGCCCACCAGACGTGGCTGGGAAGCATGCCCGGGTCGAACTCGACGCGAATATCGATATTCTCCATGCGGCGCCGCACGGCGCGGCGGTACTGGCACAGGTCGCCGTTCAGCTGATTGGCCGGGACCTTCGCGTACTTGAAGCTCGTCACGTACTCCAGGGTCAGGGTCTCACCGAGGGTGAGCGCCTTGACCAGGAGCATGTCGGTCGCGAAAAAGCCACTGGTGATCTCGGTGAACCGCTCCCCCAGGCCGGAGCAGCCCTGGATGAGGTCGATGGCCAGGGCGTCGGTGTTGTAGATGTAAGGAATGTGGCTGACGTCCTCGGTGATGGCCTCGATGACCTGCAGCGTGCGCGTCCGGCTGGGCAGCCGATCCGGCCCCACGTAGTGGTGATCGTGCACCGACAGCGTGCGGTGCACGGCCGGCCCGAGCGCGGTCTCGATCTCCGCCCTGGGCCGCGCGGCGAAGGACCGCGGCCCGGACAGAACCCGGATCCGGCTCGATCCCTCCCACAGCTTCCACAGCTGTTCCCGTTCGAAAACCGGGATGCTGAACGCGTCCATGAACAGCCCCAGCGCGGCTTTGCTGAGCAGCTTGCCGGACAGGGCGCGCGAGGCGGTGTCCTTCAGCTGGCGCGGCAGGATCTCGTTATCGCCCGGACGGCGCGGATAGTCCCAGAGGTAACGGGCGAGCACCTCGGCCACGGCCAGCTGGTTGATGTGCCCGGGGCGGTTCCGTTCGGCATATTGTTCCCACGTTCGCCGGGCACGGCCGGGACGGAGCAGAAGCTCCCGCAGATAAGCGGCGGCCGCCTCCCGGTGCGCGGCGGAAGCACCCGGCCCCGCGGTGGCGGCATCATCGCCAGGGACCGGCAACGCGGCACCGGGTCCTGTCTGCGCCACTAATCCCTCTCACCGGCTGAGAACTAAGCGCGACATACGCCAGCTATCGTACGACAGCTGGCCTCGTTGAGGGGGCGAGACCAACGTCAGAGGCACTACGACCGCTGACCGGTGGCGGGCTGCTGCGGGGTTCACCCCCGGCCGGAAGGACTCGGAACAGCCCGTCCCGCCGGCCGGAGGCACCGCCAGCGCCCCGGGCAGCCCTGGCGCCCCGGCCCGGCGCCGCGCTGCGGGCCAGCGGCCCGGCGGGGGACGGCTCCCCGGCCGCGGTCACGACGGGCAGCAAGAGGGTGGACTCCCCCAGCACGCCGATGCGGTAATCGGCCGGCGTGAGCTCCGCCGGGGACGCGTCCACCTGGCCGGTTCCGGGGTTGCGGGCGAAGCGGGGATGAGCGCCGCCGGACACCTGAAGCCGGATCCGGTGGCCGCGGCGGAACCGGTGGGCCACCCCCAGCAGCGGCACGGCGGTGATGCCGGACAGCGGGTCGGCGCCGGTGAGGCGGACGATGCCGTCACAGACGTTCCGGGAGCGGCCGCGCGGGTCGACGTCGCACAGCCGGACGAACAGGTCGGCGTGCGGGTTGTTGCGCGTGACCGACAGCTCCGCGGTCACCTCGCCGATGATGTCGGCCGGCTGGCCGAGGGGCTCGCTGCTGAAGGTGAGGACGTCGGAACGACGCTCCACGGCCCGGTTGCCGCGCGTGCCCGCGCGCAGGGACATGACGGCGCCGCCGACCGACGGCGTGGGGTCGGGCTACTGGGACGTCAGCGGACCCCGGATGTCAGCGGGCCGTGGCGCCGAAGGCGGCGTTGCTGATCAGCGCCTCGAGCTTGCCCACCGTCTCCCGGGACTCACTGTGCAGGCGGCCGACCTTCAGCTCCTGGTCGCCGGTGATGATCAGGACCGCCGTGTCGCCGACGGAGTAGAGCGCGACGAAGCCGCCATTGTTCCGGGTGACGGCGTCCTGTAGCAGGCCCTGCCCCACTTCCTGGGCCATACGCTGTGCCAGCCCCAGCGACGCGGCGGCCAGGGCGGCCAGGTTGTCCGGATTGATATCGGTATCGGCCTTGATAATCAGGCCGTCCCGGCTGGCCAGCGCCGAGCCGGTGATCCCGGCGACCCGGCCCCGCAGCGCCTGCATCTCATTAAGCAGCTCATCTTCGGCCACTACCATAAGTCCCCCCTTGGACGGATTTATCGCATCTTCCGGCGATCCTAGAGGCGGCGGCGCGGGCACAAGCGGAAGCCGCCTCGCTTACTGGGCAGTAGAGGTCACAATACGGTCTCCGACCCCCGCAACCAGGGAACAGTGACCGCTGCATGGCCAGTGAACGGCATTGTCAGGCCGAACGGGACGCGGTGACGGGCCGGCCGAGAACCGAGGACAGCACCCCGGCGAGCCACTCGTGCGCCTGGCCCGGAGCGGACGGCGCGCCCAGGTGGCGGCCCGCGATGTACAGGTCCGGCCGGACAAGCAGGACTCCCCCGTCGTCGATCTCCCGGAGCCCGGCCCAGGTCCCGTAGGGGTCCTCGTAGGGCTGGCCCGGGCCGATGGACACCGGCGTGATCGTCATCCCGAGGGCGGCGCCCAGCTCCGCGGCGGCGTCCAGCCAGGGCTGGCCGCCGATGCCGGTCACCACGGTGAACCGCCCGCGCCCGGCCAGGTCGAGGGTGGAGACCCGGCGGCCCTGCTCGGTGACCCAGGTGTGCGGCAGCTTGGCGCCGGGCCAGGTGGTGGGCTGGGCGTACAGCTCGGGGTCCCGCCGGAACTCAGGGCCGGGGGTCCCGTCCGGCACCACGGCCGCGGACGCGTACCGGTGGTTGTGCTCGACGCCGTGCGCGTCGAACTCGTAGGCCTTGTAGGCGATCGCCTCGCGCAGGGCGGCGCGGACCTTCTCCCCCTCGGGGCCGGGCTCCTTGCGCAGGGCCAGCTGGCGCTCGAGCCGGGCCACGTCGGTGGTGTCGGTCAGGTCCAGCGCGGTAAGGATCTTGCCGGTGTCGACGATGCTCTGGTTGGCGCGCTCGACGATCTGCCGCGCGACCGGGGCACGCTCGGCGTCGTAGGAGGCGAGCAGGGACGGATCGGCCGTGCCCGCGACGACGTGGGCGAGCTTCCAGGCCAGGTTGTAGGAGTCCTGGATCGAGGTGTTGGAGCCCAGCCCGTTCGTCGGCGGATGCCGGTGCACCGCGTCGCCCGCGCAGAACACCCGGCCGCGCGCGATCGCCTTCGCGAACTGGTGGTTCACCGTCCACGGGGACGCGGACTTGACCGTCATCTCGAAGTCTTCCGTGCCGACGAGCTTGACCGCCAGCTCCCGGACGAACTCGTCGGTGAAGGTGGGCGGCCCGGCGGCCACCTCGTAGCCCCACATCAGCATCCACTCGTGCCACGGCTTGATCATGCGCAGCACGCCGAGGCCGACACCCTCGCGCTCCGCACCCGGCTGCAGCATCCAGTACAGGACCGACGGGCGGTGCGCGACGAACCGGGACAGGTCCGCCTCGAAGATGATGTTCATCGCGCCGGCGACGGCGCCGGGCCCCTCGAAGGGCAGGCCGAGGTCGTCGGCCACCTTGCTGCGGGCCCCGTCCGCGCCGATCAGGTACCTCGACCGGATGGAGTACTGCACGCCGGTCAGCCGGTCGAGCACGGTGGTGGTCACGCCCGTGCCGTCCTGGGTGTGCGAGAGGTACTCGGTGTCGAACCGGATCCGCGCCCCGCGTTCCTGCGCCGCCTTGACGATGATGGGCTCGGTGATGGTCTGCGGCGCGTCGAGCATCGTGCACGGGCTCTGCAGCTCGTAGTTGGCGTGCCGGACCGTGTCGGTCCCCCAGGACGGGATCCGCCCGAGTTCCTCCCCCGCGAGGCTGGTGCAGAACGTGGTGTTGCCCATCAGCTCCCACGGGGTGGCCTCGCGCATGAGCACGTCCTCGATGCCCATGTCGCGCATGGTTTCCATGGTGCGCTGGTTCGTGATGTGCGCCCGGGGGCTGTCCGACAGCCGGCGGTACTTGGTGACCAGCAGCGTGGACGTCCCGTACGTAGCCAGGAACAGGGCCGCCGACGCTCCCGCGGGCCCCGATCCGACCACCAGGACGTCGGTGTCGGTCAACGGCTCCCCGCTCGGCGCTGTCGTCATCGCCAGCCTCCCCCTCCACCGTGCCACCCACCGTGGCACGGTGCTCGTTCACGGTACTTATTTATGGGGCCCAAATTCACGGGCCGTACACTTGTCCGCTGTGCGGCTAGCGCAACTGTGCTGCGCGAGAGGCCGCGGTGTCAAGACGGCCTCGGCGATCAAGACGGCCCGGGCTATCAAGGGCCGGCCGGATCATCAGGACGGGCGCACGCGGAGGCCGTCGAACGCGACGGCGACCACCGTACCGGCCAGCTCGTCCGCGGCGGCGGCGCCGCGCGGGCGGTACCACTCGATGAGCGAGTTGACCATGCCGAACAGCAGCCGCGCGGTCACGGCGGGGTCGATGTCGGAGCGCAGGTCGCCCTCGGCGGCCGCCCTGGCCACCAGATCGGCGACGAGATGGTCGAACTCGCGGCGCCGGGCCAGCGCCTCCCGTTCGGCTTTCGTGTTCCCCCGCACGCGGAGCAGCAGCGTGACGAACGGCAGCTGGCCGGCCAGCACGACGACGCTGCCGCGCACCAGGTGCTCCAGCCGGTCGATGGCCCGCCCGTCGACCTCGTCCAGCCGGTCCACCTCGGCGAACAGGCCGTCCAGCGCGCGGCTGACGGCCAGCCGGAGCAGTTCCTCCTTGCTCGGGACGTGGTGGTAGATGGCGGACTTGGTGATCCCCAGCTTGCGGGACAGGTCCTCCATGCTGGTCCCGTCGTAGCCGCGCTCGTTGAACAGCCTGACCGCCACGGCCAGCAGCGACTCCAGGTCGTACCCGGGCCGTCCGCGCCGGACCGGGGTGGACCGGGCCTGCGAGGCCGGCCGGGCGGACGGCCCGCTCACCGCGGGCGCTGGTCGATGACCCGGCGCATCTTTCCTACCGAGCGTTCCAGGGTTTCGGGATCGACCACTTCCACGGCGACGTTGATGCCGACCCCATCCTTGACCCGCGACGCGATCTCGGTGGCGGCGGAGTCCCGTCGGCCGGCCGGGGTATCGGTGCGCGCCTCCACCAGCACGGTCAGCTCATCCATCCGGTCCTGTCTGGTCAGCCGGAGCTGGAAATGCGGTGCCACGCCGTCGGTGACCAGCACGATCTCCTCGATCTGGGTGGGGAAGACGTTCACGCCGCGCAGGATGATCATGTCATCGCTGCGCCCGGTGACCCTGTCCATGCGGCGGAAGGCCGGCCGCGCGGTGCCGGGCCGCAGCGCGGTCAGGTCACGGGTCCGGTAGCGGATGACCGGCATCGCCTCCTTGGTCAGCGAGGTGAGCGCCAGCTCACCGGTCTCGCCGTCCGGCAGCACGCGGCCGTCGGCCGGATCGATGATCTCCGGGTAGAAGTGGTCCTCCCAGACGGTCAGGCCGTCCTTGGTCTCCGCGCATTCCTGCGCCACGCCGGGCCCTATCACCTCGGACAGCCCGTAGATGTCGACCGCATCGAGGTCCATCCGGTCCTCGATCTCCAGGCGCATCTGCTCGGTCCACGGTTCCGCGCCGAAGATGCCCACCCGCAGCGAGCTGGCCCGCGCGTCGACGCCCTGCCGCTCGAACTCGTCCAGGATGGTCAGCATGTAGGACGGGGTGACCATGATGACCTCGGGCTGGAGGTCGGTGACGAGCTGGACCTGGCGCGCGGTCATCCCGCCCGAGGCGGGGATCACGGTGCACCCGAGCCGCTCCGCGCCGTAGTGCGCGCCGAGCCCGCCGGTGAACAGGCCGTAGCCGAAGGCGACGTGCACCTTGTGCCCCGGCCGGCCCCCGGCGGCGAAGATCGAGCGGGCCATGACGGCGGACCAGACGTCGAGGTCGCCCTGGGTGTAGCCCACGACGGTGGGCTTCCCGGTCGTACCGCTGGAGGCGTGCAGCCGCCGCAGCCGTTCCTGCGGTACCGCGAACATGCCGAACGGGTAGTTGTCGCGCAGGTCGTGCTTGGTCGTGGTGGGGAACTTCCGCAGGTCAGCCAGCTCGCGGCAGTCATCGGGGTGCACGCCGGCCGCGTCGAAGACCTGCCGGTAAAAGGGCACGTGGGCGTAGGCGTGCCGGAGGGTCCACTGCAGCCGCTCCAGCTGGCGGGCCTGCAGCTCGTCCCGGCTCAGCCGCTCGTCCGCGGGCAGCTCGCCGGGGGCGGGCGCGAGGCGCCTGGTCCCGGGCACATCAATGTGCGAGGTGGTCATGGCCACGGCTCCTACTCCGGGTGACGGTGACGCTCACTTCGGAACGGCCCGTCAGGGGGCTATTCGTTCAATGATGCGGCTCCGGCCGCGGAATTCGGCGATGACCTCGTCACCGCGCCGGACCGGGCTGGCAGGTTAGGCTGATTTCCTGAACGTTCGGTTGGTAATGGCGGGAGGTCAGTGGATGAGCCAGGACTCGGTGCCGATGCTGCGCAGCTACACCGGCGGCGCGTGGCGGACCGGGAGCGGTGAGCCCGTCGCCACCTACGACGCGGCGACCCTGTTCGCGACGGAGCGGACGCCATGACCGCCACGGCGCCGGACGCGGGCCTGGCGGAACAGTTCGAGCGGACGATCGCCCGGGACCAGCGGGTGGAGCCGCGGGACTGGATGCCCGAGAAGTTCCGGGCCACGGTGATCCGGCAGATCGCGCAGCACGCGCACTCGGAGATCATCGGCATGCAGCCCGAGGGCAACTGGATCACCCGGGCGCCGTCGCTGCGGCGCAAAGCGATCCTGCTGGCCAAGGTGCAGGACGAGGCGGGCCACGGGCTGTACCTGTACTCCGCGTGCGAGACGCTCGGCGCCGACCGCACGGACCTCACCGAGCGGCTCATTACCGGCCGGCAGAAGTACTCGTCGATCTTCAACTACCCGGCCCTCACGTTCGCCGACGTGGGCGTGATCGGCTGGCTGGTGGACGGGGCCGCGGTCTGCAACCAGGTGCCACTGTGCCGCAGCTCCTACGGCCCCTACGCGCGAGCGATGATCCGGATCTGCAAGGAGGAGTCGTTCCACCAGCGGCAGGGCTACGAGCTGCTGATGACGATGATGTCCGGGACCGCCGGGCAGCGGGCCATGGTGCAGGACGCCGTCGACCGCTGGTGGTGGCCGGTGCTGATGATGTTCGGGCCGCCGGATCGTGAGTCGGCCAATACGGCGCAGTCCATGGCGTGGAAGATCAAGCGGCACACCAACGACGAACTGCGGCAGCGGTTCGTGGACATGACCGTGCCGCAGGCGGAGGCGCTCGGCGTCACGCTGCCCGACCCGGACCTGCGGTGGAACCCCCAGCGCGGGGCGCACGATTTCGGCGAGGTCGACTGGGACGAGATGAAGCAGGTCGTGGCCGGGAACGGGCCGTGCAACGCGGAGCGGATCGCGCAGCGGAAGGCCGCGCACGACGGGGGCGCGTGGGTGCGGGAGGCCGCCGCGGCGCACGCCGCCAAGAAGGCCGGGCGGGAGAGGACGGTGGCGTGAGCATGGAAACAAGTACCGGGGCGGGCCGGGCGAGCTGGCCGCTGTGGGAGGTATTCATCCGGGGCAAGCGCGGGCTGAACCACGTCCACGTCGGGTCGCTGCACGCCGCGGACGGCGAGATGGCGCTGCGGAACGCGCGCGACCTGTACACCCGGCGGAACGAGGGCGTGAGCATCTGGGTGGTGCCGTCCGCGTCGATCACGGCGTCCAGCCCGGACGAGAAGGATCCGTTCTTCGCGCCGTCCGGGGACAAGGTGTACCGGCACCCGACCTTCTACGACATCCCCGACAACGTCCCGCACATGTGAGCGCCGTCATGTCCTTCGACAACGCGTACGAGGCCCTCAGCGACAGCAGCGACAGCAGCGCCGGCACCGAGGACAACGACGGGCCCAACGACGGGCCCAACGACGGGCACTGGGCGTTCGGCACCGGGTTCACCGACCCGCTGGCCGGGGTCGACACCACGGTGCCCGCGGACGTGGACGCCGCGGACCTGGCTCTCTACAGCCTGATGCTCGGCGACGACGCGCTGATCATGTCGCACCGGCTGCAGGAGTGGTGCGCCAGCGCACCCGAACTGGAGGACGAGGTTGCGCTGGCCAACATCGCCCTGGACCTGCTGGGCCAGGCCCGGCTGCTGCTGTCCCGGGCCGCCGCGGCCGACGGGCGCGGGCCCGGCGAAGCCAGCTCCGTGCGCGGCGAAGCCAGCTCCGTGCCCGGCGAGGACCGGTACGCCTTCTTCCGGGCTGAGCACGAGTTCCGCAACGTCCGGCTGGCCGAGCTGGAACGCGGGGACTTCGGGGAGCTGACCGTACGGCTGCTGGTGTTCGCCACCTGGCGGCTCGCGCTGCTCCGGCGGCTGGCCGCCTCCCGCGACCCGGTCCTGGCGGCGATCGCCGCCAAGGGCGTCAAGGAGGTCACCTACCACCGTGACTACGCCGCGCAGTGGCTGGTCCGGCTGGGCGACGGGACCGAGTTCTCCCATGAGCGGGCCGCCGCCGGGCTGGCGGCGGTCTGGCCGTACGTGGCGGAGCTGTTCCGCGGGCACGACGTGGAGCGGCGGCTGGCTGCCGTTGGGGCCGGTGTGGACCCGGCTGAGCTGCGGGATGAGTTCGACGAGGTGCTCGGGCAGGTGCTGGCGGCGGCGATGCTGGACGCGCCGGAGGTGCCCGTGCAGGCCGGGGCAGGCGGGCGGGACGGCGTGCACACCGGGGCCATGGGCTCCCTGCTCGCCGAGCTGCAGAGCGTGGCCCGGGCCGACCCCGAGGCGACGTGGTGAGCGCGGGGCGGCGAGGCGCGCGGCGGGACGGAGGCGACGTCGTGACCGCGGGCGTGACGGCGCGCGCCGTGGCGGAGACGGTGACCGATCCCGAACTGCCCATGCTCACGCTGGCCGACCTCGGCGTGCTCCGCGAGGTCGCCGAGGACGGCGGCACCGTGACCGTCTCGATCACCCCGACCTACACCGGCTGCCCGGCCATGGACACGATGCGCGACGATCTCGTGCGCGCGCTGCACCGGGCGGGCTTCCCCGACGCCGAGGTGCGGATCGTCCTGCAGCCAGCCTGGAGCACCGACTGGATCAGTGCGGCCGGCCGCCGCAAGCTAGCCGCGGCCGGGATTGCCCCGCCCCGCGGCGCCCCCCGGCCGGTGACGGGCCCGATCCCGCTGGTCCTCGGCCCGTCACCCGATCCGGTGCGCTGCCCGCACTGCGGATCCGGCCGTACCAGGCTCGTTTCGTATTTCGGGGCCACCGCATGCCGCTCGCTGCACCGCTGTGAGGCCTGCCGGGAGCCGTTCGAGCACGTCAAGGAGATCTGAGCCCCCATGGCCGCCAGCACCGCGAGTCCCGGGCCCGGGCCCGGTACCGGGGCCAGTCCCGGGGCCAGTACCGGGGCCAGTACCGGGGCGCGGCTGCGGGGGGAGTTTCACACCCTGACCGTGGCCGAGGTGAGCCGGTTGTGCGCGGACGCGGTGGCGATCACCTTCGACGTCCCGCCGGAGCTCAGCGGCGCGTACGCGCATCGCGCGGGCCAGTCGCTGACCCTGCGGCGGGACATCGGCGGGCGGGAGGAACGGCGCTCGTACTCGATCTGCGCCCCCGAAGGCGCGCCGCCGCGCATCGGCGTGCGCGAGGTCCCGAACGGGCTGTTCTCCCGCTGGCTGGTGCGCGACGTCCGGCCGGGTGACGAGATCTCGGCCGGCACCCCGGCCGGCACCTTCACGCCCGGCCCGGCCACCGCCGGTCACCACGTGCTGATCGCGGCCGGTTCCGGGATCACGCCGGTCCTGTCGATCGCCGCCACCGTGCTGCGGGACCCGGCGGCGACCGCGGCGGTGCTCTACGGCAACCGGCACGCCGGCACGGTGATGTTCGCCGACGATCTGGCCGACCTCAAGGACCGCTACCCGGCCCGGCTGGAACTGGTCCACGTCCTGTCCCGCGAGCCGCGCGAGGCAGAACTGCTGTCCGGGCGGCTCGACGCGGCCAAGCTGAAAGAACTGCTCCCCCGGCTCGTCGAGGTGGCCCGCGCCGACCACTGGTGGCTGTGCGGGCCGTTCGAGATGGTCACTTCCGCGACGGACCTGCTGCGCGCCCAGGGGGCGGACACCGCGCGGATCCACCGCGAGCTGTTCTACGTCGAAGACGTACCGCCGCCGGCCGCGCGGCACCCGGAGGCCCCGGTGGCCGGGGCCGTCAGCGAGGCCACGATCACGCTGGACGGGCGGTCGACCACGGTGGCGCTGCCGCGGGACACCACGGTCCTGGAGGGCGCCCAGCGCGTCCGGCCCGACCTGCCGTTCGCGTGCAAGGGCGGCGTGTGCGGCACCTGCCGGGCCAAGGTGACCGGCGGCGCGGTGCACATGCGGCGGAACTTCGC
This sequence comes from Actinomycetota bacterium, assembly GCA_003164955.1. Lineage (GTDB taxonomy): Bacteria > Actinomycetota > Actinomycetes > Streptosporangiales > Streptosporangiaceae > Bog-532. The sequence goes on from PLRW01000094.1 coordinate 28,366, forward strand.
GCTGGAGGAGGCCGAGGTGACGGCCGGCTTCGTCCTCACCTGCCAGTCACTGCCCGTCTCCGAAACGCTCGCCATCGATTATGACGCCTAAGGAACAGCCGATTACGGCGCCTGAGGAACAGCCGGCTACGGCGCCTGAGCCGGGAGGGTGGCCTGCCAGTGGCCGTGGCTCAGGCGGATGGTGCCGTCGGGGGTGATGGTGGCGCCGGCTCCGTAGACCGGCAGTGAGCCGTCGCGCAGCCAGCCGAGCCGGATGCCGTCGAGGATGTCCCAGAGCCGCTGCGGGCCACTCTGGTGCACGGTGGGCGGGCCGTCGCGGGTGCCGGTGGCGCGGGCCCACGAACCGTCCGGGTGCACCATCCACGCGGTGCGCTGGCCGTCGGCGGATTCGGCGAAATCGTGCTGGATGCCGGGGACGCTGATCCCCAGGACGGAGTACAGGTCCCAGGCGCCGGCCACGTCAACCACGGGAAACCGGCCCACGGCGACCTGCTCCCCGTCTGCCTCACGGACGGCGGCGAATTGTCCGGGCTGGATCGCCGCGGCATCCAGCCCGGTGACAGCGGGCATGAAGGCGCCCCGGTCCCACTCGGTCCGCCCCACCGCACCGCCATCGGGGGTCTTGTCGGCGGTAAGGATGAGGGTGGTGCCGGCGATGGGGGTCACCAGACGGCCACCGGGGCGCAGCGCGGTCAGCCAGCTGGCCGGGACGGGCCGGACGGCCACCATGGACGCGATCCGGTCGTAGCTCTCCGGCAGGGGACCGTACGGATCGCAATGGGTCACCCGGGGATGCAGGCCGATCCCGGCCAGGTGCCGGCCCGCCGCCTTGACCAGGTACTCGTCGGCTTCGATGGTCGTGACCTGCCGGTACCCGGACCGCTCGCACAAGACCGCCGCGCCGTAACCGGTGCCGGCGCCGACCTCCAGCACGTAGGCGTCGTCGGTGAGCCGGGCGTGCCGCAGCATCCGCACGACCACGCCCGGGGCGATGGCCGAGGATGTGGGCAGCCCCGCCGGCTGGTCGTCCGGGGTGGCGAGGTCGGCGTGCAGTGACCCGACGCGAGTAACCAGCGCCTGGTCGCGGTAGGTGGCCCGGATCCAGGCGTCAGGGTCGGCGGCCCCATCATGAAGTTCCCAGGTCGCCACCCCGAAGCCCGCGCCAGGTCCGCATCGTTCCCACCACCGGGGCACAAACAGGTGCCGGGGGACGGCGCCGACGGCCGGCCGCCATCGCGAGATCGGGTGCGTCACCTCGCTCGCCAGCCGGTCAGCGTCGGACTTCCACTTGACCATGGGCGATGGTACCGAGTGCGTGCCCCGGCGGGCCATGCCCGGTGCCGGCGGCCGCTAGCCGTCGCGTTATCGTCGGCTACGGGCGGGAAGCCGGCGGGCGGGGACAGGGAGGAACCGTGGACATCACCGAGCTGATCCTTGACGACCATCACGAGCAGCGCCGGCTGTTCGCGATCCTGGAGCAGGTCGACCGCACGAACACCGATGTGCTGTCGGCGATATGGGGCCGGCTGTCCACGTTTCTCGAGCTGCACGCGAAGGCGGAAGAGGAGATCTTCTACCCCGCGCTGCTGCAGGTGGGCCTGGCCGCGCGCCGCCGTGGCGGGGTGGAGGGCGAGACCCTGGACGCCATCGGTGACCACAACGAAATCCGGGACGCGGTCGCGGAGTCCGGGCAGCACCAGGTCGGCAGCGACAGCTGGTACGCCGCCGTGGCCACCGCAAACGAGGCGAACAGTGATCACATGGGCGAGGAAGAACGCGAGGGCCTGACCGACTTCCGCCGCCTGGCCAGCCTGCAGCACCGGCACGAACTGGCGGTCGCCTTCGCCGCCTATGAGGCCCGGAACTACGGCGGCGTCACTCCGGTGGACGTGGATCCGGAAACCTACGTGCGCGAGGAAGAGGAGATCGTGGCGCCGGGCACGGACGGATCGCTCAGCGTCGGCAGCCTCCGGGGACGCTGAGGCTCCGGGACCGGCCTCGGCCCCTGGAGTGGCTCGTGGAGTTCAGCAAGGAACTGCGCGACGACGTGATCGCGGGCGATATCAGCGTCTCGTTCCGGCTGTGGCGGCGGCCCCGGGTGAAGGCCGGGGGACGCTACCCGGTCGGGCCGGTGCACATCGAGGTTGACTCGGTGGAGCTGATGCCCTTCTCCGCGATCACCCCCGACGACGTGCGGCGGTCCGGCGAGCCGTCGCCGGAGACGCTCCGCCGGCGCGCCGCCCACGCGGGCCCGATCGACGACGGCACCCTGCTGTACCGGGTGGAGTTCCACGTGGTCAGGGCCTAGCCAAACATCGTCGCCACATGGGACCTCGTCGTCGGGAACGACTAGGGGAGAACTGATCCGGGGGCGGCTTCCGCAGATACTGCGGAAGCCGCCCCCGGTAAGCTCAGCGCGAGCGGGATCAGGTCGAGCCGTAGTTGTAGAGCTGGCCGGCCGTGGTGTGCGGGATGGCCGTGACGTTGTGAACCAGGACCGCCGCGGAGGCGGCGGCAATCACGACGCCGATAACCATAGCGATGACGATACGCATGGATCCTGGTCCTTCCTGTGGCCCCAGGTTACTGGGAAGTAGCATAAACCTGGCGGAGGGCCCGATGTCAAGGAAACGGGGTCAAGGAAACGGGCGTCTCAGCGGGAGAGGCTGGGCAGCACCGCCGCCACGGCCGTATCATGCCAGGCCGCAGCGCCGAGGACCGCGCGCAGCAATTCCGGCAGCAGCAATTCCAGTTCTTCGCGGGTCGGCTCACCGCGGCGCAGCCACTCGCGGCACATCGTCTCCGCCATGCCGATCCAGCCGCGCAGAACGGATTGGAGCACCGCCGAGTCGCTGGGCGGATCGAGCCGGAGCAGGATGAGGGACAGCACCTGGTCGCGGATTTCGTCGAGGACCTGCCGGACCTCTCCGTCGGGCAGCGACCCGCGCCCCAGCAGCCCGATGAAGCCGATCGGATTGGCCTGGATACGGTCCATGAACGCGGCCAGCCCGGCACTGAGCCAGTTGGCCGGATCGGCGAGCGCGGCGGTGCAGATGGAGGCGGCCACATCGTCGCCGGCCTGCCGCAGCGCGGCGATGAAGACCCCGGCCTTCCCGCCGTAGTAGTGGTAGACGAGCGGGCGCGACACGCCGGCGTCGGCCGCGATGTCGTCCACCGACACCTCGTCGTAGGGCCGCGTGTTGAAAAGGTTCAGAGCCGAGTTGATCAGTGCCTGCCGCCGGTCGCCGGGCGTTAGCCGTCTGCGCCGTTCCGGACGGTCCCCCACCTCAATTGCCGTCACAACGTCACGGTAATCGGTTGCGGGCCGGGCGTCGAGGTAAGACTGGTCACCATCGGCCGTAGCGGCCCGCGTGCTGGCCCGCGTACCTGCCCGCGTAATTGACCTGGCCATGGCTCAGCGACGCCGGGCCTGGACGAGCAGGATGCTGGCCGCCGACGGCCAGTGGCACAGCGCCCGGTCCAGCGGCCGCAGCGGCCGCGGCACGTCGTGGTACGGGGCGCCGCACACCCGCTCGCAGGCGAAGCCGCGGGCGGTGAGGAACTCGACCAGCGCCCGCCGGGTGAACAACCGGAGGTGCCCGACCACCTGCTGACCGGGCCTGCCGTAGATGCCGCGCAGGCTGACCTCGGAGAACACCGGCTGGACCCCCAGGCCGACCAGTCCCCGGTTGAACCAGGCGGCCAGGTTCGGCGTGGACAGCAGCAGGACCCCGCCGGGCCGCAGGATCCGGCGCACCTCCTCGGCGGCCGAGTCGGTGTCGACGAGATGCTCGATCAGTTCGCTCATGATCACGATATCGGCGCAGCCGTCGGCCAGCGGGAGGCCGCGGGAGTCGATGCCGCCCTGGATCACCAGCACGCCCTGCGCGCGGGCCCGCTCCAGGGCCATGGCCGACCAGTCGATGCCGATGACGGTGTTAGCCGGGTCCAGGCGCCTGACCAGGGCCGTGGCGGTCCCCTCGCCGCAGCCGACGTCCACGATGCGCTGCGGTCCGCTCCGCTCGGTCAGGATCTCCGCCAGCATCCGGGCCTGCCGGTGGGCCCGGTCGGGCCCCGAGCTCACGGTCGTGCTGGGATGCTCGTAGAACGCCTGCAGCGGGCTGGACGGCTCCTGGACGGAACCTGCTGCCGTCATCATGGCCACCTTCCGGTTCGCCTGGTCAACGCGAGGGCGGTGGGCCCATCGCTTCGTCGATGACGGCGGAGAAGTGCTGCACCGCCGTCGACCACCTCAGCTGCGCGGCCCGCCGCCGCGCGGCGTGACCCATCGCCGTGCGGCGCCCGTGGTCCAGGGCCAGTGCCGCCCAGGCCGAGGCGAATCCCGCCTCGGTGGGGGCGAGCAGGCCGGTCCGCCCGTGCTCCACCGAGTCGCGCAGCCCCGGCACGTCGAAACCGACCGTGGGCGTGCCGCGGACGGCCGCCTCCGCGACCACGATGCCCCAGCCTTCGATCAGCGCGGGGTGCACCAGCAGCCAGGCCGATCCCAGCAGGCGGTGCTTCTCCTGCTCGCTGACCCGGCCGGTGAACGTGACCCCGGGGCCAGCCAGGGATTCGAGATAACCGCGCTCCGGGCCGTCGCCCGCGATGACCAGGCGCCCGCCCACCACCGGGCGGACCCGGTCCCACAGGCGGAGCAGCAGATCGATGCGCTTGTACTCGGCCAGCCGGCCGAGCGCCAGGAACATCGGCTCGGCCGAACGCGGGACCGCCGGACCGGCCGGGGCGACCCCGTTGTTGAGCATGCGGATGCGCTCGCGGTCCACGCCCAGCGACTGCAGTTCCCGCGCGGTCGACGCGGACACCGTGAGCACGAGATTGCGGCGGTGCGCCCAGGGCATGACGCGCTCCTCCAGGAACCGGCCGGCCGTCGACACGGGCGGGCGGAACCGCAGCGGCCACAGGTCGCTGTGCACGTGGTTGACCATGCAGACGGTGGGCTGGCGGGACCACAGCGGCGCCAGGAACGGCATGCCGTTGCACACCTCGACCACCACGTCGCAGTCGCGCAGCCGGCGCCCGAAGGCGAACGGGGCCCGCAGGAACTGCGTGTACGGGCCGCCGCTGCGCACGACATCGTAATCGTGGTCCGCGACCGGCCCTCCGCACAGCAGCGCGACCCGGTCACCACGGGCGGTGAGGCCCGCGGCGAGCTGATCGACGAGCAACTCGGAACCGCCCGCCTGCGGACTGGCGACATCGCGCCACGCCACGATCACGACCCGGCGGGCGGTGTGCCGTTTGGCCTGGTCAGCGGAAGTGCCCGGCAACGTGCCAGGCGGCGTGGCGGGGAGGCAGCGGGCCGGGGGAAGGAGAGCCCGGTCGATCTCCATGTGCGACTCCTCCTCGATGCTACCGGCCGGTAGGTCAGAGGCCGAAATTATGCGCACCAGATTGATTGACTGTCAATAAGTTGGGAAAATCGCGTACATCACGGGGGGATGTTGGGCAAATCGCGTACGTCCCGTGGGGATATCGGATCGCCTGGGCCACTACGAACCGTAACAAATGTTGTTATGCGGTTTTTATTGACGAACCATCAACGGTGACCTACCGTCCAGTAACACCGGGCCGTCACCCCGCGGCGCGCCTGTCCGCTCAGCTGGGTTCCTCGCTCCCCGGTGAACGGCAGGACGTCACCGGCGCCGGCCCCGGGTGCCCGTCGCACCCTGGCCGTTCGGAAGCCCGTCAAGGAGGACCGGCATGCCTGCCGATGCGCCCCCGTCCACCGCCTCGGCAACCATGCCGCCGCTGCGCCCGGTCGGCGCGTTCCGCCTGCTGACGGCGTTCACCGGCGAGCAGTCGGACCCGAACCGGTTCTACTCGCTGCTGGCGCAGGATTCGGTGGCCCTGATCGAGCGGCACGCCGCGCTGGAGGGACGGCGCGTCGCGGACATCGGCGGCGGGGCCGGCTACTTCACCTCCGCCTTCCGCGACCGCGGCGCCCACTGCCTGCTGGTCGAACCGGACGCCGATGAGCTGTACAGCAACGGCGCCCCCGGCCGGGCCAGCGTGATCGGCGACGGCTACTGGCTCCCGCTGGCCGACGCCAGCGTGGACGTCTGCTTCTCGTCCAACGTCCTCGAGCACGTCAAGGACCCGGCCGGCTTCATCGACGAGATGATCCGGATCACCCGGCCGGGTGGCCTGGTCTACCTGTCGTACACCATCTGGCTGTCGCCCTGGGGCGGCCACGAAACCGCCCCGTTCCACTACCTGGGTGGCCACTACGCGGCCCGCCGGTACGCCCGCCGGCACGGCAAGGAACCCAAGAACCTCTACGGGCAGAGCATGTTCCCCACCGGGGTCGGCCCGATCCTGTCGCTCGTGCGCCGCCGGTCCGACGTCGCCGTGGTCGAGGCCCGGCCCCGGTACTACCCGCGCTGGTGCAAGTTCCTCGTGCTGATACCCGGGCTGCGCGAGCTGCTGACCTGGAACCTGCTGGTCATCCTGCGGCGGCAGGCGTGACGACGCTTCAGCTCCCCGAGGAGGAGGTCACCCGGCCCGCGCCGGGCTCGGAAGGCGGCGGCCAGCGGCGGCTCCAATGGCTGCGGGACGGCTGGGCCGACTCCGCCGAACGGGCCGGCCGCCAGTGGGCCGCGCTGCTGTGGGGCCTGACGCTGACTGCCCTGCTGGTTCAGGACCCGGGGCGGATGACGTTCGACACGAAGCTGGGCGTCGACATCGACCCGGTAGGTTTCTACGAGCGGCTCTGGCACCTGTGGAATCCGCTGGAGTGGCTGGGCAGCCTGCAGGACCAGTACATCGGCTACGCCTTCCCGATGGGCCTGTTCTACCTGACGGCGCACGCGCTGCATGTGCCGGTGTGGGTGGCCGAACGGCTCTGGATGTCCCTGCTGGTGACGGTGGCGTTCCTGGGCGTCGTCCGGCTGGCGGAGGCGCTCCGCATCGGATCGCGCCCGACCCGGCTGCTGGCCGGGGCCGCGTTCGCGCTGTGGCCGACCTTCACCATCCTGATCGGCTCGACCTCCGCGGCCGTACTGCCCGGCGTGCTGGCCCCGTGGGCCGTGCTGCCGCTGATCCACGTCCGCTCGGCCCGGCGGGCCGCGGCCGTCTCGGCCCTGCTCGTGGCCTGCATGGGCGGCGTCAACGCGACGTCGACCCTGGCCGCGCTGGTGCTGCCCGGGATTTACGTGCTGACGCGTACGGGGCGGCGCCGATGGGAGCTGGCCGCCTGGTGGGCGCCGGCGGTCCTGCTGGCCACGTTGTGGTGGCTCGTGCCGCTGCTGTACCAGGGCAAGTACGGCTTCAACTTCCTGCCCTACATCGAGCAGTCCGCGAACACCACGCAGACCATGTCGGCGTCGGCGGTGCTGCGCGGCAGCGGCAACTGGGTCGCCTACCTGAACTTCGGGGTGCCGTGGCTCAACGCCGCATCGGTGGTCGTGGGCACGGTGTGGGCGGTGGGGGCCGTCACGGTGGCCGCCGCCGCCGGCCTGAGCGGCCTGGCCCGGCGTGACCTGCCGGAGGCACTGTGGCTGCGCGGCACCATCGCCGTGGCCGCCCTGTGGGGGCTGACCGGCTACAGCGGGCCGCTCGGCGGCCCGCTGCACGGGCCGGTCCAGGAGCTGCTGAACGGTTCGCTGTCGGCGCTGCGCAACGTCTTCAAGATCGAGCCGGTGATCGCCGCGGTGCTGGCGCTGGGGATCGCGCACGCCCTGGCCCGGACCGTGTGGCGATGGCGCGCCGCCCGCGTCATCGGCACGATGGCCGGCGTCGCGGCGCTGGCCGGTCTGGCGCTGCCGTTCCTGAACGGGCAGGCGCTGCAGCCCGGCTCGTTCACCCAGATCCCGGCCTACTGGCAACAGGCGGCCGCCTGGCTGGGCACCCATAACCGGACCGAAACCACCATGGTCGTCCCGGCCGACGCGCACGGGATCTACACCTGGGGGCAGCCGATCGACGAGCCCCTGGAGCCGCTGGCCAGCTCGCCGTGGGTGCAGGCCAACCTGGTGCCCTACACCGGCGGCGGCGCCAGCGACCTCGTGTCCGGCGCCGAGGACGCGATCGAATCGGGAACGGCCTCGCCCGGTCTCGCCGCCTACCTGGCCCGGGCCGGGATCCGGTACGTCCTGGTCCGCAACGACCTGGATCCCTCCCAGATCGGCTATACGCCGCCCACGCTGGTGCACGCCGCGCTGCAGGCCTCCGGCTTCACCCGGGTCGCGGCCTTCGGCCAGCCGGTCCCGGCCGTCCCGGCCGGCGTGGGGACCGCCCTGCAGGTACAGGCGATCGCGCCGTCCTACCCGCCCGTGGAGATCTTCCAGGCGGCCAATCCCGCCGAGCGGGCCAGCGCGCCCGCGGCCGTGCTGCCGGCCGCCTCGACCACGCTCGTCGACGGCGGCCCCGCCTCGCTCCTGCAGCTCGAGGCGCAGGGCCTGCTGGGCAGCCGGCCCGCCGTGATCGCGGGCCAGGACGGCCCCGCCGACCCGCCCGCGACGAGCCAGGACGTCACCGACGGGCTCCGCCGCGCCGATACCGCCTTCAGCCTGCCGAACAACAACACCTCCTACACGTACACGGCGACCGAGACCAACCCGCCGGATGACCCGCTCGGGGCGGGCGGCCAGCCGCCCCGCCAGCTGCTGCCCGCCGGTACCGCCGGCCATCAGACGGTCGCGGTGCTCACCGGCGCGGCCAGCGTCACCGCGTCCTCCGCGGGGTCCTGGCTCTGGGAAGAGCCGCAGGCCGATCCGCTCAACGCCTTCGACGGCGATCCGGACAGCGCCTGGACCGAGGCGACCTCGGACGCCGACGGGCAGTGGATCCAGATCAACTTCGACCGCCCGCTGAACCTGTCCGGCCCGGTCACGATCCGCCTGCTCGACGACGTACCGCGCCCGGTAGCCACCCGCCTGGTGGTGACCACGGCCACCGGCCAAGCCGTCACGGACACCCAGACGACGGCTGCGGCCCAGCCGCTCGACATCCCGTCCGGCAGCACCCGCTGGCTGCGGATCACCATCGCCGCGACCCGCGGCGGCACCCGCGGCGGCCCCGGCGCGGGCATCAGCGAGGTCACGATCCCCGGTGTGCACGTCAGCAGCTACCTGAAGCCGTCCCAGGTCCAGGGCGGCGCGACCCCGTCGTTCAGCTTCTACCGCAACACCGCCACGACGCTCGGCCTGCCCGGGATTCCCACTGACCCGGACCTCAACCGGGTCTTCACCACCGCGTCCGCGCAGCGCTACACGGTGTCGGCCAGCGCCGTCGCGGTCCCCGGGCCGACCCTTAACACGCTGCTGGACGACGTGGGCGCCGCCAAGCCGGCGCAGCTGACCATCAGCGCCAGCTCCACCTTCGGCTCGGTGCCCGCGCTGCGCCCGCAGAACCTGCTGAGCACCAGCTCCCCGGCCGGCTGGATTGCGGCCAGCCCGGACGCCACCCTGCACCTGCAGTGGCCGGGGCAGCGGACCATCAGCACCATCCAGCTGACCCCCTACAGCGTCGGCATCGCCGCCCAGCCGACCCAGGTCCTGATCAGCACCCCGAGCGGGACGCGTGATCTGCCCGTTCCGCAAAGCGGCGTGCTGACGTTCCCGCCGCTGCGGACCGACCAGCTCGACATCAGCTTCCCGAGCGTCATGCAGGTCACCGCGTACAACCCGCTCGTCGGCCGGGCCCAGCAGCTGCCGGTCGGCCTGGCCGGGCTGAGTATCCCGGCACTGGCCGGCCTGAATACCGGGCTCCCCACGGCGGCCACGCCGTTCGCGCTCGGTTGCGGGCAGGGGCCGCCGCTGACCATCGGCGGCCAGACCTTCGCCACGGCCGTCTCCGGTACCGTGGGCGAACTGACCAGCCTCACGCCGCTGCCGCTGCGCGTGTGCGGCCCCAGAAACACGGTGGTGCTGCGGGCCGGCACGCACTATCTGACCTCGCCGGGAAGCGGGCTGCCGCTCACGGTCACGGACCTGAGCCTGGCCACCGCCCAGGCCACGGCGCGCGCGTCCGCCACGGCGGCCCGCACACTGCATATCGGCTCGTGGGGAACTGAGTACCGCACCGCGGCGATCGGCCCCGGTGCTCAGTCCTACTTTGAGGTTCACCAGGCCGCGAACCCGGGCTGGACGGCGACCCTGAACGGGCACCGGCTCGCACCGGTGACGCTGGACGGCTGGCAGCAGGCCTTCGTGGTGCCGGCCGGCGCGGGCGGAAAGGTCGTCCTGGCGTTCACCCCGGCAACCGGGTACCGGCAGGCGCTCGTAGTGTCCATAGCCGCGGTCGCCCTGGTGATCGTGGCGGCGGCGTGGCCATCGTGGCGCCGTCGCCGCAGGCGACCGTCCCCGGCCGTAGCGGGTCCGGCGGCCTCATCCGGCCCCGGCACGCGGCTGGGCCTGATCGGGTACTGGCTCGCCATCGCCGGCGTGACCGCGGTCCTGGCCGCGTGCGGCGGCCTGGCCGCGCTCGCGGTCCCCGTCGTCCTGCTGGTGGGCTGGTGGTCGCCGCGCTGGGTGCCATTGCTGGCCTTCGCCGCGATGTGCGCCGCGGGGGCGGTGACGATCAGCGGGCTGAGCCACGGCGCACAATACGGTTTCGGCGCGTTCAGCTGGCCCGCACAGGCGGCCGCCCTGGTCGCGCTCGCGGCGGCGCTGACGCCGCTCCGCCGCACGCCCGGCACCGTCTTCACCCCGGAACGTCTGGCCAGCCCAGAACTCCTGGCCAGCCCGGAATTCCTGGCCATCCCGGAGCACCCGGCCGGCCGGGAAACAAAACGCCTGGCCAGCCCGGAACGCCTGGCCATCCCAGAGCACCCGGCCGGCCGGGAAACAACCAGCCGGGAAGAAGCCGGCCCGGAAGGTGAGGGATCCCGATGACCATGCTCGGGGACACCGCTCGCGTACCGGGCAGCCCGTCGCGGCGGCCGCTCAGCACGATCGAGGAGCTGGACCTCTACCTGGACAGCGCCCACGAGCCCAACCTGGTGCAACTGGAGATCCACGGCCCCGGTCACCTGGACCGGGCGGCGCTGGCGGCGGCGCTGGACGACGTACTGGCCGCCACTCCGGAGGCCGCGCGGCGCCTGGCCCCGGCGTCCCCCTGGGACCGCCGCCTGCACTGGCAGCTCACGGCGCCGGATGGCGGGCGCGGGCCGCTCACCGTGGCCCGCTGGGACAGCCCCGGCGAGCTGGCCGCGCTGCGGGAACGCCTGTTCGCCTCGCCGCTGTCCCTCTACGACGCGACGTTCCGGCTGATCCTGGCCGTGGGACCGGACCGCGACGCGCTGATCCTGCAGGTTCACCACGCGGCCTTCGACGGGATCTCCAGCATCACCCTGCTCACCGCGATCAGCGGCGCCTACACCAAGCGCGCGGGCATCAGCGCGGGGACCGGCGGCCCGGGTATGCGGGCTGAATCTGCTGCGGACGGTAAGACCGATGTGCTCGACGTGCAGGGCCTGATCAATGCGGCCAATCTGACCGGTGCGGCCAGTCTCTCCAGTGCGGCCGGTGTGCACAGTGCTGGTGTGCAGGGTGAGACCGGCGTGCACGGTAGGACCGGTGCGCAGGACAGGGCGGGTGGTCGGCGGGGCGGAATCGCGGCAGGCACGCTGCCGGGCACCGTGACCCGGATCGCCGCGCAGGGAGGAAGCCCGGGACGACCAGGCTACGGTTTCGTGCTGACCTCGATGCCGGTGCCCCGGCCTCCCCGCACAGGCCGCGGGCCGCACCCGACGGTCAACGACCTGCTGGTCGCCGCGCTGAGCCTCACGGTGGACCGGTGGAACACGGCCCACGGCCACCGCAGCGGCCAGATCCGCATCACCGTGCCGGTCAACGCGCGTGACCCGGAGCAGCGCTGGCAGGGCTACGGGAACCTGTCGCGGCTGATCCGGGTGTCTACCCAGTCCCGGCAGCGCGCCGATCCGGCTGGGCTGCTCGCACAGGTCGCGGCGCAGACCCGGGTCGGCAAGCAGTCGCGCCGGGCCGAGATCGACGCGATGAGCCGGCTGCTGGCGACCGGGTGGGCCCCGGCCACCGTCAAGCAGCGCACGGCCCGCCTGGCCCGCCGCCTGGCCGCTCCGGTACTCACCGACACCTCCCTGGTCACGAACCTGGGCGCGCTCCCGGATCCGCCCCGCTTCGGCGGCGACGGCGAGCAGTCGCTGTGGATCGCCGCCCCCGCCCCGATGCCCCGCGGCCTGTCCGTCGGCGCGGCGACGGCCTCCGGCCCCCTCTGCCTGTCCATCCGGTACCGGCACGCCCTCCTGGACCGGGCCGCCGCGACCGCCTTCGCCGGGGCGTACTGCGAGGCGATCACCGAGTTGGCCGGCCAGCAGCAGGGGGGACGCGGATGACTCAGTTCGGGATCGTTCTCGCCCTGCTGGCCACCGTCGTCTACAACGTCGGCTTCGTGCTGGAGAAGCGGGCTCTGATCAACCTGCCGCCCATCGACGCCAGCCACATGGGGCGGTTGCTGCGCACCCTGTTCACCGCCCCGGCGTGGCTGCTCGGGTTCGCGCTGATCCTCGTCGGGCTCGTCATGCAGGTCCTGGTGCTGTCCCTGGAACCGCTGACGGTGGCTCAGCCGCTGCAGGCATCCGGGCTGGTGGGAACCATCGTGCTGTCCCGCCTGGTGCTGCACGAGCGCCCCGGGCGCAGCGAACTGGTGTGCATCGCCGCGCTGATCATCTCGGTCGTGCTGCTCAGCGTGTCCAGTGGCCGCGGAGCGGCGTCGGGCAGTGGCGCGGGCACCGGCGCGGCGGGACCGGCCGTCGCCGCGGCCGCGATCCCCGGCCTCCTGGCCGCTCTGGTCATCTACGGAACGGCGCACCGCGCGGGCCGCCGCCGGCACCGGTATCCGGCCACCGGCCTCAGCTACAGCCTGTGCGCCGGCCTGATGTACGGGGTCGCCGGGCTCGGCCTCAAGGCCCTGTCGGCCGCCCTGTTCTCCGCCCCCCACCACCCCCGGGGGAACGCTCTGCTGTCCGCCGCGACCTTGTCGCCCTACCTGTACCTCGTGCTCGCCTGCCTGGCCGCGGGCATGTGCCTGTTCCAGACCGCACTGCAGCGCAGCCCAGTCTCTGTCGTTGTTCCCGTCTCCACCATTCTCAGCACCGGCTACCTGGTGATCATCGGCTCGCTGCTGTTCCACGAGCGGTTGCCGTCAAGCCCGGTGCTGCTGGCCATGCGGCTCGGGGGCGGCATCTGTGCCGTGACCGTGCCCGTCATCCTGACCATCGCCGCCGAGCGCGGCGCCGCCCGCCGCCGTCCCGAGACGGGCGGCGCGACCGCCGACGCGTTCTCTTACCCCATGGAAGGGCCTGTCCCCATGAGCCTGGATCCGCTGCTGCTGAACATGCTGGCCTGCCCGATCGATAAGCAGGCCCTGCTGTACCTCGCCGACGAGAGTGTCCTGTACAACCCGCGGCTGCGCCGCCTCTACCACGTCCGGGACGACATCCCCGTCATGCTCGCCGACCAGGGCGAGACGGTGAGCGACGACCGCCACCGCGACCTGCTCGCCATCGCCGCGGCCGGCGGCGCACGGCCCACCCTCGACGTGCCGCTGCACGAGGCGCTCCGCCCGCACCTGCCCAGCCTGGCCTCCTCCCCGGACCAGCCGGGCCAGCCGGGCCAGCCGGGCTTGATCGGTGACGCGGCCCTGGCCAGCCGGGGCGGGCATGCCGCGTACGAGTCAACCGCCGACTCCGGCGAAGACGCAGCGTAGGGCGGTGGATGTTATGCACGCGCGCTTCGGCCGCAAGTCCCCGGCCGGCCCGACGGCCGCCGCGTCCGACGCCGATACGACGGCGCTGCCCGCCGCGCCGCCCCCGTGGCGGCTCGGAAAGCTCCGCCTCACCCTGGCCGGGGTGGGCGCATTCCTGGTGGCCATCACGCTGCTGCTGCTCTTCTACATCGGCCCGCAGGTGATCGCCGCCCCGGTCAGCTTCAACCAGACGTACGTCCTCACGGCCACGAACGCCTCCTACTTCAACGCGGGCACGCTATCGACCGAACTGGGCGCCAACCTCACCTACACGCTCACCGTCCGCAGCGACCCGAGCGCCAGCAGCCACACGAACGCGGTGTGGGACTCGTCCGCGGTCCTCACGGACCCGCTGAACAAGACCACGGTGAACGCCGTCGTCCTGCGGGGCGCCTTCAACCGCCGCACCGGGGAAATGCTCAACTGCTGCGGCGCCTCGCTGAACGGGGACACGAGGGTCCGCCAGAGCGGCATCTGGCTGCTGTTCCCGGTCAACACGAACAAGGCCACCTATCAGGTGTTCGACCCGAACTCGGGGCACACGTTCCCGGCCACGTACACGGGAACGGCGCGTGTCGACGGCCTGACGACGTACCGGTTCGTCCAGCACGTCCCGCCCACCGTGGCCGCCCAGATGGCCGGCATACCGTCGTACCTGCTGGGGCTGAAAGGCTCGTCCTCGAGCACCGTCGTCGCCAACCGCTACTGGTCGGCGGACAACACCTTTTTCGTCGACCCGCGCACCGGCGTCCCCATCGACGAGGAGGTCAAGGGGCTGTCCGTGCTGCGCGGCCCGGGTGGCCAGGGCAAGCTCACGGTGGCCGACATGGACCTGAAGATGACGCAGTCCACCCAGAATCAGCTGGTCGCGCTGGCGAACAAGAACGCCACCTCGATCACCCTGCTCCGGGTGGCCGGCCCGGTCGGCACCGGGGTCCTCGGCGTACTCCTGATCGCGGCGGCCTTCATCCCGTTCCGCCGTCGCCCCCGCACGGCCTCGAGCGGCCAGGAGAGCCTAGGGGCCGACGAGAGCGCGCGATCGCACGAGAGGGTGGAGACGCACGAGGGCGGCCTGCAGATGGTGACCGGCTCGATGCGGGCGGCGGATACGGGCCAGGACACGGGCCCGGCCAACGGCGCGGTGCCCCATGGGAGCAAGGACACGGGCCGGGACGCGGCCAATGGCGCGGTCATCCATGAGAGCGCGGACGCCGCCAGGAACGCGGGCCCGGCCAACGGGACCAAGCCTGCGGAGAGCGAGGACGTCAGCCAGAACGCGGGCCAGAACGCGGGCCAGGACGCGGGGCAGCCCGCTACCGCGACAGCCCGCGAGAACGACGAACATCAGGACTAGGCGGGGCAGCCCGCCACCGGGCAGACGCGCACACGATATCCAGCAGAAGGGCAGTGAGCAGGGCGGCGCCGGTCCCCAGGGCCGCGCCGCCCACGATGTCGGTGAAGTAGTGCTCGCCCAGACCGACCATGGCGGACGGGACGGCCACCGCGAACAGGAACGCGCCGAGCATGAGCAGCCGCCGGGTGAGGGCAGGCGGGCGGCGCGCCGCGGCGAGCAGGATGATGCTGACGGTGGCCAGCGCGAACGAACTGGTGGCGTGGCCGCTGGGATAGCTGAGGAAGCCGTGCAGCGTCCGCCCGATGCCGGGTTTGAGCACACCTTCGGCGAGGCCGGCCGCCACGGGCACCGCGATCGCGGCCAGCGCGGCGCCACGCCACCGGCGCGCCGCCGCGCACCCCAGGACCAGGGCCGCGATCGCCGTGGTGACCAGCGGCAGGTCACCGAATTTGGCCAGGAACTCCAGCACGGCGGGGTGCGCCCCCAGGCTGGAACGGAACGCCGCATCGACGGGCGCATCGAGCCGGCTCGCCCGCGTGTGCCCGGCGAACAGCGCCCCCAGCACGGCGAC
>PLRW01000190.1 GCA_003164955.1 Actinomycetota bacterium
GGCCCGAACCCCGAGAGGTAGCGGTTGAATACGAACTGCCATTGCAGTCCGTGATTCCAGCAGAACGCGGCTATAAGTACGTCGCGAATCGCGACGAGATCGACACCCTGGCCCGGCCGGAAAAAGAGATCAAGGACCGGTACGCCCGGCTCATTGCCCAGGTGGCGATCCGGACGATCCACGAGATCTTGATCTCCATCCCGCCCCGGGTCGCGGCGATTGTGACCTTCTACGGCCACGTGTCCACGACGGACCTGGCCACGGGGCAGCCCATCAGGCCCTGCCTGATCACCGTCAGCACGGAACGGGAAGTGTTCGCCTCATTCGTGCTGGCGAATCTCGATCCAGTGACCTGTCTGCGCAAGCTCAATGCGCTCGTCTCAAATCACCCGTACGACCTGGAGCCAGTCCGCCCCGTGGTGGATTTCGAGGCATTGCTGACCCAGTACAAGTTTGTCGCGGGCATGGATGCCGTAGCTGGCCTGGACAGCCGCCCGGACCTGCTCGATATGACACCAACCGAATTCGAGCACCTGGTCCGGCAGCTATTCGAGGCCATCGGCATGCAATCCTGGGTGACCCAAGCATCCAGGGACGACGGGGTGGACGCCGTGGCCATCAACGAAGATCCCTTTATGGGCGGGCACTGCATCATCCAGGCGAAACGCTACCGCAGCGCGGTGGGAGTCGAGCCGGTACGCGCCCTCGCCGGGGTCATGGACGACAAGCACGCCACAACAGGCATCCTGGTCACCACATCCTGGGTAAGCAAGGACGGCCACGCCTTCGCTCAGCGAAACGGCCGCATCCGGCTCATCGAATGCGAGGAAATCAAATACCTATGCAAGGAACATCTGCGCCTGGATGTCCTGATCAGCCTCCCCAAGCCGCCGCCTCAGCGTCGTTGATAGTGGAGATCGTTTATCCGGTCGCAGCTCGGATGCCGTTATCCAACAGCCGAGCGCGACTGTCCAGCCCCCCGGGCCGCAGCCACTTCTCTAGGTCAGGTTCCCCGGCCAGCCACCGGCCTCCCGGCGCTGCCCGCCTCCCGCTACGGGCACCCAGGAGGAACAGCCGCCCCGTGCCGGGCAAACCGGTCCCGAGGCCGAGCTGGACGCTCACATCGCCCGGCTGGTCGCGGACGCGCCCCCGCTCACCAGTCGTCGCGGTCCCCGCCCGCTGGGCTCAAGCGGCCTCTCAGCCTCCGTGCGGGAATGCGTTCAAGGAAGACCCGCTGGCTCGCCGCCTGGCCATGTGGACGGGCCAGAGCCCAGATCGACGGCAGCCTGTCATGTCCGATTCCCGCCAGCATCGGTGCCCTTAGGTCGGCAAGCTGGAGGCATGACACACACGACTGCGGGCACCGGTGCCCTGACGTTCGAGGCGATCCCGGCGGCCGAGCTTGCGGAGATCCGGGCGGCGGGCCGTGATGAGGCTGGAAACTCGCTGACTGTGCAGGCTGACAACGGCGGCAGCCCGGTGCGGTGCTGCCTGCGCGAGACGCGGCCCGGCGAGCGGGTCATGCTGATCGCCTACACGCCGCCAGGCACCGCCGGGGCATACGCCGAGCGTGGCCCGGTGTTCGTCCACGCCGACCCCTGCGAGGGCTACCCGACCCCCCGCCGCTACCCGCCGGGTCTGCGTCATCGCATGCAGGTGGTGCGCGCCTACGACCGGCAGGGCCGGATCGCCGACGGCGTGCTTGCCGCCGACGGGCTCCAGGCTGAGGCTGTCATCGCCGAGATGCTGGCCCGGCCGGACGTCGAACTGGTGCATCTGCGCAATGTGGGCTACGGCTGCTACAACTTCGCGGTCCGGGGCGGCTGACCGTGATGGGAGGGCCACCCGGGGGAACGGTGCGGGCGTTGTTGCGGCAGACGGCCGATCACGCGGCGGATTTCTACGAGGCGCTGGACGAGCGGCCGGTCTCGGTTACCGCCGGGGTCCGGGAGTTGCGGGAGGTTCTGGGGCGGCCCCTGCCCGATGGGCCAATGGATGCGTCTCAAGTGATCGCTGAGCTGGTCCGTGATGCTGAGGCGGGGCTGCTGGGCAGCGCCGGCGGCCGGTTCTTCGGGTGGGTGATCGGCGGTTCGGTGCCGGCTGCGCTGGCGGCGGACTGGCTGACCTCGGCATGGGATCAAAACGCCGCGCTGTATGCGTGCGCGCCTGCCGAGGCGGTGGCCGAGGAGATTTGCGGAGTGTGGCTCAAAGACCTGCTCGGCCTGCCCGCTCATGCCTCGTTCGCTCTGGTCACCGGCACCCAGATGGGTCACGCCACTGCGCTGGCCGCCGCCCGCAACAAGCTGCTCGCCGAACGCGGCTGGGACGTCGAACGCCGCGGCCTGGCCGGGGCGCCACCGATCCGGATCATCACCGCAGGGCACCAGCACGCCTCGATCGACCGCGCGGTACGGCTGCTCGGCCTGGGCACCGACGCGATCGTCAACGCCGGGGCCGACCCACAGGGCCGCCTCGACCTCGGAGGGCTTAGCCGTGAACTCGGATCCGGGGATGGCCCAGCGATTGTGTGCTTGCAGGCCGGCGAGATCAACACCGGATCCTTCGATGACTACACCCAGGCGTGCCGCATCGCCCATGCCCGAAGCGCTTGGGTGCACGTCGATGGCGCGTTCGGGCTGTGGGTCGCGGTGAGCCGGCGCCACCGCCACCTCCTCGCCGGCATCGATGCTGCAGACTCTTGGACCACCGACGCCCACAAGTGGCTCAACGTGCCCTTCGACTGTGGCCTGGTTTTCACCGCTCACCCCGCCCAGCACAAGGCCGCCATGTCCATTACCGCCAGCTACCTCATCCACGCCGCCGGGACCGGCGGCGGCGCTGCCCCCCGCGACCAGATCGACTACAACCCCGAATGGTCCCGGCGCGGCCGTGGCTTCGCCGTCTATGCCGCCATCCGCTCCCTGGGGCGCTCCGGCATCGCCCAGATCATCGACGACTGCTGCGACCACGCCCGGCGCCTGACCGCAGGCATCG